>CAYPZP010000049.1:0-18314 GCA_964415285.1 uncultured Halomonas sp. | reverse complement strand
AGCGGAATCGGGCTGCTGCTGGTTCGCCGCATCGCCGAACTGCACGGTGGATGGTTCGAACTCGTCGCCCAGGACCAGTGCAGCGGCGCGGCAGCGCGCCTGTGGATTCCCGACGCCGATCCGATCGAAAAAGCGCGCCGCGCGCCCGGATGATGCCGCCTGAAACGGCTTTCGCGGGCAACGCGAGTACAATCGGCATCGGATGACCGGAGCGCGGCACGCTCATCGACGGCTCGCGCCCGGCGACAATCGTGTACATCGACGCCCTGACTTCCTCCGATCGCTCCATGTCGCTGCACAAGCTCTATCAATCCACGTTGCTGGCGCATAACCGCGCGCCGAAGCATCATCGGGAAATGCCCGAGGCAACGCATGTCGCGCGCGGCACGGATGCGCTGTGCGGCGACGATATTCGCGTCTGGCTCCGAATCGAGTCCGGTCGAGTTATCGACGCCAGCTGGTCGGGAGAGGCCTGTGCGGTCACGACCGCCGCGGCGTCGATGCTGACCGACTGGCTATCGGGACGGGACGTGGACCGTATCGCCGAATCGGCGGCAGGCTTCAAGGCCTTGCTGGGCGATCCGGACGAGCCCGACGTCGTGGAACTCGGCGATCTCAATGTGCTGCGGGCGGTCGGCGCGTTTCCCTCGCGCAAGCGCAACGCGCTGCTGCCCTGGGAAACCGTGCTGAAGGCAGTGGGGCGGGGCGGCCCGGCATCGGCGTAAGTCCGCCGCGCGACCGGAATCCGGATGTTCGATCGAATCGCCCCGGCGCTGAAAGCCGATCGCCGATCGCCCGGTCCGTCTGGACTCTCCCGATCCTTGACGAGGCCCCGATGAGCGATATCCGAACCGAGATTCTCGACGCAAACGAGCGCTACGCAGCGGAATTCGGCGACAAGGGCCGCCTGCCGATGCCGCCGGGGCGGCGTTTCGCCGTCCTGACCTGCATGGACGCACGCCTGGATCCGGCGGGTTTTGCCGGATTGAGTGAGGGTGATGCGCACGTGATCCGCAATGCCGGCGGCCGCGCCAGTGACGACGCGATCCGCTCGCTGGTGATCTCCTACAAGCTGCTCGGCACGCGCGAGTGGTTCGTGATTCACCACACGGACTGCGGCATGGAGACCTTCGACGACCGGACCATGGCCGGCTTGCTGTCTTCGAGCCTGGAAACCGCGTCGCTGGAGGCCGACGGTTGGCATGATCACGGAAGCGGCCCGGGCTGCGTGGACGGGGCGTTCTGCAAATGGCTGACCATCGAGGATCGGGAACAGGCCGTGATCGACGATGTCCGCAGGATCCGCAATCACCCGATGGTGCCGTCCCGGATTCCGGTACACGGCATGATCTACGACTGCGCGATCGGCACGCTGTCCGACGTCGCCGAAACGGGCTGAGTTCGCGAGCGGCGCTGGCCCTGTACCCGGGCCACCTCGCGGCACGAACGACGAAGGGTCGGAAGCGCCGTGGCGGGTGTCGAAGCGTTATTCGGGCGCAACCCGAAGCACCCGGCCTTCGGCGGAATCGGTCAGCAGGTAGACCCGGCCGGACGGACCGACCGCGACATCCCGCAGCCGCTCGCCGACCCCGGCGAACAGCGCTTCGCGTTCGACGAGCGTCGCGCCATCGATCTGGATCCGGCGCACGTCGCGCGAGACCAGCGCGCTGACCAGCAGGCTGCCGCGCCAGTCCGGGAAAGCATCGCCGCGATAGACAGCCAGCCCCGAAGGCGCGATCGAAGGCGTCCAGACAACCAGCGGGTCGATCATGCCCGGGCGCGACTCGAACGGAGAGATCCGGGCGCCGGAATAGTCGATGCCGTGCGTCGCCGCCGGCCAGCCGTAGTTGCCGCCGGACTGGATCCGGTTGACCTCGTCTCCGCCGCGCGGGCCGTGTTCATGCGACCAGAGAATGCCGGTCTCCGGATCGAACGCCAGTCCCTGGACGTTGCGGTGGCCGTAGCTGTAGATCTCGGCTCGCGCACCGGGCGTGTCGACGAAGGGATTGTCCGCGGGGATCGATCCGTCGGGTCCGATGCGCACGATCTTGCCGAAGTGATTATCCAGCTTCTGCGCCTGCTCCCGATCGTCGAAACCGTCGCCGAGACCGATCGCCAGCGTGCCGTCGGCGAGAAACGTCATGCGTCCGCCGTAATGCACCGGCGTGTCCTTGCTCGGCTCGGCCGTGAACAGCACTTCGATGTCCATCAGCCGCATGCCGTCCAGCCGGGCTCGAACCACTCGCGTCGCGTTCGCCTCCGGGCCGCCGTCGGCGAACGAAAGGTAGATCCTGCGATTGGCGGCGAATTCCGGATCGACCAGTACCTCGAACAGACCGCCCTGACTGCGCGCGAAAACCGGCGGCACGCCGGCGACCGGCTCGTCGAGCAACGCTTCGTCGGCGATCACCCGAAGCCTGCCGGCGCGCTCGGTCACCAGCGCGCGCCCGTCGGGCAGCCAGGCGATGGACCACGGATGCTCCAGACCTTCGGCGAGGGTTTCGATCCGGTCGTCGCCTGCGGCAACTGGACCGGGCAGCAGGCAAGCCAGGAGTGCAGTCAGCAAGATGATCCATCGGCACATTACGCGATTCCGGCAGGTGTTGGATAAGGGGAGGACTGGCCTCGTCCCGCATGCTGCCACAATTCGCGCGCCGAGCGCGGTCGCGGGCCGGGGCGGGAAACCGCTACACTGCAACGCACCGGCGGTCGGGCGTGCAAGGCGTTGCCGCGCGGGCTCGCTTCGGAAGCGGCATCGCAGGCACCGCAGCATCGACCTGAAGCCCGATCGATGATGCAACGCCGGGATTGCAGCGTGCGCGCAAACGGAAGGCAGGGATCGCGACATGAACGCTATAAAGATGATTCTGGGGTGGGGCATCGCCGTCGTACTCGCCGTGGCGATCGGCAGCGTGATCCAGACCCAGTTCAACCTGGCCGAAATCTCCGCGCTGGGCGCGGGGATCGGAATGAAGGCGCGCATGGCAACGACCTGGCACGATCTGCTGTCGTTCACCCCGCTGTACGCGATCCTGGTCGCGCTGGCCTTCGCGGTCGCGTGGCCGGTCGCCGGGTGGCTCAAGCGCTGGCTGCCCGGCCATCGCCCGCTGCTGTTCACGCTGGCCGGGTTCAGCGCCATCTGGGTCATGATCGCGGTCATGAACCGGAGCCTGCCGATCACCGCGATCGGCGCCACGCGTGAACTCGACGGGACCGTGCTGCTGGCCGCAGCCGGCGCATTCGCCGGCTGGGTCTACACGCGCATCGTCAAAGACCGCTGAGAAGCGCGGAACGCTCCAGCGCCTGTGCTAATCGACGGCGAAGCCCTGTTCGGTCAGCCAGTCGCTGTCGCTTTCCTCGCTGATGCCGTCGAACAGGAAGGTCGAAAGATAGCGCTCGGCGGTATCCGGGATCATCGCCAGCAGCGACGAACCCTTCGGCGCCTCGTCGGCCGCCTTCAGGGCAGCAGCGACGGTGCCGCCTCCGGAAATGCCGGTGAAGATACCCTCCCGGGTCGCCAGATCGCGCGCGGTGTCGCGCGACTCCTCGTCGGTCACGGTAATGATCCGATCGGCGATGTCGACATTCATGATCCCGGGCAGGAAATCCGGCGTCCAGCCCTGGATCTTGTGCGGCGCCCATTCCTTGCCGCTCATCAGCGCCGCGGCCTCGGGCTCGGTCGCAACCACCTGGAGTTCGGGGCGCGCCAGCTTCAGGACTTCGCCGGCGCCGGTCATGGTGCCGCCCGTGCCCCAGCCGGTGACGAAATAGTCGAGCCGACGCCCGGCGAAAGCGCGCAGGATTTCGGGTCCGGTGGTATTGCGGTGATAGGCCGGGTTGGCCTCGTTCTCGAACTGCCGGGCGAGAAACCAGCCGTTCTTTTTCGCCAGTTTCTCGGCCAGCCGGACCATCCCGGTGCCTTTCTCCTCCTTCGGGGTCAGGATCACCTTGGCGCCGAGCGCCTTCATCAGCTTGCGTCGCTCGACCGAAAAGGTCTCGACGATGCACGCAACGAACGGATAGCCCTTGGCGGCACACACCATCGCCAGCGCGATACCGGTGTTGCCCGAAGTCGCCTCGACCACGGTCTGTCCCGGTTCGAGTTCACCGCGCCGCTCGGCGTCCTCGATGATCGCGATCGCCAGTCGATCCTTGACCGAGGCCATCGGATTGAAGAACTCCACCTTGACGAACAAGTCCACGTGATCCGGCCCGAGCTGATTCAGTCGAACCACCGGCGTATTCCCGATCGTTTCGAGGATATTGTTGTAGATCATTGGTATTCCTTGCGTTTTTAGAAAAAAGCATCCGCTTGAAGTTCATTGTCCTGTCCCGGCACCCGCATTGCACGGCGTCGGCGCGCCAATGCGCTTCAGCGCCGGCCTCCATTGGATACCAGACCGCGAATCGGCGGGTTTCGTTTCATTTGTTTTTCTGGCCCGTTCGGCAATCGCCGTTCATCGATGTCGTTCCGGGCGGCGGATACGGTGCAGGGAGAACGTGCCGGGCGATGGTTTCGAGGCCTGCGCCACCGGCATCCCCGAATCGCTCGGTCGCTGATTCGCATTCGGTCGCATCGTGCCATGGGCCTGTCGAGAGAGCGTGTCGACGTCGAGCGATGCGGTCGGACCCGGCCGGATGCGTTTCTGGCTGCGAGCGGGCCGGGGGCCATGGGCGGCTCCCGGGTCCGTATGGGGTGCCCATCCGGCGGTATAATCGGCGCTTCACGATTCGCCTCGAAAAGCGTGAGATGTGGCACAAGGGAACGCGCAAAACAGCGGTGGCCTGATCGGCCGGGAATTCGGCAACGTGGTCCTGGTGCGCGAACTCGGCCGCGGCACCATGGGAGCGGTGTTCGTCGGCTATCAGAAATCGCTGAGGCGCCAGGTCGCCGTCAAGCTGTTGCCCAAGGCGCGGGCGGAGAGTGACGAAGCGAGGATCCAGTTCCGCGACGAGGCTGAAACGGTCGCCATCCTGTCCCATCCCAACATCGTTCCGATCTTCGAGATCGGCGAGGATGAGGCGTTCTATTTCCAGGTCATGCAGCTCGTCGTCGGTTCCGACCTCGGGCGGATGATTCGCGATCGACGCAAACACCCGCTGCCGTCGAAACGTCTTCTGCCCGCGACACGCGTCGTCGAGCTCGTCGGCGGCGCGCTGGAAGGCCTGGCCTGCGCCCACGCCGAAGGGGTGATCCACCAGGACATCAAACCCGCCAACATCATGGTCGAGGAAACCTCGGGTCGACCGTTGCTGGTCGATTTCGGCATCGCCAAGACCGCACGGATCGAGTCCTGGTCGGCCGGCAAGATCGTCGGTAGCGCACTGTACCTGGCACCCGAGCAGGCGGCAGGGCAGGAAACCGACGCGCGCGCCGACATCTATTCGATGGGCGCGGTGCTGTTCGAAGCGCTGGCCGGGCAGTTGCCCATCCGGACCGACGAGGACGATCGGCAATTGCTGGTGCGCAAGATCCGCGCCCCCGAGACGGTTTGGACGCGCTCGCCCAGCGAGTGTTCGACGAACATCGACCCGGCGATGGAGCGCATCATCCTGCAGGCGACCGCGCCGCATCGGGGGGACCGCTACCCGAATTGCGCCGCGTTTCGCGCCGCGCTGCAATCGTGGCGCCCGCAGTCGGACGGCGGTAGCCGACGATGAGCGATCGATCGGGTGCGGATTCCGGCGTGACCCAACGCCAGGCCGATATTCTCGGCCGGCAGTTCAATTCGGCGCTGACGAACACAACCGCGTATGGAGCCGATCATCCGGTCACCGGTCGCACCTACGCGACCTTTCTCGACAGCCTGGCGCCCGCACTGGAGCACAGCGACGGCATCACGCTGATGTTCGACCGCGGCAGCCTGTTCATCGAGGACATGCCGCTGGACGGCAAATTCAACTCGCGGCGCATTTCGATGATCTTCCGCGCGCTGGGGCTGCAGTCGATCCGTTTCGGCCGCGGCATCGATGCCCGCGCACTGGAGCGCATCATGGCGATCCTCTCCAGCCATGAGCAGCACGCCGACATCGATTCGGTGCGCCGGGCGCTGAAGAGCGACGGCATCGAATCGATTCGCGTCAACCACGTCGTGATGCGCAAGTTCAGCGAAGACGAAGCGGTGATCAGTCGCGAAGGCCTGAGCGACCTGACCGAGCTGGCGGAGCACGCGGTGGCCCCCGGCGGCGGATCCACCGGGTCAGGCGGCGGCAGCGCATTCGCCGACGACCTGATGCAGCGCGTGGAGCAGGTGTTCACGATGCGCGACCTGGTCGACCAACCGGCGAACCTGTCCGGGCAGGTCCTGGCCACATCGCGCGCCGGTGACGAGGGCAGGCGCAGCGTGATCAAGCAGCTTCGCAGCCTGCGACGCGAGGTCACCGGTTCAGGCGAACACGACGTTTCGATGTCGGATGTCATGGATGCCCTGGCGCAGGTGCGCGGCGAGCTGTCGAACGCACTCGCCGGGCAGGACGAGATCGCTCGCTTCCTGGCGGAGAACGGCGGTGAAGTCCTCGACGAAGTCGACCAGTTGACCTACGACACGGTGCTGTCGATCATTCTCGACGAATATCGCGGCGGCACGACCTCGGTCAAGCGCCTGGCCCAGATCATGCGCCGCATCATGCCCGACAGCCGGGACATCAAGCGCTTCGTGCCGATGCTCAAGCAGGGGCTCATCGACGCCGGGATGCCGCTGGACGAATACGTGCGATTCGTCAACGAATTGAGCGAGGAACTGCAAAGCGACGCGCTAATCAGCGCGCTGGAGCGCGGCTCGGAGAGCGTCGGGCTATCGGTCGAGGAGATCGTCGGCGAAATCCGGAGAGACCCCGGCGAGGCCGCGCGGCTGCTGGTTCTTGCCGCCGAGTTGCGCCGTGCCGGGGGCGACGAATCCCTGCTGTCTTCGGTGCTGACCGACTACATCGAGCGCGCCAGCGGCGAACTCGTTTCCGACGACGATTCGCCCGACGGACACGTCGAGGTGCGCACGGCACTGCGCTCGGCCCAGAAGACGCTGTTACAGCAAGTCCGCGCGCACGGCGTGAGCGAATCGGTCGGAGCGAGGATCGAAAGCAGCCTCGCCGAGCGGGTCGATGAATCGGTAGAGCAGGTGCGCGCACGCCGGCTTTGCAAGCTGGTTCGGACCTCCGGCGAAACCGACGAAGCCGAGGTCGTCAACGCGCTGGAACACTTCGTTTCCCGGCCTTCCGAACTCGAAACCCTGGGCGAGACGATTCGGGTCGAGCTCGAGAGCCTCGGCTATTCCGAAGACGTGATCAACCGCATCTATGCCCAGACCGAGCGCCGCCTGCGGGGCCGCAGCCGCCTGGAACTGCTGCCCGACGGCATGCTGGAGCCCAACGTGCTGGCCTACCTGCTGGAGCGCGAGATCGCCGGAAGCCGCCGTCACGGAACCTACTTCTCCTGCGTCCTGCTGATGGTGGCCCGAATCCGCGAGGACCAGGAAGGTGCGTCCTGGCGCGCGGTCCAGCCCGGGGAGATCGAGAAGATCATCCCCCAGATCTTTCGGGCGCTGCCGCCGCACGTGCGCGATGTCGACCTGCTCGGCAGCCTCGGCAGCAAGTCGCGCAATATTCCGCTGGTACTGCTGACGATGACGCGCGATGACGGCGCGGCCATCGTGCGCGACCGGATGATCAAGGCATTGAATGCCGAACACTACGATCTCGACGGTCGACAGGTCCGCGTTCGCGCCATCGGCGTGGCCGGTTCCTTCTCGGCCAGCGAAACCCCCGATCGAAAGTCATACCTCAAGTCGCTGCAGACCCGGCTGGCCAACGAACTCGTCAGCAGCCTCAGAAGAAAACGGGGAGAGGAGAACAACCCGAACGCCGTGGAACCCTGAGCGCTGCGCCCGGCCGGCGAAACGGGCCTGCAACCGGACATCAACCGAACCGCTGACTCAGGTCAATTGATGATCCATGGCGTAGCGCATCAACTGGGCGTTGTTCTTCATCGACAGCTTTTCGAGGATTCGTGCGCGGTAGGTGCTGACGGTCTTGACGCTCAGGCACAGCTTTTCGGCAATCTCGGAAACGGTGTGCGCCTTGCCGATGAGGATCAGCACTTCCAGTTCGCGATCCGACAGGCGATCATGCGGCGTATCGGCATCCCCCTCGAGAAGATGGACGGCGAGCTTTTCGGCCAGTGCCGGACTGACGTACTTGCCGCCGCGATAGACCTTTCGCACGGCGTGCAGTAAAAGCTCCGGGGCGCTCTCCTTGGTCAGGTAACCATCGGCACCGTCGCGCAGACAGCGGATTGCATACTGGTCTTCGGGATGCATGCTGAGGATCAGCACCCTGATACAATCGCCGGCCTGCCGGATATCCGCCAGCGCATCGATTCCACTCCGATTCGGCATCGAAATGTCGAGCAACACGACGTCCGGCTGGTGTTCACGCGCCAGGCGCGCGGCTTCGATGCCGTCGGCCGCCTCGCCGACAAGCCTCATCTCGGGATCATCGCACAGGATTCGCTTCAGCCCCTCTCGAACGATGGCGTGGTCGTCGGCCAGCAGCACGCGAATCACGACAAGGCGCCTCGTGGCAGTTCGATGAGCAAGCGCGTGCCCGAACCCGGCTCGCTCTCGATCGAAATAGATCCGCCCAGTTCCCGCACGCGTTCCGAGATGCCCAGCAGGCCGAAACCGGCGATGTTGCCGGTCGCGTGGCAATCGAACCCGCGGCCATCGTCCTCGATCCTGAGCCTGAACACTTCGCCGTCCTCGAAAAGCCTGACGCGACAAGTCGTCGCTTCGGCATGACGTGAAACGTTGGTCAGGGCTTCCTGCACGATGCGAAAGATCGCGCTGGCATTGTCTCCACGAAGCCGCGCAGGCAGGTCGCCCACATCCAGTTCGACCTTCAGTTCATTGTAGCGCCTGAAGTCGCTGCCGAGCCATTCAAGGGCCGCCGCCAGGCCCAGATCGTCGAGCACCGGCGGACGCAACTCCGAGACAATCCGCCGCACGACCTGAATCGTCTGGTCCACGAGTTGACTCAATTGTTGTCCGCTCCGGCGACCGCACTCGTCATCGTCGGGCAATCGCTTGGTCAGCCAGGCGATATCCATCTTCAGTGCGGTCAGCGCGTGCCCGAGTTCGTCGTGAACTTCGCGCGCGATGGATCGCCGCTCTTCCTCCCGGACCGTCTGAAGATGGGCCGACAGGTCGCGCACGTCTTGCAGGCTCGCACGCAACCTGAGTTCAGCGCTCTTTTCCTTGGTGATATCCGAAACGAAGACCACGGCACCGTCGATTCGAGCGCCTTCGCCCCGCACGATGTCCACGGCGGACCGAAACCACACGTCGCGCGACTCGATCATCACATCGCATCGGACCCGGGTGCGCTCCCTCCATGCCCGGGCAATGTCGAAGGGATCGTCGAGCCCGAGCTGTTGCTGAGCGACCTCGGTCAGGGGCTGACCGATCAGGTCTTCGAAGCTGCAATCGAACAGCGCCAGCGTCGATCGATTCACCCGCATGATCCGCGCAGCGGCGTCGAGCATGATGATGGCGTCGTTGGCCGAATCGAACGTCGTTCGCCATTCCTTGGCCACTCGCTCGATCGCTTTCTCGATTCGCTTGTACTTGCTGACATCCCGGATCGTGGCCTGGACCGCGCCCAGCGTCGATTCCTCCGACGTCACCCCGCGACAGAAGATCTCGCACCAGCGCCAGCCGAGATCCGGTGTCCGACACCGAAACAGGGCGCTCGCCCGCTGTCCGGCTTCGCTGGCCACGGCAAAACTGGACAGCAGTTCCGAGAGGTCATCCGGGTGAGCGAAATCATCCAGTCGCCGGCCGATCAACTCGGAGGCCCTGAACCCCAGCACGCGGTAGGCGGCCGGTGATGCATACAACACGGTCAGATCCGAGTCATGGCAGGTCACGACTTCACGGGCGTTGTCGGCCAGCAAGTCGAAAAGTTCCCGCTCCCGACCGGCAATTTCGGAACTGCCGGTCGAGCCGGCGGTGGAGAGTTCGGATTCGAACGGTTCGGTCATCGCAGCGCGACCGTCCAGTCTGGACCGTGTTTGATGGTACCCGCAATCGCGCGCCGGGTGCCGGACCGCAACACCCCGGGCCATCGAAGCCCGATTGGTCGCCGTGCTGGATCGAGACTGCGATATCGTGAATTTCGCCGCCGGTCCTGGAATGCGGATCGCGGCGGACCCACGGAGAAGCCGCCGGGCGAGGACTTGCGTTCGGTAGCGCTCGTTACCGATCGCACTTCCTCGCCCGACGGCACTGCAACTTCACTGCCGACCCCAGCGCGGGCCGGGGCGGAGTCCTACCAGGGCAACTCGACCGTGCGTCCGGTCAAGTACGTCGATCCATTGTCGAGTTCGACCGCCAGCACGACCTGCACCGAACCCGAGGTGCCGCGATATCCGTGGCGCATGGTCGGCCGCTTGTGGTCTCGCGACTGTCCGTCGCCGAAGTCCCAATGATATCGAACGACTTCGAAACGATCATCGGCGAGGGAGGCGACGAAGGTGCAGCGGCTGTTCTTCGGGTTGCAATCGGACGTGAACGACAGCCCACCGGAGCCGAGCGGAGCGTTCGAATCGACCTCGATCAGCGAGTAGAGAAGAGCGCTTTCGCCGCCACTCACCGACGAATCGGGGATCGAGCCGGCGTCGGCCAGCAATGCTTCGGCAACCTGCGCCGGCGTCCCGAACGGAGCCTGCGCGAGAAGATTGGCGGCCGCGCCCGCGACGTGCGGAGCCGCCATGGATGTGCCGGAAAGGTAGACGGCGTCGGTATCGCTTCGGTTGTACGCCGACCGCACCGATTCACCGGGGGCGAACAGATCGACGCATTCCCCACGACCGGTGAACACGGCAAGTTCATCGGATCCGGTTGACGCACCTACCGTCAACGCCTCGGGGACGCGCGCCGGCGAGTAATCGCAGGCGGAGTCGGAAGAATTGCCGGCGGCGATAACGTAGACCACGCCGGACGCGATCGATGCCTGAACCGCGTTGTCCAGGATCCGGGATGGCGCGGTCTGGAGGCTGAGATTGGCGACTGCGGGATGCGGCGCCTCGATCATGCGTTGCGTGACCCAGTCGATTCCCGCGATCACGGTGGAGAGCGTTCCCCGTCCGTAGCAGTCCAGCACGCGGACCGGATGCAGCGTGACGCTCTTCGATACGCCGTGGGTTTCGCCGCCGATGATTCCGGCGACGTGGGTGCCGTGTCCGTTGCAATCATCGAAGCCTCGGCCATCCATGATCGAGGTGTAGCCCTGGGCGGTATCGACACGCTGGCCGAAATCCTGGTGGGTCGCCCGGATGCCCGAGTCGAGCACGTAGGCATGGACCTCGGTGGCCAGCGGGGGGCTGTACCAGTGGTAGAAACCATCCAGCTGGGCGCCGCGCTGGTCGATGCGATCCAGGCCCCAGGAAGGCGGAGCGAACTGGGTCTGGTGTTCAGCGGTCTGGACCCATGCATCCTCGGCGACCACGGCGACGCGGGGATCGCGTGCCACCTCGCGAGCGTGCTTTTTGTCCATTTCCGCCGAAAAGCCGACCAGGCTTTCGGAGTAGATGTGATTCCGCCGTCCGCGGTATTCAAACGCGATCCCGTCGGCCACATCACGAACATTCCGTCGATGTAGCGCAGCCGTGGTCAGGCCCGGCGGCGGAAACTGATTCTCGTCCAGCACGACAATGTAGCGATCTCGAACGGGGTCCATGGCCTGTTCGAATGTGCCGGCAATTGCAGCGCTGGCGGCGAACAGGAAAACGGACGTGACGAAGCAGTTCGTGACAGTGTGAGCGCGTCGCATGATGACCTCCTGAAACCTGCCGGGAAGGTCCGAACCCCCCTTGGGCTGGACTCTTCTGGCGACGGATTCAGGCTATCGAAGGCCGTTGTGAACCGGTATCGGCGAAACGCGCTTCCGGCTGTCGGCGAGCGCCGCACGCCGGATCGGACGAGGGCCGACAGGCTGTCGTCTTTCGTCCTACAAGTATCGGGATCGGGGGATCGACCGGCTTCGAACTCAGTCGTTCGGACCCGGTTTCGTGCGCTTGCGCTTGATATCGGAGCGACGACGCTTGTCGCGCAGCCGTTTCTTCTTTGCCGCGCGCGACGGGGCCGTCTTGCGTCGGGGCTTCGGAATCCGAGACGCCTGTTCGATCAACTCGGCGAGGCGGCGTCGGACTTCCTGACGATTGCGGTGCTGGCTGCGGTATTCGCCGGACTGGATCGTGATCACGCCGTCAGTATCGGCCCGACGACCGGCAAGTCGAAGCAGCCTCGGCTTGATCCTGTCGGGTACATGACGCGATGCAACGACGTCGAAGCGGAGCTGCACTGCAGTTTCGCTTCGATCCACGTGCTGGCCGCCGGGTCCGCCTGCGCGCAGGAAGCGTTCCTCCAGCTCCGATTCAGGCGGCAGCCATCTCATGGTGTACCTTCGACGAGGAATTGCTCGAACGCCGCAGACGACATCGGTCGACTGCAGAGGTAGCCCTGGTAGTAATCACAGCCTTCGGCGATCAGGAATTCGAGCTGCGCCTCGGTTTCCACGCCCTCGGCAATCACCTTCTGGCCGAGCTTGTGGGCCATCGCAATGATCGTCGAGGCAATCGTCGCATCCTCACGGTTTTCGGGGAGGTCGCGGATGAACCGTCGATCGATCTTCAACGCCTGGGGACGAATCTCCTGCAGGTAAGCGAGCGACGAGAAACCGGTTCCGAAATCGTCGATGGAAATGTTGAGACCGGCCTCCTGCAGCGTGCGAATGCAGCCCAGGCTGCGCTCGATATCGGTCATCAACAGGCTCTCCGTGAGCTCGAGCTTGAAACAAGCGGCGGGAAGCCCCGAATCGGACAGACAATGAAGCGTTCTTGCCGGGAAATCCGGTGACGTCAGCTGCATCGTCGAAAAATTGAACGCGAGCTCGAGATCGGACAGAAATCGCGCTCTCACGTCTGCAACGAAGCGGCAAGCCGCATCCAGCAGGCGGAAGGTCAGGCGATCGATCAGCCGGGATTCCTCGGCGATGGCGATGAACTCGTCGGGACGCAGCCAGCCTTCGGTCGGATGATGCCACCGCGCCAGCGCTTCGACGCCCGCGATTTTGCCCGAGGGCAGCGCGACGATCGGCTGGTAAGCCAGCTCAAGACGATCAGCCTCCACCGCGCAGGCCAGTTCCTGTCGAAGCCAGATTCGGCGTTCTTCCGCCGCTTCCAACTCGCGCCGAAACAGACGGTAGTCGCCGCGATTGAGCTTCTTTGCGTGACCGAGCGTGGCTTCCGAGTGGCCCAGCAGACTGAGCGCCGTTCGTGCATCCGTCGGACACAGACTGGCGCCCGCCGTCATCTGGACCGGCGGCAGCGACCCGGTTTCCGATGCGATCGGCTCGCGTGCACATTCCAGGACCTGGATGATTCGCGCGTCTACCGCGGTGAGGTCGTGCGATTGTTCGAACAGCAGCGCGAATTCGTCGCTCTGGGTACGACCGACGAGGACTGCCCCGTGATCGCGCAGCTGCAGGAAACGATTGGCCAGCGCGATGAGAATCTCGTCGCCGACTTCGAACGAATAAGCGTTGTTGAGCCGAGTGAAGTCGTCGATTCCGGCCACGACGAGACACAGTTGACGGCCTTGCTTGACGGCCTGTTCGATGGCCGGTTCGAGTCGGCTGATGAACTCGTTGCGGTTGCACAGTCCGGTCAGCGGGTCGGAGCGCTCGAGTTGCTCCAGTTTTTCGCGCGAGCGCCGGATCGCGGTCAGGTCGGTGAACACCGCGGCGTAATTCTGGATCTCACCGGACTCGTCGCGAATGGCTGAAATCGTCAGCCACTCCGGATAGACCTCACCGCTCTTTCGCCGGTTGAGAATCTCGCCCTGCCAATGGTCGGTCCTGCGAATCTCATCCCACATCTGGGCGTAGAACGAGCCGGACTGCTGGCCGGACGAAAGCATGCGCGGATTTCGCCCGAGCACATCGGATGCCGCATAGCCGGTAATACGCGAAAACGAGGGATTGATCGCGACGATGTTGGACCCGGCGTCGGTGACGACGATGCCTTCGCTGGCATGCTCGACGATCCGTTCGGCCAGCATGACGCTCGCCCGGGCGCTGCGCCATTCGGTCAGATCCTGCATCGCGCCCTCGAAGAAGACCCGGCCCAGTTCGTCGGTCCTTCGGCGCGCCGTCATCCGGACCCAGATCGACCGCCCCTTGCGCGTCACCATCCGGTGCAGGCCGACGCTGACGGGTGAGCCCGCTCGCACCTGTTCCATGAACGCGCCTCGCCCTTCGGGATCGGCATAGAACGACGCCGGCTCCTCGCCGATCAGCTGCGATGGCGATGCGACCCCGAGAATGTCGCACAAGGCCTGGTTGGCCATCAGGATGCGTCCGCTGGGGTCTGCGCTGGTTCGAAACACGCCCACCGGAAGATTCTCGATCAGATCCCGGTAGCTGGCCAGCTCGCAATTGAGCTGAAGCAGATCGCCCGCCTCGAGAATCAGCAGGCGGATGACCGAATCACCGGCGTCCGACGCCGACAATGCCAGCACCGAAACCTCGCGAGCGCGGCCGCCGCCGACTCGCAACGGAAGCTCGAGATGCAACGCACCGCAATCCAGCGCGTGCTCCAGCTCACCCTGAAGCTTCGTCGGCGACAGATCGACCCAATCGCCGAGCGACGATCCGGGAAGGCGGGATCGTGCGCAGCCGTGAAACGCTGCGGCCGCGACGTCGGCATCGAGAATCCTGCAGTCCGGGAGTCGGACTACGAACTGCGGGAACGGGAATCGCTTCAAGAGAACGCTCGCAGCATCGGCCGATGGCGAACTCGGCCTTTCAGCCGTGGCACTTCGACGCAGGATGCAGATCTGCGCCGAGCGGGCGCGAACGAACACGACCGTTACCGCAACAACTGCATCCGAGCCGGTTCTGAATCGCGCGTTCAGACGCTGCCGGCCGGAATGCCTGCGCAGAAACCGTCCCCAAAATGCAGCCGATCGCTCGTCGTCCAGGTCGGAAATCCGGCGCGCGCGCAGTCGCGACTCGGACAGGCCGAGTAATTCGCAAGCCGGTCGGTTCGCGCAGCAGATCCCACCGTCGGCATCGACGCCGAGCGCCGGCTCGGTCAAATCGCCTACCAGCGTAACGGAGCCGCTGCCAGCGGCGGAACGGTGAGACTCCATGCCTGATCCCCCTACAATCAGGCTCGACTACCGCATAATCGAGCCTGTTCCATCGCCATTGTCCACGTCGTGAACGCATCCGAGCATACCACCCGATTTCAATTGACGCGAATCCACTTGCAGCGCGCGCTCGATGAGCTGGCGGAGCGTGACGGACACATTGCCGCTGCACTGGAACGCGTCGGATACCCGGACGAGCGCCGGCGCGGAAGCCCGAGCTACGGGCATTTCCTGCGGATCATCACCGGCCAGCAATTGTCGGTGAAGGCCGCGGCGACCATTTTCGGCCGGCTGGAATCCGCGATGGGCGGCGAGCTCTCGCCCGACGCGCTGCTGGAACTCGACGACGGCCGGCTGCGCGAGATCGGGCTTTCCCGTCAGAAGATCGACTATGCTCGCGGGCTGTCGCGCGCGGTGCTGGCCGGCGAACTCGATCCCGCCGGGCTCGGCGCGCTCGACGACGAGGAAGTCATCGAACGCATCACCGCGCTCAAGGGCTTCGGGCGTTGGAGCGCCGAGATGTTTCTGCTGTTCGCGCTCGGCCGGCCGGACGTCTGGCCGGCCGACGATCTCGGCATCCAGGCCGGGCTGCAGCGCCTGAAGAACATGCGCGCCAGACCCGATCGGAAAAAGACCGAGGCCATCGGCAAGCGCTGGCGGCCGTACCGAGGCGCCGCGGCGATCTTCGTGTGGCACTACCACGCCAATGCCCCGATGTAAGCCGAAACGCCGGAAGGGACTCACGGCCCCTGCGTTACACTTGCCTACATACTCATCACGAATCACAACGACGTCATGAGCGATATCGTCGATCGGGCGATCGTGCCCATCATCAGGAAAACGCTGGCCAACGAGGCCTTTCGCGATGAAGTCATTACCGGCAAGCAGTGCCAGGTCGTGTTGATGACGCTGCAGCCCGGCGAGGAAATCGGCGCCGAAGTGCACGAGGATCACGACCAGATCCTGGTTCTCGCCGAAGGCAACGGACAGGCGGTGCTGGACGGCCAGGTACGGGAAATCGGTACCAACGACCTGGTGTTCGTACACGCGGGCATGGATCACAACTTCATCAACACCGGCTCGGGCCCGATGAAGCTCTACACCATCTATGCACCGCCGGAACATCCGGAAGGAACCCGTCACGCGACCCGGGACGAGGCCGACCGGTCCGGGAGTCATTGATGGCCGGCGGATGGGCCCGGGACGGGGCGGTGCAGGACCAGATCGACGCCAGCGTATCCGACGGGGTGGCGCGGGCCCGCGCGACGCTGGGGCAGGGCGAGTCGCTGCGGGAATGCGCCGAGTGCGGCGAACCGATTCCCGAAGCCCGGCGCCGCGCGCTGCCCGGCGTCCGTACCTGCATCGATTGTCAGCAGGCGGTCGACGGCAGATCGCGGGCCTCCGGTCTCAATCGGCGTGCCAGCAAGGACAGCCAGCTTCGTTGACGTGAAACCGAAGCGCAGCGGAGCCGCCGCATGAAGGGGTCGGAATCCGGTCCCGGGCCGGATGCGTCCGAACATCCGAGACCGCCGCATCGATGGCTGTTGATGGGCAGCCTGATCCTTGCCGGCGAGAGCATCTACATGCTGCCCTACATGCGCAAGAGCTTCCAGACGAGCATGGAATCCACCTTCGGACTGACGGCCTTCGAGGTCGGGACACTGAACGCGCTGTTCGGCGTGCTTGCGCTGGTTTCCTATCTGCCCGGCGGTTGGCTGGCAGACCGTTTTTCGGCCCGGCGCCTGCTGACGCTTTCGCTGCTCGCGACGGGTACCGGCGGGCTGTACATGGCCACGCTGCCCGACTACACGGGGCTACTGTTAGTGCATGCTTTCTGGGGGATTTTCGCGATCTGCACGTTCTGGGCCGCGCTGATCAAGGCGACTCGGTTGTGGTCGCCGGCCGATGCGCAGGGCAGGGCGTTCGGCATTCTCGACGGCGGTCGCGGACTGGTCGGTGCGGTGCTCGCATCGGCTGCCGCGTTCGCGTTCGGACTTTCGGCGACCGTCGAAGGCGGTCTGGTCAACGTGATCGCGATCTATTCGCTCGCAGCGCTGTTCGCCGGCGTCGCGGTCTGGACGCTGGTCCCGGACGATCACGAGACCTACGCCGAACATTCGCCCGGCCACCACGGCATCCACGTCTTCGATTCGATCGTCCAGACCGCGCGCCGGCCCGAGGTCTGGCTGATGACCGTCGTGATCTTCTGTGCCTACCTGATGTTCCTGGGCAGCTACGATTTCCCGGCCTATGCAGAGCGCGGCTTCGAGCAGACCAAGGAGTTCGGCGCCTGGCTGGGCGCGTTTCGCGACTGGCTGCGCCCGGCCGCGGCGATCGCCGCGGGGGTGATCGCCGACCGGGTCTCGCCGGCGCGTGCCACCAGCGTGCTGTTTGCCGCCCTGGCCGTCGGCTGGACTTCGCTGGCGCTCCTGCCGCCGTCGGCTTCGACCATCGCGATCCTGGGCACGCAGGTCGCAGTCGTCGCGGTGGCGATCTTTGCGCTGCGCGGAATCTACTTTGCGCTGCTCGAGCAAAGCCGGATTCCGCTGCACCTGACCGGCGTTGCCGTCGGCGTGATCTCAATGCTGGCCTACACGCCCGATATTTTCGCCGCGATGCTGTCGGGCTGGCTGGTCGATACGCAACCCGGCACCACGGGCTATCGGATCTATTTCGGCATCATGGCCGGGGCGGCTGTTGCGGGCATGGCCGCAGCCGTCGCGATCGGCGTCCGTAGCGGCCGCGCGACGGCAGTTAACGCGAACGCCTGACCAGCCGGTAGACCGCCTCATGCAGATCACCGAGCCCGCGTTCGGCGAAGCGCGGATGAGCGGGCAGGGCGTCGTCACGGAACAACGGCTCGACATCGAACCACCGCTGGTGCTCGAGTTCGCTCGGATCGACCGAAAACGGCGGCCCTTCCATCTGTTCCTGGGGATATTCCAGCGTGATCAGCAGCCCGTGCGCGCCCGCTGCAAGCTGCCCGGCCAGATGCTCAAGATACCGGGGACGCACCTCGCCCGGCAAGGCGACCAGCGCGGCCCGATCGTAGAAGAACTCGAACGACGGGTCGGCCCGAAAGCCGAAGAAATCGCCCTGGAACATCGTGAC
>CAYPZP010000048.1:0-18498 GCA_964415285.1 uncultured Halomonas sp. | reverse complement strand
TCTTCCCCGAGGACTATCCGCGCGAGTTCGAACAGATCTTCGATCAGCAGCGCTTGCCGAGCCGCCCGGCGGTGTATGTGTGCGCCCAGGATGAAGCGCCTGGAGCGGCGGCGACTTCCGCCGCCCGGCGCCTGTTCATGATCACCAACGCGCCGGCCGCGGGCGACCGGGCACCGTTCGACGCGGCCGCCATCGAACCGGTGCGCTCGGCCACGTTCGGCCTGCTGCAGGACTGCGGTCTGCGGCTGGACTTCGAAACCGGGCAGGCCGTCGTCCAGACACCGCGCGACTTCGAGCACCGGTTTCCAGGAACCGGAGGCGCGCTGTACGGCAGCGCACCGCACGGTTGGCGTGCCTCGTTCACGCGACCGGGCGCGCGGAGCCGGCTCCCGGGACTGTTCTTTTGCGGCGGAAGCGTGCATCCCGGACCCGGCGTGCCGATGACCGCAATCAGCGGCCGCCTTGCCGCCGAAGCCACCGCGTCCGAGCTGGGAATCCGGTGAGCAGTCCCTTCCCGGCCTTCGATCACCCGGTGCCCGGCAACGGATATGCGTGGTGGTACCTGGATGCGGTCAGCGACGACGGCCGTTACGGGATCACGCTGATCGCGTTCATCGGCAGCGTGTTTTCACCCTATTACGCCCGGGCCAGGGCACGCGGCCGCGGCGACCCGCTGGCGCACTGCGCGGTCAACGTCGCGCTGTACGGGCCGCGCGGGCGCTGGTGCATGACCGAGCGCAACCGGCCGGCGGTCGAGCGCACTGCCGAAACGCTGCGAATCGGGCCCAGCCAGCTCTACTGGGACGGCGACGCGCTGAACATCTCGCTTCGGGAATGGACGGTTCCGATTCCGCGGCGGATCATCGGCCGGGTCCGGCTGTCGCCGAAAGTCATCAACGCCGTCCCGATCGAGTTGCACCCCAACCGACGACATGCCTGGACGCCGATCTCGCCGGCAGCGCAAGTCGAGGTGCAGCTCGACGATCCGGCGCTTCGATGGTCGGGATCGGGCTATCTCGACCACAATGCAGGCAGCGAACCACTGGAGCGCGGTTTCGATAACTGGTTCTGGTCGCGCGCCGCCACGCGCAACGGACCCGTGGTGCTCTACGAGACCCAGCTTGCAGGCGGCGATCGCCATGCATTGACGCTTCACTTCGATCCCGACGGTGTGCGCCGCGAACTGCCGGCGCCGCGCGCGGTGGACCTGCCCACCAGCCGTTGGGGCATTCACCGACCCACGCGCTCCGAAGACGGGTGCGCGCGCGTGCAGGCCACCTGGGAAGACACGCCGTTCTACGCTCGTTCGCTGGTCGAAACGCGACTGATGGGCGAGCCGGTCGAGGCGGTGCACGAAAGCCTGTCGCTGCGCCGGTTTTCGAAAACCTGGGTGCAGCTCATGCTGCCATTCCGAATGCCGCGCAGATTCCGCTAGCCGGCCGCCGACGCCGCGCGCCGGATTGACGCCGGCAGGCCGAGCGTGCATGCTTGTCGACGAATTCGACGGGGGGCGCGGGCCCCGATCGCCCCGGCCTGGCGAACCACCCGCTCACTCCAGATGGAAAAGCGCAATGCCCAACGTGCTCCGCAAGTCCGGTCGAACATCCGCCTCGGTGATCCAGGACGTCGGCCTGTGGCTGGTGCTGGTCGCCACCATCGTTGCCGGCGGCCAGGAAGTCTGGAAGATGATCGAGGCGCGCACCGTCACGCTGACCGACATCCTGCTGCTTTTCATCTATCTCGAAGTGGTGACCATGGTCGACGTGTACTGGCAATCCGGCAAGCTTCCGGTGCGCATGCCGCTGTACATTGCCATGGTCGCGCTGGCGCGCTACATCATTCTCGAAGCCGCGCATCTCAGCGCCTGGCACGTCATCGGCCTTTCGGGTGCAATCCTGGTGCTGGGCCTTGCCGTGCTGGTCATCCGCTTCGGCCATCTCAAGCTGCCCTATCCGGACGACGACGAACGCGGCGACCCGTCGATTCCGATCGAATCCGGACCCGGGTCGCGCCGCAACGATCGCGGCGCCGACTGAGCGCCGCGCCGGCGGCAACCGGCTTCGGTGCGAAACGCCGGGGCGCTTCGTCGCGTCTTCCGGGGATCGGCCTTCATGACGGCCCGGTTCGGCTCTCGGGGTCGAGACGAGCCAGCATCCGTTCGACCCGCGTCTGAAAGTCCTCGGTCGACAGCTGGGCGCGCAGGCGATCGGCCCACAGCGGAAACGCGAACGGCGTCAGTCGCTCGGGGCGGGTCAGCACCAGTTTCCGCGCTTGCGCTCGCCGCAGCGTCTTGTCGATCCGGGCGAATTCCAGCTGCGCTTCCAGGACTTCCCGCCGCGCCTGTTCGAGCAGGCCGTTTTCCGGGTCATGCTCGCTGAGTACGTCGAAGATCAGACTGCTCGAAGCCTGGATCTGCCGCGCCGCCTTGCGCTTGCCGGGATAGCCTTGTTGCACCAGGCCGGCGATCCTGGCGATGTCCCGGAACCGGGTACGGGCGAGGTTCGCGGCGTTCAGGCTGCTTCCGATGTCGGCCAGCAGTCGGTCCGGCGACAGCAGCCGACGCCAGCCGTCGCTCGACAGGCACACCGCTTCTGCGCTGAGCAACTCGATGCCGTAATCGTTGACCGAGATCGAAAAAGTGGCCGGCTGCCGCTGCGCAATGCGCCAGGCCAGCAGCGCGGCGAGCCCCTCGTGCGCCAGCCTTCCGGCGAACGGATAGACGAACAGATGGTGTCCGTCGCGTGAGCGGATGGACTCCACGACCAGGCGATCCGACGCGGGCAGCGCCGACACCCGTCGCTGAAGCTCGAGCAAGGGCGCTGCCGCCTGGGATTCGACCGAATCCGGGTATTCGCCGTGCTCGAAGCGCCGCAACAGATCCAGCAGTCCGTCGGCCAGCAATGTGGACAGCGGCAATCGGCCGCCCTGCCAGGCCGGCACCGTGGCCTTCCTGACCTTCGCCGCCTTCACGTACGCCGTGAGATCGCGAATGCGCACGAGCTCCAGCGTGCGCCCGGCGAACACGAATCGATCGCCCGGACGCAGGCGCGCCAGGAAGCGCTCCTCGATCTGCCCCAGGCTGCCGCCCTTGACGTAGCGCACGCTCATCGTCCCGTCCGCGGTAATCGTCCCGATATTGAGTCGATGGAGCATCGCGATGCGACGATTCGGAACCGACATCCGTCCGCCGCGCTCGACGACGCGCTGAAAGTCGGGATAGGCGGCGAGCGCGGGCCCGCCGCGCGTGACGAAATCCAGGACCCATTGCCACTGCGCATCGGACAGCTGCGCGAATGCATGGGTCGAGCGGACCTCGCCGAGCATCACCCCGGGCTCGAACCCCCCGCCCAGCGCGATCGTGACCAGGTGCTGCGCCAGCACGTCCAGCGCCAGTCTCGGCAGGCGCCGCGACTCGACCGAGCCCTCGGCAATGCGCTCGCGCACCGCGGCCAATTCAGCGATTTCCAGCGCGTGGGTCGGCACGCAGACGATGCGGGCCACGCCGGCCGGTCGATGGCCGGCGCGACCGGCGCGCTGGATCAGGCGGGCAATGCCTTTCGGGCTGCCGATCTGGATCACCTGCTCGACGGTGGGAAAGTCGACGCCGAGATCCAGGCTGGACGTGGCCACGACGCATTGGAGCCTGCCTGCCGACAGGCCGCGCTCGGCTGCTTCGCGCAGCTCGCGGTCGATCGAGCCGTGATGCAGGGCAATGAGGTCGGGCCGGGCGCACACCGAACGAATGGCGTTGAACCAGATCTCGGCCTGCGAACGGGTATTGGTGAAAACCAGCGTCGACGCGGCTCCCTCGATTCGGTCGAGAACCGCGCGCAGCTGGTGCACACCGACGCGCCCGGCCCACGGAAGGCGCTGGACCGACTCGGGCAGCAGCGAAATCAGCTCGATCGGCCGATCGATGCAGCCGTCGATGGTCACCGCGCGATGCGCCGGGCCGAGCAGCGCCTCGCCCGCCTCCTCCAGGTTGCCCAGCGTCGCCGAAATGCCCCAGATCTTCAGGCCGGGATTGAGTGCCCTGAGCCGCGCCAGGCCGAGCTGCAGCAACACGCCCCGCTTGCTGGCGACCAGCTCGTGCCATTCGTCCACGAACACGGCGCGCAGTCGCCCCATCCGCTTCGGCGCATCGGCATAGCTGAGCATCACCGCCAGGCTTTCAGGCGTGGTGACCAGGCACGCCGGGGGACTGGTCATCAGCCGCTTCTTGCGGTACGACGACGTATCTCCGGTTCGAAGCGCCACCGCATCGTCGACACCGTTGTGGAGCAGCGGCCGATCCAGGGCACGCAGCGTATCGCCGGCCAGCGCGCGCAGCGGCGTCAGCCAAAGGTAATTCAGCCCGTTGGAACCGTCCCTCAGCAGCTCGTCCACGGCCCCGCCCCATGCCGCGAGGGTCTTGCCCGAGCCGGTGGGCGCGTGGATCAGCCCGCTGCCTCCGGCCGCGTAGGCGCGCCAGGTCTCGCGCTGAAAATCCAGGATCGGCCAGCCTCGGTGCGCGAAATAGGATTCAACGGCGTTCAACCCGGCAACCCGCAAGACGCGGAACGCCGGCCCGCCACCGGGGCCACCGGCGACAGCCACGTCGCGTGATCGGCGATTGCTCGAATGCCATTCATCGGCGCGTCGCCGAAAGACGCCCGGGAGCACCGGAACGACCCGCATGCGACCCCGCAGGAAACGACCGGCGAATCCGGATCTGCGGCCATCCCGCCTGCTGTCCCCGAACGCTTCGCGCACCGGGGCCCGGCCGATCGGTATTGCCGCTCGTTCGACCCCTCACCGTTCATCCGGCGCCAGCAACCGCACCAGATCCTCAAGACGATCGGCATCGGCGACGCGGAGGTCGCGGCGCCAGCGGTGGATCCGCGGGAAGCGCAGTGCAATCCCGGACTTGTGACGCGCAGAGCGCGAAATGCCCTCGAAGGCCAGTTCGAACACGTGCACCGGCTCGACCGAGCGTACTGGCCCGAAACGCTCGCGGGTGTGGCCGCGGATCCAGCGATCGAGTTCGGCGATCTGTTCGTTGTCGAGCCCGGAATAGGCCTTTGCCACCGGCACCAGCTCGCTGCCATCGCGCACCGCGAAGGTGTAGTCGGTGAACAGGTTGGAGCGCTTGCCGTGACCCGGCTGCGCGTAGACCAGAACGCCGTCGAACGTATACGGCTCGACCTTCCATTTCCACCAGTCGCCGCGACGGCGTCCGACGCGGTAGGGTGAATCGACCCGCTTCAGCATCAGGCCCTCGACGCCGCGCTCGCGGCTGGATGCGCGCAGCGCCGGCAACTCCAACCAGCGTTCGAAAGCCACCGGCGCGGGGCTGCGAATCGCTTCACCGCAGTCCGCCACGCGCCCGGTCAGCCGCTGCAGGCGTTGGCCGAGCGGGCGGTCGCGCAGGTCGACGCCTTCGTCCTCGAGCAGGTCGAAGGCCAGCAGCACGGCCGGTGCCCGAGCCAGGGTCTTCGGACCCGGCTTCTTGCGTCCGATGCGCGTCTGCAGCACCGAGAACGGCAGCGGACGATTCTCGCCGCCGTCGTTGCGCCAGGCCATGATTTCACCGTCGATTACGGTTCCCTCGGGCAACGATCGGGCGGCTTGCTCGATTTCGGGAAAACGCCCGTTGAGCAGTTCCTCGCCGCGCGACCACAGGTAATGCGCATTGTCGCGGCGGATCAGTTGAGCCCGGATGCCGTCCCATTTCCATTCGGCGTGCCAGCCCTCGGGCGCTCCCAGCGCCGCCGGCTCGCCTTCCAGCGGTGACGCGAGGAAGAACGGGTACGGCGTTGCGCCGCCGCGGTCATCGTCGGTCTCCTCGCCGACCAGCCGGATGAAATGCTCGGCGGTCGGCTGCCAGTCGCCCATCATCCGATGCGCGACGATGCCGGGGTCGACGCCGGCAACCGCTGCCAGCGCCCGCGTGACCAGGCGCCTGGATACGCCAACGCGGAGCGCGCCGGTGATCAGCTTGTTGAACAGGAAGCGTTCGGTGTCGGGCAGCCGCCGCCAGTGCGAAACCACGAGTTCACGACGCTGTTCGTCTGCCACAGCGCTCATCGGCCGGATGACTTCCTCTACCAGCGTGTGCAGGGCGGGCAGCTCAGCGGTATCGGAATCGACCGCCGTGGTCAGCAGCGCCATCGTCTCGGCCAGGTCACCGACGTGTTCGTAGCTCTCCTCGACCAGCCACAACGGCAGGCCCGAGTGCTCTGCGGCCCACTGGCGCAGCTCGCGCGTGCCCACCAGGCGCTTGAGCCGGCGACCGGTCAGAAAGTAGACGGCCCAGGCCGCGTCGGCCGGGTCGGCGTCGCGAAAGTACGCCGACAGCGCGTCGAGCTTGGCATTGGTTCCGGTGGTACGGTCCAGCGCCTCGAACAACACGGTGAAGCGCCTCATGCCGACGACCGGAGCGACGCCCGCAGATCCCAGCTTTCGGCTGCGATCCCGCGCTCGTTCAGGTAGCCGGCCAGCGCTTCGCCGTTGCCGTGGATGGTGATGACGCGATCGGCCTGCATATCGGTCACGGTCCCCACCAGCGCCGGCCAGTCGGCATGGTCGGACATCACGAATCCACGATCGTAGCCGCGACGACGCCGGTTGCCGCGAATTCGCATCCAGCCGGAGACGAAACCGGCCGAGTGTTTCGGAAACCGCCGCATCCAGCTCGAGCCGGCGGCCGAAGGCGGCGCCAGCACCAGCTGGCCGCCATAGCGCTGTCGGGGCTCGGCTTCGCTCACCATGCGCGTGGGCAGCATCTCGATGCCGGCGGTTCGATAGGCCTCGATCAGCGGTCGCATGGCGCCGTGGATCCAGACCGCCTCGTCGGTGCGCGCGGCCAGTTCGGCCAGGATTCGCTGCGCCTTGCCCAGCGCATAGCAAAACAGCACCGCCGGACGGTCGGCGACCCGGCACTCGCACCACCAGTCCTCGATCTCGTCGATGACGCGGGCCGGCTCGGACCAGCGATATACCGGCAGGCCGAACGTGCACTCGGTCAGCCAGACATCCACCGGGGCCGGCTCGAACGGCGTGCAGGTGGGGTCCGGCGCGCGCTTGAAGTCGCCGGAAACACCCCAGGTGCCCTGCGCCGATTCGATCCGCACCCACGACGATCCGTAGATGTGTCCGGCCGGGTACAGCGTCACCCGGGTGTCGCCGAGCTCGAACGGCTCGCCCCAGTCGTGTCCCGCAGTCGAATCGCCTTCACCGATGCGGGCCGCCAGCACCGCCAGGTTTGCGGTCGCGGTATGGTAATCCTCCGATCCCGAGCGCGCGTGGTCGGCGTGCGCATGGGTGATGATGGCGCGCGGCACCGGCCTCAGCGGGTCGATCCAGAATCCGCCGGCGGCACAGTACAGGCCACCGGCGTCGGGTTGCAGGAGCGGGGACGTCACCCGTGAGAGTGTGGCGCAAGCCCCGTCAACGCCGTTTCAGCGCATCGGCGGGTCGCTACAGGCGCTGGTAATCGAATTTCTGCGCGCCGATCGTGGCTTCGGCCATCAAGCCGCCCTTGGTCATGATGAACGCCGCGACGCCTTTCTCGTAGCTGGTCGTCGCCGCCTTGCCCGCGGTTGCGGCAACGGCGGTCGCCTGCGCCGAGAACTCGAAGTTTCCCCGCTGGAAGGTCCGAAGCGCCGCCTCGTCCTGGAAGAAGATGATCTGGGCGAAGCTCTGTACGCCGATCTGCGGCCCGAAAGTGGCCTGCGTGATGCTGGCTCTTCCGACCGGCTCGCCGCGCTCGAAAACGACGCCGCTGCCGTACGATCCGCCGAACCAGAAACCACCCTTGCCGACGCTCGGGAACACCACGTAGCCGTGAGCGTGGTTCACCCACTCCTGCAGGCCGGGGTCGCGATCGACGAAGCGCACCACCGAAGCGCGTGCGTCGGCGATCATGACGCTGTCCGATGGCGTACCGGCGCAGCCGGTCAGCAAACCGGCCAGCAGAATCGCCGCCAGGAAGCCGATTCGGGTCATTTTGGTGGCTTGTCGAATCATTGCGCAATCTCCAGGGGTTTCCGCTTCAGATTGTATTCGCTGCCAGGGGTTCCGTGACCTCGTCGGGGAACTGCAGGCTGGCCAGACGCTGATACAGTTCCGAGCGGCGCATCAATTCGTCGTGCGTTCCTTCGGCCACCAGCCGGCCCTGGTCGATGACGAGGATGCGATCGGCTCGCCGCACGGTTGCCAACCGGTGCGCGATCACCAGCACGGTCCGGTCCCGGCTGGCCTCGTCGATCGCCTGCTGGACCAGCCGCTCGCTTTCGGCATCCAGGCTGGCGGTGGCCTCGTCGAGCAGCAGGATGCTCGGCGATTTGATCAACGCGCGCGCGATCGCCACGCGCTGGCGCTGGCCACCCGACAGGCGAATGCCGCGCTCGCCGAGAAAGGCGTCGTAGCCGTCCGGCAAGGCACGGATGAACGAATCGGCCTGGGCCAGCCGGGCTGCCCGTTCGACTTCCGCGACTTCGGCCTCGGGCCGGCCGTAGCGGAGATTCTCCGCCGCCGATCCCGAAAACAGCGTGATGTCCTGCGATACCAGACCCAGCGCCGAGCGCAGATCGACCGGATCGAAGTCCCGGATGTCGCAACCGTCGACCAGGATCTGCCCCGAATCGGGATCGTAGAACCGCTGCACCAGCTTGAACACGGTGCTCTTGCCGCCGCCGGAGGGACCCACCAGCGCGACCGTCTCACCCGGTTGAACGCGGAACGAGAGACCATGCAGAACCGGCTCGTCCGGACGCGACGGATAGGCGAAGGTGATCTCCCGGAAAGCCAGCCCGACGGGCCCCTCCGGGAAGCGCGCGGGATTGGGCGTGACGTCGAGCTGGTTGCGCGCCGTCAGCAGCTCGGCCAGGCGTTCCGTCGCCCCCGCGGCGCGCTGGACCCCGCCCCAGACCTCGCTCAGCGAAGCGGTCGAACCCGCGGCGAGCAGCGCGTAGAGCACGAACTGGCTCAGCTGGCCGGGCGTGAGCCGGTTATCCAGCACCGCGTGCGCGCCCAGCCAGAGCACGAAGGTCACCGAGCCGAAGGTCAGCACGATGACCAGCACGATCAACACCGTGGTCGCGAAGATGCGGCGCTTCTGCGCGTCGAAGGCCTGCTCCACCTGACCGGAAAATCGATCCGACTCGCGCTGCTCCTGGGCGAACGACTGCACCGTGGAAACCGCGTTGATGGTCTCGTCGCCGTGCGCCGAAAAATCAGCCACGCGGTCCTGGGCCGAACGCGACAGCCGACGGACCCACCGACCCAGTACCGCGACCGGCAGAAACACCAGCAGGATCATCAACCCGATCACACCGGCCAGAGAAGGCGCCGTGATCACCAGCAGGATCGAGCTTCCGACCAGCATGATCAGGTTCCGCACCGCGACCGAGGCACTGGAACCGATCAGCGACTCGACCA
The DNA here is from genome assembly GCA_964415285.1 of uncultured Halomonas sp. GTDB lineage: Bacteria > Pseudomonadota > Gammaproteobacteria > Xanthomonadales > Wenzhouxiangellaceae. Next base: position 9,078 of record CAYPZP010000048.1, on the reverse strand, counting down.
GCGTTGTATCGGTATTGAGCCGCGACAGCACTTCGCCCGTCCGCGTCGTGGCGAAGAACTCCGGCTCCATCCGGATCACGCGTGAATACACGTCGCGCCGCAGGTCGGTCACGATGCGCTGACCAAGCCACGAGACCCAGTAAAAGCGCATGCCGCCGGCCACCGCCATCAGCGTCGCCGCGCCGAACAGCAGCCAGAACCAGCGGTTGATGGTCTCCGGATCGTCGGCCATGAAGCCCTTGTCGATGACCTGTCCGACGGCCGCCGGAATCGCCATGGTGCCGGCCGCGGCCAGCACCAGGAACAATGCGATCAGGGCCAGCTGGGACCGATACCGGGCGACATAGGGCCGGAGCGCGCGGAGCGATGTGACATTGCGGCTCGGCGCGCGATCTTGTGCGGGGTCTGGTTCTGCCATGTGCGTATTCTATCCCCGCGTGGTTCATGAAGCCGGCTGCTACGGCACCTTGCCGTGCCGGGGTCCGAAGAAATCACGTGACTCCGCCCCCCTTCGCCAATCGAATCAGGTCCGGGCCTTGCCGAAAGTCACTCGCCCGCACGCCCGAAGCGGGTGGCGAAACGCCTTTGACCTTGATTTTCCAGACCAACCACTTCGCTTCCATATCAGAAATCACGAAGCAAAGGCACATTCGCTGCGCGGGCTGGGGCGGTTGTTGGATTCCTCTGAAACGTTAAAGTCAAAGTCAGCATCGAAAGTCAAAGGCGGTTTCGCCACGCGGGCTGCGCCCGCTTTCTGGCGAGGTACTTTTCACGATGGTCATGACAATCGCCTGAAAAGTACCCAAAAGCGCTCTTTGAATCGCCCCGGGTTCTCCGGAAAGCTCCGGTTTTGAGTCATGGCCCGATGGCCTGACTCCTGGTTTGCTGATGATATGCCGTTTCGAGTCGGCGGGTGGCAAATGGCCGATCGAACCGAGCAGGCGGAGATAATTGAACCAGTCGACCCAGCTCAGTGTGGCGTACTCGACTTCACCGACCGTGTGCCACGGGCCTTGACGCTGAATGACTTCGGCTTTGTAGAGACCGATGATCGTCTCGGCCAGCGCGTTGTCGTAGGAGTCGCCGGTCGAGCCGACCGATCCGTCGATGTCGGCATCTGCCAGCCGCTGTGTGTCGCGAACCGATACGTACTGCACGCACCGGTCGCTATGGTGGATCAGGCTTTGCCGGCCCGAGCGCGCATGCAGCGCCTGCTCCAGCGCATCGAGCACCAACTCGGTCTTCATCGACCGCGCCGTCCGCCAACCGACGATGCGCTTGGCAAATACGTCGATGACAAAGGCGGTGTAGACGAAGCCGACCCAGGTTGATACGCAGGTGAAGTCGGCCACCCACAGCTGGTTCGGGCGCTCGGCGTGGAACTGCCGCTGCACGCGGTCGGCCGGACAGGCCATTGCCGGGGCCAGGCGCGTGGTCCGACGGCAAGCGCCACGGCGTACACCGCAAAGCCCCATCTCGCGCATCAGCCGCTCGATCGTGCAGCGTGCCACTTCGACGCCTTCACGTCGCAGCTGGCGCCAGACCTTGCGGACTCCGTAGACGCCGAAGTGGTCGTCCCAGACCCCCGGATCCGCTGGTTGAGCCAGGCATCGCGCCGCGCCCGTCGTGAACGCCGCTCGGGTGCGGCCTGGCACGCCTTGTGCTCGCAGTATGTCGACGGAGCGATCGGCAATTGTTTGCAGATCGGCTCGACCCCGTAGACATGGCGATGCTGGTCGATGAATGCGACCATTATTTCGGTTTGCGGTCGAGCTCCGCCTGGGCAAACAAAGCGGAGGCCTTGCGAAGAATCTCGTTGGCCCGCTTGAGTTCGAGGTTCTCCCGCTTCAGGCGTTTGAGTTCGTCGCGTTCATCTGTCGTCTGATCCGGTCGTTGTCCCCGAATCGCGCTCTTCCTGGCGAATCCACAGCCGGAGCGTCTCGGCCTTGCAGCCGATTTTTCCGGCAATCGAGACGATCGCCGACCACTCCGAATCGTAGTGGTCACGCTGCTCCCGGACCATCCGAATCGCTCATTCCCGGATTTCCGGGCTGTAATTCTTTCCTTGGCTCATTGCTGCATCCTCTCAAAAGAGGAAGCCTCCGGTAAAGCCGGGGCGGTTCAGCGAAACGCAGTGGACCTTGAAGTTCGGGTTTTGAAGTCAGGGTTCTGACGTTGCAGGAGAAGCCACCCGCAATCCGCGCGGCGAAACCGCAGATGATCTTGATTTGGATCTTGACTGTCCAGAACAATCGCCATCATCGGCCCGCATGCGCTCAGCGCTGCGCGAAACGCCTTGGAATTTGAGCTTCGAGACCGACCACTTCGCCTCGACCCAGCCGGAATCCCGGGTCAGCGCAAAGCGCGCACTCGGCCTACAGTCCGCTATCAACTCACTGGCCGGTCAGCCGGACTCCAGAGCCCCTTGCCGGCAGTCCGTCCACCGATCGACCAGACCGGAACCGAAATGAAAAGCCAATGCCGCAGCGCCGCTAGGACGCCCGGCTTTCGCGCGCCAGCCGGCGTTCGTTGCGCAGCCGATACCAGCCGGCCGCGGTATACAGCCCCAGTGCCGACCAGATCGCGGCAAACGCGACCGCGTGATCCGGAGTGAACGGTTCGCGGTACAGAAATACCGCCAGGCAGAACGAGATCGAAGGCGCCAGGTATTGCATGATCCCGATCGTGATCAGCGGCAGACCGCGCGCCGCGGTGGCGAACAGCACCAGCGGGATCACGGTCACCAGGCCGGTCCCGATCAGCAGCAGATCGTGCGTCGTTTCGAGCGCGCCGAAGGTGGACTCGCCGGCCCGGCCGAACCACCACAACCATGCTAGCGCCACCGGCGTCATCATCAGCGTCTCCCAGAACAGGCCAACCATCGGACCGACGTCGGTCAACTTCCGCACCAGCCCGTAGAACCCGAAGCTGAACGCCAGCGCCAATGCCAGCCACGGCGGCTCGCCGACCCGGAAGGTCAAATACAGCGTACCGGCCGCCGCCAGCGCCACCGCGAGGCGCTGCGCGCCGACCATGCGTTCGCCCAGCACCAGACTACCGAGCAGAACGCTGACCAGCGGGTTGATGAAATAGCCGAGGCTGGTCGAAAGCACGCGATCGGTATTGACCGCATAGACGAACACCAGCCAGTTGACGGCGACCAGCGCACCGCTGAGCAACAATGCCGCCAGCACGCGTCGGTCTACGGCAACGTGGCGCAGGACCCGAGCGCGATGGCGAAGCAGAAGCCAGGCGCCGAGAAACGCCACCGACCAGCACACGCGATGCGCGATGACCTCGACCGATCCGGCTTGCCCCAGCAGCTTCCAGTACAAAGGCGCAAAGCCCCAGAACACGAAGCCGCCAAGCCCCGCCGTCAGCGCAGCGCGCGATGCCGGGGCACGGGTCGCGCCCCTTGGCTGCCGGTTCAAACCAGGCGGTTCCGGACGTCAGCCGCCACCCTCTTCCCCGGCCGGTTCTTCGTCCTTCTCGTTACGCTCGCGAAGAAAATCGAGTACCCGTCGACCAGCCTCCTGTTTCAGGGCTTCGGTGGCATCCGGCTGCAGGGTCGGCCGAAGAAGCGTGCCGCCAAGCTGCAGCGGAATCGCCGGCAGCCGTTCGCTGTCCAGCCGCAACTCGCCCTGGATGCCGAGATCCGCGAGTTTGAGGGTCAGGTCGCCGGTAGCGCCCAACTGTCCGGTCACGAGGTTGATCCGGGGTAACTCGACAGTTCCGTCCTTGATCGACACCCGGCCGCTCAAGGTCTGGAAACGGGTCTTCCCGCCGAGCCCGGCCGCCACCGCGGTCTGGAACTCCCGAGCCGCCAGTCCTTCGATCATGGCATTCAGGTCGACGCCCTGGATCGTGCCGTCGCGCAGTTCGTAGCGCCCCGATCCGTCGAGGCTGCTCAGGATCGCGTTGGTATCGAGCCCGCGCGCGCTGACGGCCAGCTCGAGAATACCCGAGCCCGTCAGGAAACGATCCATTCCCCATGGCGAGAGCGCCATGCCGGCATCATCGAGGTCGAACACCGGATCAAATTGCAGCAGCGGCGGCTCGACGCTGAGATCCGCCATGGCGACGGCATCCAGGCGGCCGCCACCCAACCGCCCGCTGATCGGGTCGACCGTGACGATGCCGTTGTCGGAACGCAATCGGGCACCGACATCGGCCAGCTCAAGCCCGGACAGGATCGCCGCATCGAGCTCCAGACGCGCGTCCACGTCGAACTCCCCGAGCAGCAGCAGCGGAGATTCGGCATCTTCCGCCTCGGCGACGGCCTCATGACCGCCGGGCATCACCGCAAGCAGGGCGTCGACATTCAGGAATTCCCCACTCAGCGCCGCGTCGACCTTCGGACGGGTGCCGTCGCGGTAGGAAAACGAGACCTGGAACGACTTGCCGTTGAGGTCGAGGAGCCCGTCCTCGATCTGCGCGACCATCGGCGGACCGGCGTTGACCGAAGCCCTGCCGCTCAACCCCAGCGGGAGCCCGGCCGCGTTGGCGGTCACACCGAATTCGTGAACCACGATCGGGCCGTCTCCGGAAGGGACCGTCAATGAGCCACCCACATCGATGTCCTCGACCATGGGCGGATCGCCGATGCCGCCCTCGAAGCTGAATCGCACGGGCCGATCGAACGCGAACGAATCGACCTGGAGACGCTCGACGACGAAGATCTGGCGCGAATCGCTGGTCTCGTCGCTCATCGTCACGGTGGATTTCGACAGCGCGATCCGCCCGGTGGAAACGCCGGGACGGGATTGCGGGGCCGAGCCGTTCTGCTCCGCCGATCCCGACAGCCCGTCCAGTGAACTGAGTCCACTGCGATCGGTATGAATCGAAAGGCGTGCGTTTTCCAGCGAAATATCGCCGGTTTCGACCTTCCCGGAAAGCAGCGGCAGCAAGGACACCGACATCCGGAATTCATCGGCGGTGAACAGGTCCGGTCCGGTGTAATCGTCCGGCCCGGAAAGCGTCACGTCCCTCGCCACGATCGAGATGCCCGGAAACAGATCCAGCTCCAGATCCCCGTCGATACTCAGTTCACGGCCGGTCTGGGCTCGAATCTGGTCAGTCGCGATCTGCTTGAGCCTTTCCTCGTCGAAATACAGGACCAGCGTCGCCCACAGTCCCAGAACGATCAGGATGACGGCGGCCAGGAAGATCAGCAGGGAACGCATCGCGCGGCTCCGATTATCGATGACGGCATTGTAGCGCCGACACGGACTCGAAAGACGCCCGGCCCGAACAGCCGTGATCAGCTCAGCATCGTGCGCGCACTCTCCAGTGCGCCGAGAAACGTGTCGATCTCCGCTCGAGTGTTGTAGACGCCCAGCGAGATTCGCGCCGTGGCCGGTACGCCGAAGAATTTCATCGCAGGCATGGCGCAGTGGTGCCCGGTCCGCAGTGCGACACCGTAATGATCGACGATGGTGCCGATATCGTTGGGATGCGCGCCTTCCAGTGTGAACGAGACCACCGGTCCCTTGCGCGCGGCCGTGCCGATGATCCTGAGTCCGTCGATGCCGAGCATCCGTTCGGTGGCATAGGCCAGCAGGTCGGCTTCGTGGCGTTCGATCGCATCGATACCGACGCGCTGAAGAAAACCGAACGCTGCGGCCATGCCGACGGCTCCGGCGATATTCGGCGTTCCGGCCTCGAACTTGTGCGGCAGCTGGTTGTACGTGGTGCCTTCTTCGAAACTGACCCACGAGATCATCTCGCCGCCGCCCTGCCATGGCGGCATGGCCTCGAGCAGCGCTTCGCGGCCGAACAACGCGCCGACACCGGTCGGGCCGTACATCTTGTGCGCCGAGAACGCGTAGAAATCGCATCCGATCTGCCGGACGTCGACAGGAACATGCGGCAGCGCCTGGCATCCGTCGATCACGCTGATGATGCCGCGTTCGCGTGCGATCTCGCAGACGCGCTGGACCGGGTTGACGGTACCCAGTGCATTGGACACGTGGACCAGCCCGATCAAGCGGGTCCGGTCGCTGATCAGGGCCTCGAGCTCGTCGACCAGCAATTCGCCTCGGTCGTTGATCGGCGCCGGTTTCAGCACCGCCCCGGTCTGCTCGCAGACCAGTTGCCACGGGACGATGTTGGAGTGATGCTCCATGGTCGAGACGATGATCTCGTCGCCGGGCTGCAGCTTGGGCCGCGCCCAACCCTGGGCGACCAGGTTGATCGCCTCGGTCGCGCCGCGGGTGAACACGATCTCGCGTTCGCTGGCCGCGTTGAGGTGGGCGCGAACGGTTTGCCGGGCCTGCTCGAAAGCCTCCGAAGCCTCGACGCTGAGCTGATGCACGCCGCGGTGGACATTGGCGTTGTGCCGGCTGTAGAAATCCGCGACGGCGTCGATGACGCACTGCGGACGCTGCGCGGTGGCGGCGCTGTCGAGATAGACCAGCGGCTTGCCGTGAACCTCCCGATCGAGTATCGGAAATTCCGCGCGCAGCGCATCGACGTCCAGCGCCCCGTTGGTGGACGGCATCGCGGTCACCGAGGTCACAGGGCCTCCTTGAGCCGGGCCAGCAGCCAGTCGCGCTGCGCACCGGCCTGCAGTTCATCGAAAACAGCGGCGGCAAAGCCGTATTTCAGCAGCGCCTGCGCCTGATCGTCGTCGAGGCCGCGCGAGCGCAGGTAGAAGCGCGCCTGGTCGTCGAGTTGACCCACGGTCGCACCGTGGCTGGCGGTGACTTCCTCGGCGTGAATCTCGAGTTCGGGTTTGGTGTTGATTCGGGCGCTGTCGCTGAGAAGCAGGTTGCCCGTGTTCATTTCGGAATGACTGTCGTCGGCACCGCGCACGATGAGGATCCGGCCGTTGAATACCCCGACCGACTGATCGTCGGCCAGCATCCGGAAATCTTCCCGGCTGCGCGTTCCACCGACGCGATGCTCGACGGCGGTGTGGTAATCGACCAGCGAACGGCCCGACAACACGCCGACTCCGCACAATGTGGCCTGGCCGCCGGCGACTTCCAGAACCGCGATCAAATCCTGCCGCGTCAGGCGGCCTCCGCCGTCGAGCGCGAAAACGCGATAATCGGCCGCGGCGCCGATGCGCACCGCGGTTCGCTGGATCATTGCCGTGTCGCCGGCCGCGCGGTCGATCAGGTGGGTCAGACGCGCCTCACGCGCCAGCGTGATGTCGAACACGATGTTCAGCAGACCGGCGCCGCCGACCTGCTGCGACTCGATCAACTCCAGCCGGCTTTCGGGCGCCAGCTCCAGTTTCAAGCGCGGATGCAGCGCGCCGTCGAAATCCTCGTCGCAGGTCACCGCCAGCAGCAGCGGAATGTCCACGCGGCTGTCCACGCGCAGGGTCCAGCCCTGCTCGAAGCGGGCCAGGTTGAGCCACGCGAACGCGTCGGCCGAACCCTGCTCGTTCAGCGCCCCGATATCGACGTCGTCCGAAGTCATCCCGCGCAGCGTCACGCCGGCCGGGAGCCGGCAGCGCGACGGGTCGATCTGTCCGTTGTGCACATGCACCAGGCCGGATTCGAAGGGCAGCGAAGGCGGCTCCGGCCAATCCCGCGAAGCCGCCCCGGTTCCGAACTCGCGTTTCTCCAGCAGCGTCAGCGGCAGATATTTCCAGTTCTCGGTCTTCCGGTGCGGAAAACCGTGCTGCATCAGAATCTTCTGGGCCTTGCGACGCAGCACGTCGAGGCCGGGCTCGCCTTCCGGCAGCGATTCGGGCAGCAGCTTATCGATCAATGCCGACATCGCGAATCAGGCCTCCGCCGTGTCGAGAAACGCGTAGCCTTCCTGCTCCAGGCGATGCGCCAGCGTACGATCGCCGCTCTCGACGATACGTCCGTCGGAGAGCACATGGACGTGATCGGGCACCAGGTAATCCAGTAGCCGCTGGTAGTGCGTGATGACGATGAACGACCGGTTCTCGTCGCGCAACCGGTTCACGCCCTCGGCCACCAGCTTGAGCGCGTCGATGTCCAGCCCGGAGTCGGTTTCGTCCAGGATCGCGAGCTTCGGCTGGAGCACCGCCATCTGCACGATCTCGTTTCGCTTCTTTTCGCCGCCGGAAAAGCCCTCGTTGACGGCTCGCTTGAGCAACGATTCATCCATTCTGAGCGCCTTGAGCTGTTCCCGCACCGATTTCAGAAAGCCCATCGAGTCGATTTCCTCCTCGCCGCGCGCCTTGCGCTGCGCGTTCAGCGCAGCACGCAGGAAATAGGCATTGTTGACGCCGGGAATCTCGACCGGGTACTGCAGCGCCAGAAACAGGCCGGCGGTCGCGCGCTCCTCGATTTCGAGTTCCAGCAGGTCGCGGTCGTCGAACCTGACCGATCCTTCGGTGACCTCGTAGCCGTCGCGTCCGGCCAGCGCATATCCCAGCGTCGATTTGCCGGAACCGTTCGGGCCCATGATCGCGTGCAACTCGCCGTTGCCGACCTCGAGGTCCAGACCCTTGATGATTTCCTGGCCGCCGACGGCGACATGCAGATTGTCGATTTTCAGCATGGGGTTACCGTTTTCCGATTTCCGTCTTCCGCGATCCGCAGTGATGCGACGCGGGGGTGATTGCGAGTTCCCTGATTGCCCGGAACGGACCGCCGGAACGCCGGATTTCCGGGTTCAGCCGACCGCGCCTTCCAGCGAGATTTCAAGCAGTGCCTTGGCTTCCACGGCGAATTCCATCGGCAGCTCCTTGAAGACCTCCTTGCAGAAGCCGTCGACGATCAAGGCCACGGCCTCTTCCTCGTCGAGGCCGCGCGACTGGCAGTAGAACAACTGGTCCTCGCCGATCCGCGAAGTTGTGGCTTCGTGTTCGATCTTGGCCGACCGGTTCGCCGACTCGATGTAAGGGAAGGTATGCGCGCCGCAGGTCTTGCCGATCAACAGGCTGTCGCACTGGGTGTAATTGCGGGCGTTGGCGGCTTTCTTCGCCACGCGCACCAGCCCCCGATAGCTGTTGGAGCTCTTGCCGGCCGATATGCCCTTGGAAATGATCTTGCTGGTCGTGTCCTTGCCCAGATGGATCATCTTGGTGCCGGTGTCGGCCTGCTGGTGGTTGTGGGTCAGCGCGACCGAGTAGAACTCGCCGGAGGAACG
>CAYPZP010000047.1:0-18830 GCA_964415285.1 uncultured Halomonas sp. | reverse complement strand
GATGCCGAGGCCACGCGGATCTACGGCGAGGCCTTCGGTGCCGATCCGGAGTTCTACGCGTTCTTCCGCACGCTGGAGACCTACCGTGCACTCGGCGGCAACGCCACCGTGATGCTGCGCGCCGACTCGGACTTCTTCCGCTACCTGGAAGAATCGCAGGCGCAGTGAAGGGTTCCGGGCGTCCCGTGCGGCGTATCGTCGTCGCCTCGGACAATCCGGTCAAGCGTCGCGCCGTGGAGCAGGGCTTCGCGGCGCTGTTTCCCGACGAGCGAGCCGAGATTCTCCCGGTCATCGTCGATTCCGGCGTTGCCGATCAGCCGCTCGGCGACGCCGAAACCCGCCGGGGCGCCGAGCATCGGGCGTGTTCCGCCCGCTCGGCAATCCCCGATGCCGATCTGTGGTTCGGCATCGAGGGTGGTATTGACGACGACGCGCTCGGCATGACGGCCTTCGCCTGGGTTGTCGCGCTGGCGGCCGATTCGGTCGGACGCGGTCGCACCGCCGAGTTCACGCTGCCGGAGCGGATCGCCGAGCTGGTGCGCGGCGGCCTGGAGCTGGGCGAGGCCGACGATCGCGTATTCGGCCGCTCGGACTCCAAGCGCAAGGATGGTGCCATCGGCTTGTTGAGCGGTGGCGCGCTGGACCGCGCCGGCCTGTACGCCCAGGCCGTGCTGATGGCGCTCTTGCCGTTTCGCAACGCGGCGCTGTACCTGCCCGCCCCTGAATCCGGATCCGATTCCTGCGGCGCGACCGATCAGTCGCCGATGACGCGATAGATCACGCCGGCCTGGTCGTCGGAGATCAGGATCGAGCCGTCGGGCAATTCGAGCAGGTCCACCGGTCGGCCCCACGAAGCTTCACCCTGCAGCCAGCCGGTGATGAACGGCTCGTACTGGACGATCCTGCGGTCGTCGTCGAGGTGCGCGCGCATGACCCGATACCCACTCTTGTGCGTGCGGTTCCAGGAGCCATGCTCGGCGACCAGCATGTCGTGTTCGAGGTCTTCGGGCAGCGCGTCGCCGCGATAGAACATCATGCCCAGCGGTGCGGTGTGCGCGACCAGCTGCTGGGCCGGCGCGACGAATTCGTCGAATTCCCGCTGGCCGCCGAATTCGGGATCTCGAACGAGGCCGCCGTGCCAGAACGGGAAGCCGAAATGCTGGCCCGGCTCGGAGACGTGGTTGATCTCGCACGGCGGCAGGTTGTCGCCGAGCATGTCGCGTCCGTTGTCGGTGAACCACAAATCGCCCGTGACCGGATCGAAGTCGAAGCCCACCGAGTTGCGCACGCCGCGGGCGACGATCTGCTGATCGGTACCGTCGGCCGCGATGCTGACGATCAGCGCGTACTCTTCTTCCAGGCAGACGTTGCACGGCGCGCCGATCGGCACGTACAGCCGGCCGTCGGGGCCGAACTCGATGTGCTTCCAGCCGTGGTGTTCGTCGGTCGGGAACCGGTCGGTCACGAGTACGCGCGCCGGCGGTTCGTCGAGGTTCGATTCGATGTCCTCGTACCGGAACAGGTCGCCCACGGCCGAGACGTAGAGGTCGCCGTCGCGAAATGCCAGCCCCGACGGCATCTTCAGCCCCTCGTCGATGACGACGACTCGATCGGCTCGGCGGTCGCCGTCGTCGTCGATCACTGCATGCACCTTGCCGGCGCGGCGCGAGCCGACGAAGACCGTGCCCTGGTCGCCCAGCGCCATCTGGCGTGCATTTTCCACGCCTTCGGCATACAGCTCGATCGCGTATCCTTCGGGCAGCTGGAGCTGGTCCAGCGCGACGTCCGCGCTTGCGAGCGGCGTGATCGCCATGGCGCAGGCCGCGGTGAAAATCATCCTGGAGACGTGCATGAGAGGAACTCCATCCTGGGTGCAGAGCAGTCCATTCTACGGGACGGCCTGCCAGGCAACGCCCGGGTCGGCCGGCCCTGACGGTCCTGCGCGATCCGAATGGTCGAGAGTGAAATCGTGAGCAACTACCTTCTGAACCTGTACCACAAGACCGCGCGGTTGCCGATGGGCAGGCGCCTGTTTTCACGGATGTTCGCGCGAAAGGCGCCGTACTTCGGCTCGATCCGCCCGACCGTGACCGAATTGCGCGAGCACTTCTGCGAGGTTCGGTTCCGCAAACGCCGGCGCGTCGAGAACCACATCGGCACGGTCCACGTGATTGCCATCTGCAACGCGCTGGAGATGGCCATGGGCGGACTGGCCGAGGTGACGATCCCGAAGCATCTGCGCTGGATTCCCATGGGCATGTCGCTGGAATACACGGCCAAGGCGAATTCCGACATTCGCGCGGTCGCCGAGACCGATCCCGGTGACTGGCAGGTCGGCGAGGTACCGGTTCGAGTGACCGCGTTTCGCGATGACGGCGAGGCGGTAGTCCGCGGTACGATTTCACTGTACGTCTCCGAGAAGCCGCCGCGCGCGTGATTTTCCGTTCCGCGCCAAGGCCGGAAATCCGGCTCGGCGCCATCGGATTCTGGGAAATGCCGGACATCACAGGAGGCCCATCGTGAGCGGACCGATCTGGAAGAAGACGGGGCAGTCGGCGGTGCCGGAGGCGATCATGCGCTTCCTGGCCGGGAAGGATGTCGAACTGGATCGCGAGCTGCTGCCTTTCGACATCCGCGCCAGCCGGGCGCACGCCCTCGGTCTGGCGCGCGTCGGCTTGCTGACCGGCGATCAGGCCGCCGCGATGTGCCGCGAGCTCGACGCGCTGGCGCAGGCGTTCGAAGCGGGGGAGTTCGTGCTCGACCGGCGATTCGAGGACGGACACTCGGCGATCGAGGCCTGGTTGACCGACCGGCTGGGTGAGACCGGCAAGCGCATCCACGCCGGTCGCAGCCGCAACGACCAGGTCGCGGTCGCGCTGAGGCTGTACCTCAAGGATCGGCTGACGGTGCTCGCCGCGCTTTGCCTGGATATCGCCGAGGTCGCGCTGACGCGCGCGCGCACCGAGGCCGACGCGCCGCTGCCGGGCCATACCCACCTGCAGCAGGCCATGCCGAGCTCACTGGGACTCTGGTGGGCGGGGCACGCCGAGGCCTTCGTCGATAATGCCGAGCTGGCCGCGTCGATCCGCGGCTGGCTGGATGCTTCGCCGCTGGGCACGGCGTCCGGCTTCGGCGTCAATCTCGAGCTGGATCGCGACGGCGTCGCCGATGAACTGGGATTCGCGCGCCTGGTGGTCAATCCCCAGAATGCCCAGGCGCAGCGCGGCAAGGTCGAACTGCGCGCAATCGATGCGCTGTCGGCAGCCACTTCGGACCTGCGGCGGCTGAGCTGGGACCTGAGCCTGTATGCCAGCCAGGAATTCGGCTATGTCGAGGTGCCGGATGAATACTGCACCGGTTCGTCGATCATGCCGAACAAGCACAATCCCGACGGCGTGGAACTGCTGCGCGCGCTGCACGCAACCGTCGTCGGCGCGCGTGCAGAGCTCGAATCCGTGCTGTCGCTGCCGTCGGGTTATCAGCGCGATCTGCAGGACACCAAGCCACCGGTGCTTCGGGCCTTCGCGCGCGGTCTCGAGGGCCTGGCGCTGGTGCCGGCGCTGCTGGCCGGTCTGAGCTGGAACCGCGAACGCATGAGCGCGTCGATCGACGCGTCGATGCATGCGACCGACCGGGCCAATGAACTGGTGAGCGAGGGACGCTCGTTCCGCGACGCGTACCGCGAGGTCGGCGACGACCTGGCGCGGCTGGAATCTCGATCGCCGGAGCACAGCCTGGCCGCGCGCGTTTCGCCCGGCGGCTGCGGCAATCTGCAGCTCGGACGAATCTCCGAACGGCTCGATGCCCTGCGATCGGCCGGCCGCCGGCGCTGAGCCGGGCGCCGGCCGATCCAGCCAGGCTCGTCGCCGCGGCCACGGTATGCAGAACCAACCCGTGTAACCTGTAGCGAACTCCGAGGGTCGTCGCGAGGTCATGGAAGGCGAACTGCAGCTGACGGGCGATATGTTGCTGGTGCTGGCACTGCTCGGCCTGACCATTTTCGCCTTCGTCACCGAAATCGTTCGCATCGACATCGCCGCGGTCTCGATCATGGTGCTGCTCGGATTGCTCGGCCTGGTCCCGGGCGACCAACTGTTCGACGGTTTCGCCTCCAACGCCGTCATCGCCGTGATCGCGGTCATGATCATCGGCGCCGGACTGGATCGGACCGGCGTCATGAACACGGTCTCGACCATGATCGTGCGCTACGGCGGCGGATCGGAAAGCCGCATCGCCGCGATGCTGGCGGCTTCGGTCGGCGTCATCTCGGGTTTCATGCAGAACACCGGCGCCACGGCGCTGTTCCTGCCGGTGGCCGGGCGCGTCTCCAGCCGCCTGGATATCCCGCTTTCCGGCTTGTTGATCCCGATCGGCTTCTGCGCCATCGTCGGCGGCACGATCACCATGGTCGGATCGTCGCCGTTGATTCTGCTCAACGACCTGATCCTGACATCCAATCGTTCGCTGCCGCCCGGCGCCGAGGCAATGAAGCCGTTCGACCTGTTTTCGGTCACCCCGGTCGGGCTGGCGTTGCTGGTCGTCGCGCTGCTGTTCATGGTGTTCCTCGGCCGCCGCCTGCTGCCGCGCCCGAACGGCAAACGGCCGGCTTCGCCGGGGCGGACCAAGAACTACTTCGCCGAGGTCTACGGCATTACCGGCAACGTCTACGAACTGCTGGTCACGGTCGATTCCCCGCTGGTCGGCATGCGCATCAGCGAGGCCGAGCAACTCGACGGCGCGCCGCTGCTGCTGGCGATCCAGTCCACCGACGAGCCACGGCTGGCGCCGCCGGCCGACGAGATGATCTGGGTCGGGACGATGCTCGGCGTCATGGGCACGCGCGAGCAGGTCGGTCGCTTCGCGCTGGACAACAAGCTGCGCCTGCAGCCGCGGCTGAGGACGTTCGGCACATTGTTCGACCCGGGCCGCGCCGGAATCTCCGAGGTCGTGATTCCGCCGGGCTCCAACCTGGTCGGCAAGACCATCGCCGATGCCCGGCTGCGCTCTCGATTCGGGATTTCGGTGCTGGCGATCAACCGCGGCGACGCGATCGTGCGCGAGGGGCTGCGCGCCGAGCGACTGCGGGTCGGCGACTGCTTGGTCTCGCATTCATCTTGGCGCGACCTTTCGGCGGTCGCACGCGACAAGGATTTCATCGTCGCCACCGACGTGCCCAAGGAGGAGCAGCGGCCGCAGAAGGTCGGCCACGCCGTGGTGTTCTTCGCCCTGTCGATGTCGCTGATCCTGTTCACCGATTTCAACCTGTCCGTGGCCCTGCTCACCGGCGCGATCGGCATGGTGCTGACCGGCGTGCTGAACATGGACGAGGCCTACAACGCGGTCAGCTGGAAGACGGTTTTCCTGATGGCCAGCCTGATTCCGCTCGGCTACGCGATGGAGGTGACCGGTACCGCGGCCTGGCTGGTGCAGCAGATGCTGGTCCTGGTCGGTGACGTCGGCGATCTGTGGATGCAGATCGCGCTGGCGGTGCTGGCCACGGTATTCACGCTGGTGATGTCCAACGTCGGCGCCACCGTCCTGCTCGTGCCGATCGCGATCAACATCGCGCTGGCCACCGGCGCCAACCCGGCCGTGTATGCATTGATCATCGCGCTCGGCACGTCCAACGCATTCATTCTGCCGACCCACCCGGTCAACGCGCTGATCATCGGACCGGGGGGGTACAAGGTCAAGGACTTCATTCGCGTCGGACTGCCCATGAGCGTGCTGTTTCTGGTGGCCATGCTGGGGATGGTGAATCTCGTTTTCTGATTTTCTGGTCTTCTGGTTTTGTCGTTGGGCCGGTTCGGGGTGGTTTCCCGCGTCACTCGCTCATGATCTGCGTCGCTGCCTTCATCCAGATCACGGGCGGTTTCGCCGCTCGCTGCGCGAGCTCGAGCGACTGAATCTTGCGTCGTCAAGAGCAGGCAGAACCGATCGTGCGGGCGAAGCGGGTTCTTCGCGTCCCGCCCGGAAAAAACCTGCGCGAAACCCATAACCAGGCCACCAGTCCCATCCACCCCGGGCCCGGGGCCGTATCATGATCCCCCCGCAACCCGGAGCACCCGCGATGAAACGACGGCCGATTCCTGCACTGTTGAGCCTCCTTTTCCTGTTGACGATCCTGCCGCTGGCCGTCGCGCGTCAGTCCGGACCCGATCCAGACGCCGGGCGGGAATCGAGCAAACGGCTGACCGCGGAGGTCCTGTGGCAGCTCGATCGGGTGGGCGCGCCGGTGGTATCGCCCGACGGCGCGCGCGTGGTGGCGCCGGTGACTTCCTACGATGTCGAAAGCGATGAGTCCGAGACGCGGTTGTGGCTCCTGGCCGCCGACGGGGAAACGGCGCAGCGCCCCCTGACGGCTTCCGGGGCGACCGCTTCGTCTCCGGTTTTTTCTCCCGACGGTTCGCGACTGGCCTTCATCAGCAAGCGCAGCGACGACGAGGCCGCGCAGGCGTACGTGCTACCGATGGACGCGCCGGGCGAGGCGGTCGCGTTAACCGATGTTCCGACCGGCGTTATGGCGCTGAAGTGGGCCGGAGCGCACCTGTACTTCGTCTCGAGCGTCTGGCCCGACCAGTCGTTCGAGGAAATGGCCGAGCAGCTTGATCGCGACTCGGAGGACAAGGTCTCGGCCTATGTCTGGGACGCGATGCCTTACGCGCATTTCGACACCTGGCTCGATTCCGACCGGGTCCATCACCTGTTCCGGATCCTGGCCGAAGGCGGCGACGTCGAGCCAGTGACCGCGCCGGCGGGCCTGAGCCTGATGCCGGCCGACATCGATGCGTCGCATTACGACGTTTCGCCGGACGAGCGTTTCGTCGCGGTCGTCGCCGACAGCCGGGAAGAGGGCATTCATCCCGACCCCGACGTCTTCCTGATCGACATCGAGTCCGGGAAAGCGTCCAACCTGACGCGCGGCAACACCGCGCCGGATGCCGCGCCGCTGTTCTCTCCGGACGGCCGGTTGCTGGCCTTCACGCGCCAGCACATCGCCGGTTTCTACGGCGATCAGACCAAGCTGATGATCCACGAACTGGCGACGGCGCGCACCCGGCTGGTTCACGACGCCTGGGATCGCTCGGCCTCCGGGCTGGTGTGGTCGCCGGACTCGGCCGGTCTGTTCGGCGCCATCGAAGATGCCGGGACGCGGCGCGTGTATTTCCTTTCGTTGCGCGGTGCTTCGCCGGTGCGCATCACCGAAGCGACCCACTTCGACGCCCTCGATATCGCCAACGACGGCACGCTGATCGCACGCAACCAGAGCTTCCTGTATCCGCCGCGCGTGGTGGCCGTCGACCCCGAAAGCGGCGCCGCGCTGCGGCTGGAGACCTTCAACGACGAGATCCTGGCCGGCGTCGAGCTGGGCACGTATGAGTCGGTGACCTATTCCGGCGCCGACGGCAACGACATCCAGATGTGGGTCCACTATCCGCCGGGATTCGATCCATCGCAGCGCTATCCGCTGTTCCTGTTGATCCACGGCGGCCCGCACGGCCAGATCTCGGACATGTTCCACTTCCGCTGGAACGCGCAGACTTTCGCTTCCTGGGGCTATGTGACCGCCTGGCACAACTTCCACGGCTCGGCCGGATTCGGCCAGGCGTTCACCGATTCGATCAACCCGGACTGGATCACCCGGCCCTACACCGACACGATCGCTGCGGCCGACTGGTTCGCTGAAAAATCCTGGATCGATGCCGACCGCATGGTCGCCGGCGGCGGCAGCTACGGCGGGTATCTTTCGTCGGTGCTGCTGGGTCGCGACCATCCGTTCAATACGCTGGTCATTCACGCCGCCGTCTACGACCTGTATGCGCAGACGGCGGCCGATTTCGCGGTGCACGATCAGCGTTTCGGCCCGTACTGGGAGAACCCGGAAATGTACGAGCTGCTGTCGCCGCATCTCTACGCCGCCGCATTCGATACGCCCAGCCTGATCCTGCACGGCCAGCGCGATCTTCGCGTTCCGGTGGGGCAGGCGTTCGAGCTGTTCCGCACGCTGCAGACCAAGGGCGTGGAGTCCAGGCTGGTCTACTATCCCGACGAGAACCACTGGATCCTGAAGCCGAACAACTCGCTGCACTGGTACGACCAGGTTCGCGACTGGATCGGGCGCTACGCCGAGCCGGGCCCGGCGCCGGCGGACCCGGAAGGGGTCGGCGGCGTGCGCGAGCCGGAATCGGCCGCGACCGGCGAGCCGGTTCAGCGCTCCGGAGAACCGTCGCCCGGTGGGCCGTAGCCCCAGCGATCCAGCCACGGACGCCACGCGCGGCTGACCTGCTCGATGCTGTCGGGCGCGAACCGGTGCGGGTTCTTGCGGTAGCCGCGGATGCCGTCGAGGTAGCGCTGGATGCGCGGCGACACCGAACCGAATGAGTCCAGCTCGAGCCGATCATAGACGCCGCGAAGGCAGCCCAGCGGGTCGCGCTCCAGGTCGGCATAGGCGATCTCGACGAATCGATCCTGCGGCAGGTCGGCGGTGTCGCGGAGCATGCGCTCGAGCATGCGCGAGAACGTCTCAAGGATGATCGGCTCGATCGCTTCGGCGTCGTGCGGCTGCAGCGCATAGGCCGGCAGCAGCTTGCGATAGAAGTTGCGAGTCGACTCGAACACGACGAAGGGATTGCGGTGGATGTGGACGAAACGCGCGTCGGGGAAGATGCGACGCAGCCAGGCAACCTGGCCGGTATGCACCGGGTTCTTGACCAGCAGCGTGTCGCCCCCGGCCAACAGCAGCTTTCGGCAGTAGTGCTTCAGCCGCCGGGCGCGTCGTTCGAGTTGTTCGGCCGGCACGCGCTCGGGGTCGAAGAACGCGCCGCGCTCGAAGCTTGCCGTGAACGCCCCGGGAAAATACAGCGCGTGGTAATAGGACAGGTCCTGCATCGAGGCCAGCGCGATCTCGTCTTCCTGCGGCGAGTCTGGGTTGACCGCGACGTTGTCGATCAGCCGGCTTTCCGGTAGCGCGCGCTCCAGCAGCGGGCGCAGCGCCCGGCCCAGCACAAGGAAGTTCCACGGCAGGCCGGTGGCGATCGGGTCGGGCCAGGCGAATCGCGGGTCGCGGCTCATCAAGTTGAACAAGTGGGTGGTGCCGCTGCGCCAGTGACCGAGGATGAACACCGGTGCTTGCATGCGATCCAGCGGGTCGCTCGCCATCGCGACCCGGGCGCGCTCGGCCCAGCTCAGCGGCATGCGGGCCAGCGCCGAGCCGAACATCGAAGCGGCGCGTGGCCACATCGAGGGCGGGGTCCGGTTCGACGCGAACAGGCGGATCAACGTGACGAGATCCGCGCCCAGCAACGGGTGATTCCAGGTCGGCGAAGGCGCTTGCAGGGACATGGCCGTCCGGTCCGGTATCGCGAAGCGCTCATGATGGCAGAATGATCGGCATCGGACTCGTTCTTCTCGGCAGGGGCTTGGCGGCATGGACGGTAATCTGGTCACCGGCGGTACCGGCTACATCGGAACCCACCTGGTCCGGCTTTTGCGCGAACGCGGCGAGCGCGTGCGCGTTCTCGATCTGCAAGTGCCGGATCAGCCCGTTGACGGCGTGGAGTATCGGCAAGGCTCGATCGTTGACCGGGACGAAGTCGTCGCGGCGGTGCACGGGTGTCGACGCGTATTCCACCTGGCCGCACTCAGCGCCCTGTGGATTCCGGACAAGCGGGCTTTCGAAGACGTCAACGTCCGCGGCACCGGCAACGTGCTCGAAGCGGCGCGCGAGCAAGCGGTCGAGACCGTGGTCCACACCTCCACGGAGTCGATCCTGATCGCGGCGAACCGGGGGCGTTCCGAGCAATGGGTGAACGAATTTACCGCGCCCGATCCGGCGCAGATGGCCGGGCCGTATTGCGCAAGCAAGCTGCGGGCCGAAGCCGAGGTCCAGGCCGCCCGGCGTCGCTTCGGTCAGCGCGTCGTGGTCTGCACGCCGACCGTTCCAGTGGGTCCCGGCGATCCATGGCTGACCCCGCCGACGCAGATGCTGCTGGGTTTTCTGAACCGGCGCTACCCGGCGTGGATGCCCTCGACGCTCAACCTAGTCGACGTGCGCGATGTCGCCCTCGGCCACCTGCAGGCCGCCGAGCAGGGCGAGCCGGACCAGCGCTACCTGCTCGGTGGCCACGACGTCCAGATGGCGGACCTGCTCAATGCGCTGCATGCACTGACGGGCGTCGCGATGCCGCGGCTGAAGGTGCCGTATCCGGTGGCGCTGGTTTCGGCGCAGGTCTCGGAGTGGCTGGCCGATCGCTTCACCGGCAAGCCGCCGGCGGCGTCGGTGACCGGCGTGCGGCTGAACGGGGTGCCGGTTCGGTTCGACAACCGACGCACCCGCGCCGCGCTGGACTGGAAGCCGCGGCCGCTGGAGCCGTCGTTGCAGGGTGCGATCGCGGATTTTGTTGGGCGAGGATTGTTCGCGCCGGCGAACAGCCGTTCCGGCGAGTCTCGTTGATGGGGCTCGTTGGCCGTTCCGTCGATTTCTTTTTTCTGGGTTGCTATTGCAAACAACCTTTTCGCCGCCGGCTTCGCCGGCTGATGCGAGTGACTTTTGAGGCCCCAGAAGTAACCAAAATGGCTCATGCCGCGTCCCCGCCCGGCCCGCTGGGCCGGGTCCCCTGCGATGCTCGGTTCGGGCGGGGCGCGAAGAACTCGCTTCGCTCAGACACCTTCGCACCTGTTTCCGCCCGCCGGCAACGGCGAGCAGCGCAGGGACCGGGCGAAAGCCCGGCTGCTTCGCCCGCACGATCGGTTTTGCCTACCTTTGACGACTCAATAGTAGGTTGCTCAAGCTCGCGCAGCGAGCGGCGAAAATGCTTTTCGGGTTCAGTCGGAATTGCCAGAATCAGCCACCACCCCAATCCGGATCAGCGGCGACGGCGCGACCGCAAAATCAAGAAGAAGCCTCCCGCCCCAACATCGCCGGAAGAAAAACCAAGGTCGCCATCACCATCAACCCGAGCCCGATGGCCAGGATCAGACCGAGACTCGCGGTGCCGGCGTGCGGCGAGAAGGCAAGATTGCCGAAGCCGCCGGCCGTGATCATGGCGCCGACGATGATGGCGCGCGAGGTGGCGGTCTTCAGCACGTTGCCGTCGGGCAGCAGGCCGGCGCGGCGACGCGCGACCAGGTGGATGCCGTTGTCGACCGCGACGCCGAGCAGCAGCGGCAGTGCAACGACGTTGGCGAAATTGAACGGAATGTCCAGTAGCACCATCGCAGCCAGCGTCAGCAGGCCGCCCAGCGCCAGCGGCGCCATCACGCGGGCGGCGTCGATGGCGCTGCGCAGCGTGATCAGCAGCACCGCGGCAATTCCGAGCACCGCCCAAAGCAGCGCTTGGCGGAACGCACCGATGATCGCATCGCCGGCGGCGAGCTGGATGACCGGACCGCCAGTGGCACGGTCGCTGGCGACTTCCAGCACCTGCTCGGTGAACGATCGCCGGGTCCCGGGATCGAGCGGGTCGCCGGCCGGGAAGACCTGGATCAGTTGCGCTCCGCCGCGGCCTTGCCACTGTTCGACCAGCCAAGACGGAAGATCCGGTTTCGAGACCGGTTCGGTTGCACGCAGGGCGCTCGAGAGTCGTCCCAGCGTCGGCTGCAGGCCGCCGACCAGCGATTGGTTGACTGCCTCGGCGACCGCCGACGCGCGCCCGGCGGACAGCGCCGACAACAGCGAATCCAGGGCCGATCGCAGCCGCTCGGTTTCCGGTTCCGGTGCGCCGGGCAGCGCGAGGCGGAGTCGCTGTGCTGCCGCGCCCAGGCGTGCCGGATCCAGCGCCTCCATGGCCCAGTCGGCCGAAACGACGTCGGGCCCCAGCACCCAGCCCAGGTCCTCGAGGATCGCCAGTTTCTCCGGTTGATTTTCGGGCACGAAGCTCTCGATCGTCAGGGCGCGATCGACGCTCGGCAGCGCCTCCAGACGCTGCCGGAGCCGTTCCGCGTCGGTGCCCGGATCCAGCAGCACCTGGATATTCCGATAGCCGCCGTCGCCCTGGCTCAGCAGTTCGCGAATCGTCACGACCGATTCGGAATGCGGGTCGCGGACGTTGAGGGGATCGGCGTCGAAATGAACGGCGGGCAGCGCCGGCAGCGCCGCCAGTGCCAGCAACGCGCCTGCAGTGAGGAACGCGCGCCGGTGCGTCAGCGGCCACTCCAGCGTTCGCCGCCATCCCGTTTCCAGGTTCGGCAGCGCGCCGGAAACGCGCGGCCGGATCAGCGCCAGCATGGCCGGCAGTGCGGTGTAGCTCAGCGCCAGCGTGATGCCCATGGCCACCCCGGCGATCAGTCCGAGCTGGGCGACGCCGGAGAATGCCGTCGGCACGAAGGCGAAGAACCCGAGCGCCGTAGTTGCCGCGCTGAGCAGCAAGGGGCGCTTCAGAAACCGCCCGGCGCCGATGGCTGCGCGCGCGGCGGCCATGTCGGTGCCCGGCTCGGCCTGCACGATCTCGCGATAGCGCAGCAGGTAATGCACGGCGTAGTTGACGCCGAGCCCGATGTAGAGCACGACGAAGCTGACCGAAATCAGGTTGACGCGACCGATCGCCAGCGCCGCGAAGCCCGCGGTGAGCAGCAGTCCCAGCGCCAGGTTCACCAGCGCGATCAGGCTCAGCGACACCGAGCGCAATCCCACCAGCATGACCGCGGTCACGAGCAGCAGCGCCAGCAGGCCGGTCAGGGCGGCGCCCTCGATCACGCTCTTCATTTCTTCGTAGGCCAGCGCCGTACTGCCGGTCAGGCGGAGTCGGGCCGGGCCGGCGTCGAGCCCCAGCTCTCGGCGTATCTGCGCTAGCGCCTGCATGACGGCTCGGCCGGCAAGCACCTTGCCATGATCGAGAACCGGGTCGATGACCAGGACTTCGCGCGCGCGGCCGGTGTCGGATGCGTCGCCGAGCAGCCGTTGCCAGGAGAGCATCCCGGGTTCGCCGGCCAGCGCCGAGTCCAGCGCTTCGGCGACGCGGCCCTGAAGGCCGGATCGATCGAACTCACCGGCGGCTTCGCCGCGCTCGGCGATCTGCGCCAGCAGCTCCAGCAATGCCGCTGCGTCGGTCTGCCGCGCCAGTCGTCCGAGCAGCGGCTGGGCCCGGCTCAGATCGTCAGCGAGCCGCTCGAGTTGCGGCAGGGGCAGGAAAAACAGCCCGTTTTCGGCGAAGAACGCGCTGCCCGAAGCCCATGTCCAGCCGGCGACTTCGGGCACGCGGTCCAGCCGCGAAGCAAGCTGCCGTGCCGCCAGCGCGGCTTGTTCCGGCGTTGGCGCCTCGACGACCGCCAGCACGTTGTCGTCGAGCTTCGGAAATGCCTCGCGCAGGCGCTCGTCGGTTTGGCGAAACGGCAGATCCTCGTCGAGCATCGAGATCGGATCGCTGTTGACGCCGAGCAGGCCGGCCGCGGCGACGGCGGCGGCGATGGCCAGCGCGCAGCAAAGCGCCAGCGTGACCAGCGGATGCTGCGTGACGCGGGTCAGCCAGAGCTCAAGTCCGCCGGTGCGGCCGGGTTCAGTCACCGCGCTGGGAGTCGGTGGCCTCGCGGATATGATCGATCACCGCGTCGAAGCCGTCGTTTTCAAGGATACGGCTGTACTGGCTGCGCTTCATCGCCAGATCGCTGACGCCGTCGGTGATGATGGTGACGATCCGCCAGCCGCTTTCAGCGTGGGTCAACAGGTAGTCGAAGGCGATCTTGCTGCCGCTGCCGGTGGTCAGCTGGCGTCGAACCACGGCGCGGTCTTCGCCCTGCTGCTGGAGCTCGATCGGGTCGAAGCGCTCGCCGTTGAAGCGGTCGAACTGATTGGCGTAGGTGGCCGCGCTGAGGTCGAGGAACGCATCCGTGAAACGATCGCGCTGCTCGGGCTCGAACGCTGGCCAGTCCCGACCGAACAGGAACCGGCCCATGCGATCGACGGCCATGATGTCTTCGACCAGCGGCCGCAAGCGCTTGAATCGCGCCTCGAACGACATCGAGTCGCCGGCCTTCATGTGCTCGACCAGCATCGTCTCGAGCCGGTCGACGACCTGCGCGGACCCGCTGCTTTCGGGCGCTTGCCGAGCCGATGCCGACAGCGCCAGGCAAACCAGCGGGATCAGCATTGCCGGTGATTTCGTCAGTGCTTTCATGCGCGAGTGCTTCATGGAAGGCTCGTGGGTTGGGACCGCAGATCGACGCAGTCGATCCCGCGATCCGGCGATCCGGCGATCAGGCGGCTTCGGCCATGCTGCCCCGGAGGCCTTCGGCGCGCGCCAGCAGCAGGTCGGCGGCCTTCTCGGCGATCATGATCGTCGGCGCGTTGGTGTTGCCACCGATCAGCGTCGGCATCACCGAGGCGTCGATGACCCGCAGCGCCTCGACGCCTCGAACGCGGAGCTGCGGATCAACGACCGCGTCCGGATCCGAACCCATGCGGCAGGTGCCGACCGGGTGGTAGATGGACTCGGCCTTTTCGCGCACGAATCCGAGCAGCCCTTCGCGATCAGTGACATCGTCGCCGGGGTGGATTTCATGGGCGCGGAAGGGCCGGAACGCCGGCTGGGCGAGGATCTCGCGCGAGACCCGGATGCACTCCAGCATCATTTCGATGTCCTCGGGCTCGGACAGGTAGTTGGCGTGGATTGCCGGCGGCTCGGCCGGATCCCCCGATTTCAGCGTCAGGTGGCCGCGGCTTTGCGGGCGCAGGTTGCAGGCGTGCAGCGTGTAGCCGTCGCCGGGCAGCCGGTTGCGGCCGTGATCGTCGAGCAGTGCCGGCACGAAGTGCATCTGGATGTCGGGCCGGGAACGGGTGCAGCGGCTGCTGGCGACGAAGCCGCCGGCCTCGGCGATGTTGGACGTGCCGATACCCTCGTGACGCAGATAGTATTTCAGCCCGACCGCCAGTTCGTTCAGATGGTCGTAAGTCACCGGTTGCGAGCACCGCGTCAGCGTCATGACGTCCAGATGGTCCTGCAGGTTGCCGCCGACGCCGCCGAGGTCGTGTGCCACGCGCACGCCGGCGCGCTCCAGGGCCGCCACTGGCCCGATGCCCGACAGCATCAGCAGCTGCGGCGAGTTGATGGCGCCGCCGGCCAGCAGCACTTCGCGCTCGGCGCGGACGCGCTGCCTCAACCCGCGTCGCCGGTACTCGACCCCGACCGCCCGCGTTCCTTCCAGCAGGACCCGCGAGGTCAGGGAACCGGTCCGGACCGTGAGGTTCGGCCGGCCGCGGACCGGGCGCAGATAGCCGGAAGCCGTGCTGCAGCGCCGGCCGTCGCGCTGGGTCACCTGGTACAGGCCGAAGCCGCGCTGCACCGGTCCGTTGAAGTCGACGTTGCGATAGTACTCGGCCTGTTCGGCGGCCTGGATGAAGACCCGGCTGAGTTCGTTGACGTAGCCGAGGTCGGACACGCCGAGCGGCCCGCCGGCGCCGTGCATGTCGGATTCGCCGCGCTGCTGATCCTCGGCCCGGCGGAAGTAGGGCAGCACGTCGTCGAAGCCCCAGCCCGGATTGCCGAGATCGCGCCAGTCGTCGTAGTCCGAGGCGTGGCCCCGGATGTAGCACATCGCGTTGATCGAACTCGAGCCGCCGAGCACCCGGCCGCGCGGCCAGTAAAGGCGACGGTTGTTGAGGTTGGGCTCGGGCTCGGTTTCATAGCTCCAGTTCAACGACTTGAAGCTCACCAGCCGGGCCAGGCCGGCCGGCATGTGGATGAACGGGTTCCAGTCGCGCGGGCCGGCCTCGAGCAGCAGCACGCGGCAGTCCGGATCGGCGCTGAGGCGATTGGCCAGCACGCACCCGGCCGAGCCGGCGCCGACGATGATGTAATCGTAGCTTTCGGGCATCCCAGATTCTCCAGCATCGCCGGGTACCGGACCCGGCGCGCATTCGCATTCGACCCGGTTGCCGTTGGTTTTTTCTCTGATCGAACCGGGTTTCGGCGTCTACCCCGAAGCGCCGTCCTACAAAGATACCGCACCCCGAGTCGATACGGGCGACGCGGACCAGTGACTTTCGGCACTCCTTCACATTAGTGAGGTCCAATATCCTGATCTGCTGGTTGAGCCCCGCGCTCGAGCCAGGCCGTGCCCAACCGATTGAGTACAGCAGGAACACCGACATGCCGTTGACCCGACTTGGCCTGAGTAACCCGGTTGCCGTTGCCGTCGGCTGCATCCTGCTGGTGATCTTCGGTCTGCTGAGCCTGTCGCGGTTGCCGGTGCAGATGACGCCCGACATTACCCGGCCTTCGATCTCGATTTCCACTGGCTGGCGCGCCGCCGCCCCGGCCGAAATCGAGTCGGAAATCGTCGAGCCGCAGGAAGAGCAGCTTCGCGATGTGCCCGGACTCAAGCGCATGGACTCCACGGCCCGGCAGGGCAGCGGTTCGATCACGCTGGAATTCGATGTCGGCGCCGATCTCAACCGCGCGCTGATTGAGGTCATCAACCGCCTCAACCAGGTCTCCAATTATCCGGCCGATGTCAGCGAGCCCAGCGTGCGGGTCGGCACCGATCGCTTCGGCGACACGATGGCGTGGTTCGGCATCATTCCCAAGGAAGGCAACAACCGCCCGGTCATCGAGTACCAGGATTTCGTCGAGGAAGTTATCCAGGAACGCATCGAGCGGATCGCCGGGGTCGCATCGGCGACGCCGCGCGGCGGCCGACCGTTCGAGGTGCGCATCGAGTTCGACCCGTTCCAGGCCGCCTCGGTCGGTGTCGACCTGGCGCGCATCGGTCGACAGCTCGGCCAGAACACCGACGTCTCGGCCGGCTTCGAGGAAGTCGGCAAGCGGCAGTACACGCTGCGATTCGCCGGACAGTACGAGATTCCCGATCTCGAGAACCTGGTGCTGGAATGGCGCGACGGCCGGCCGGTCTTCCTGGGCGACGTCGCCACCGTCGAGCGCGTCATGCGCGATTCGTCCGGCGGCATGTCCCAGAACACCGAACCGGCGATTATGATGAACGTGGTCGCCGAGCCGGGCGTCAACATCCTCAACGTCATGGGCGAGCTCAAGGCCACCGTCGCCGAGCTGCAGCGCACGCACCTGGACCCGGCCGGGCTGCAGATTAACCAGTCGTCCGACGACACCATCTACATCAAGCAGTCGGTGCGCATGGTCGTGACCAACCTGCTGATCGGCATGATGCTGGCCATCGGCGTGCTGTGGTGGTTCTTCCGTCGTTTCCGCGCCACGATGATGGTGGCCGTGGCGATTCCGCTGTGCCTGTGTTTTTCGTTCATCGTGCTCGACGGCCTGGGCATGTCGCTGAACGTGATCTCGCTGGCCGGCCTGGCGTTCGCCACCGGCATGGTGCTCGACGCGGCCATCGTCGTGCTCGAGAACATCGTGCGCCAGCGCGAGCAGGGTCGCGACGGCTATGAGGCCGCCGACCGCGGTGCCGGGCAGGTCTGGGGCGCGCTGCTGGCCTCGACCGCGACCACGGTGGCGATCTTCCTGCCGGTGTTGTTCCTCAAGGACGAGGCCGGGCAGTTGTTCGGCGACCTGGCCGTGGTGATCTCGGCGGCGATCATCTGCTCGCTGTTCGTCGCCATCATCGTCTTGCCGGCGGCGAGCTGGCGGCTGATCAGCGACCGGCCGATGGACGACCGCCACACGCACTGGTGGCGCGGCGCGGCCGATTTCATCATGAAGCTCACCGACACGCGCAAACGACGGGTCGGCTGGATCTCCGGCCTCATCGGCGTGCCGCTGGCGGTTGCATGGTTCCTGCTGCCGCCGGCCGACTACCTGCCCGAGGGGCAGCGCAACCTCGTTTCTGCGTTCGTGCTGGCGCCCCCGGGCATGGGCCCGGACACCGCCCAGCGCGAGCTGGTCGATGTCATCAACCAGCGGCTGGAGCCCTACATGAGCGGGGAAAAGGAACCGAAGCTCTTTAACAGCTTCGTCGGCTTTTTCGGCTCCGGCGCGTTCATCGGCGTTCGCACCGAGGACGAGGCGCGGTCCGACGAGATGATCGCCGTGCTCAACCGGGAAATCCTCGCCGGCTTCCCCGATACCTTCGGGCGCGCCACGCGCCGTCCGATCTTCGGCGGCCGCGGCGGTCGCCGGATCGACGTCGATCTGCAGGCCGGTTCGTTCGAGGAGCTGCTGGAAGCCGGGCGCATCGGCTTCGGCATGATTTCCCAGATCATGCCCGAGGCCAACGTCCGTCCCGAGCCCAGCCTGGAGCTGGCCGAGCCGGAGCTGCGCATGCGGCCCGACGACCGGCGTATTGCCGAGCTCGGCTGGACCCGCGGCGACATCGCCACGATGATCCGGGCGATGGGCAGCGGTGCGTTTCTGGGCGAATACTTCGACGGCGATCGCCGGCTCGACGTGATCCTCCGGGGCGAGCGCTGGGACAATCCCGAGCAGCTCATGGCCACGCCGCTGGCCGCTCCCACCGGCGAGATCGTCACGCTAGGAGAACTGGTCCGCCTCGAACGCACGGCGGGACCGAACGAAATCCGTCGCGTGGATCGCAGGCGCACCCTGACGCTGCAGGTCACGCCGCCGTCGGGGATGCCGATGGAGACCGCCATCGAACTGCTGCAGGCCGAGGCCGAGCCGGCGATCCGGGAGGCGCTGCCGGCCGACGGCGTGGTCACCTATCGCGGTACGGCCGAAGCACTGGGCGAGACGCTGCGCAATCTCGCCGGCAGCTTCGTGCTGGCCATCGTCATCCTGTACCTGCTGATCTCGGCGCTGTTCCGGTCTTTCCGGGACTCGCTTCTGGTGGTGCTGACCCTGCCGATGGCCACCGTGGGCGGCGTGCTCGGACTGAGGCTGGTCGACCTGCTCTACGGCCAGGCCATGGACATGCTGACGATGATCGGCTTCGTGATCCTGCTCGGCCTG
>CAYPZP010000046.1:0-18873 GCA_964415285.1 uncultured Halomonas sp. | reverse complement strand
CCGGGCGGGCACTGGTTGATGTCGGCCTCGCCGCTGGCGATCGCTTCGGCATAAGGCCGGCAGCCCGGATAGTCGCACTGGCCGCACTGGGTCTGGGGCAGGATGGCGTTGATGCGCTCGACCACCGAGTCCTCGTCGGGCTTCCATCGACGAGCGCCGAGCAGCAGCACGGTGCCAATGCCCAGCACAAGCGCGAGCAGAACCAGGCTGGCGGCAAGCATGGCGTTCACAGCTTGGCGAACCCGGCAAAGCCCATGAAGGCGAGTGCCATCAGACCGGCCGTGACGAGTGCGATGGGCGCGCCCTGAAAACTCTCCGGTACGTCTGCCATCGCCACCCGTTCGCGTGCGGCGGCCAGCACCACCAGCACGCCGCCGAATCCGGCCGCGGCACCGAACCCGTACAGCGCCGACTCGATCAGCGAATGCTGTTGCCGGACGTTGAGCAGCGCCACGCCCAGCACCGCGCAGTTGCTGGTGATCAGCGGCAGGTAGATTCCCAGAACCCGGTGCAGCAGCGGCGCGAGGTTGCGCATGACCAGCTCGGTGAGCTGCACCAGTCCGGCGATGACGACGATGAACGAGACGATGCGCAGGTATTCCAGGCCGAGCGGATCGAGCACCCATTCGGTGAGCAGATAGCTGGCTACCGACGCCAGGGTCAGCACGAATGCGGTCGCCATCGCCATGCCTGCAGCGCCCTCGATGCGGTTGGAAACGCCCATGAACGGACACAGCCCGAGGAACTGGATCAGCACGAAGTTGTTGACCAACGCGGCGCTGACGATGATGAGGACGAGATCCATGGGCAAGATGGCGTTGATTGCAGGAGGCCCGGCGGGACCGTGTTCGACGATCGCACCGCGCGCTCAGGATAAGCGCTGACGCGGCTCGGGTACAGGGGCTGAGGCTGCGCGTCCCCAGGTCCGGCGCACCTAGGGGTCGGGGTTCGGGGCGCCGGGTTCGAAACTCGATCGAGCCGGATCGGCTGGCGACCCGGTGGCCCGCACCCGGTCCAGTTCCTTGAACCTGAAGCCTTCGTCCCTCGCCGGGTTCATCGAACCCGCATCCCCGGCTCGGCACCGGAATCGGGCGCGAGCAGGAACGGTCCGCCGTCGTCGCCGCCTGCGGCCAGCACCATGCCTTCGGAGAGGCCGAAGCGCATCTTTCGCGGCTTGAGGTTGGCCACCATGACCGTCAAACGGCCTTCGAGTTGGTCGGGGTCGTAGGCAGAGCGGATTCCGGCGAAGACCTGCCGGGTTTCACCGCCGAGATCGAGTACCAGGCGCAGCAGCTTGTCGGCGCCCTCGACATGACCGGCTTCGGCGATGCGGGCGATCCGCAGGTCGACCTTCATGAAATCGTCGATCGTGATCTCCGGCGCCAGTTCAAGCGCCGGCGCGGCTTCCGATCGGCCATCGCCGGCCGGCGCCAGGGATTCGCGTGCGTCTTCCATCAGCGCCTCGATCTGTTTGGGTTCCACCCGCCTGGCCAGCGGGGTGAATTTCTCGATGTCGTGATTCAGCAGCGGGCGGTCCAGGGCCGACCCGTCGGTCAGGTCGGCGTTCAGGAACGCGCCGGCGCGCTCGGCGATGTGCGGGATGACCGGCGACAGCCAGGTCATCAGGACGCGGAACAGGTTGAGCGCCTGGGTGCACACGGCCACCACTTCCGCGCCGCGCCCGTCCTGTTTGGCCATCTGCCAGGGCTTGTGCGCGTCGACGTACTGGTTGGCCCGGTCGGCCAGCGCCATGATGCGCCGGATCGCCGAGGCGTAATTGCAATGCTCGAAGTCCGCGGCGATCGCGTGCGTCTCGCTCGTGAATTCGCGATACAGCGCGGGTTCGGGCAGGTCGCCGGCCAGCCGGCCGTCGCCGAGCTTGTGAACGAAGCCGGACGCGCGGCTGGCGATATTGACCAGCTTGCCGACCAGATCGGCGTTGATCCGATTGGTGAAATCGTCGAAGTTCAGGTCGATGTCGGCCAGCCCGGATCCCAGCTTGGCGGCGAAGTAGTAGCGCAGATAGTCGGCCGGCAAATGGTCCAGCCAGGTTCGCGCCATGATGAAAGTGCCGCGCGACTTCGACATCTTCGTGCCGTTGACGGTCAGGAACCCGTGCGCCTGCACCCGGGTGGGGCGCTTGAACCCGGCGCCTTCGAGCATCGCCGGCCAGAACAGGCAGTGGAAATAGATGATGTCCTTGCCGATGAAATGGTGCATTTCGGCGCTGGAGCCCGGGCGCACCCAGTCGTCGAAGTCCAGCCCGCGCTGCTCACAGACCTCGCGGAAGCTGGCGAGGTAGCCGAACGGGGCATCGACCCAGACATAGAAGAACTTGTCTTCGGTGCCGGGAATCCGGAAGCCGAAGTACGGCGCGTCGCGCGTGACGTCCCAGTCGCGCAGGCCGGCCTCGAACCACTCGTCGAGCTTGTTGGCGACCTCGTCCTGCAGCGCGTCCGAGCGCAGCCACTTGCGAAGGCCCTGCTCGAATGGCTTGAGCGAGACGAAGTAGTGCTCGGTCTTGCGCAATTCGGGCACGCTGCCCGAGATCACCGACTTCGGCTCGATCAGGTCGCGCGGTTCGTAGGTTGCGCTGCAGACTTCGCAGGAATCCCCGTACTGGTCCTCGGCGCCGCATTTCGGGCAGGTGCCGCGAATGAAGCGGTCGGGCAGGAACATGTCCTGTTCGGTATCGAAGAGCTGCTCGATCTCGCGGGTCACGACGCAGCCGTATTCGACCAGCTTTTGCCACACCGATTCAACCAGCTCCCGGTTGGTCCCGCTGTGTGTCGACGAGAAGTTGTCGTAGGAGATGCCGAAGTCGGTGAAGTCGCGTTCGTGCTCGGCGCCGAAGTGCGCGATCAGCGCCTCCGGCGTGATTCCGCGCTTGGCCGCATTGAGCATGATCGGCGTGCCGTGCGCATCGTCGGCCCAGGCGAAGATCACCTGGTGGCCGCGCGATCGCTGGAAGCGCGCCCAGATATCGGTCTGCGAGTATTCCAGCATGTGGCCGAGGTGGATCGGCCCGTTGGCGTACGGCAGTGCTGCGGTGACGAGGATGCGGCGTTGTGATTGGCTCATCGGGGAATTATCGCATCGGGGATCGCAGGCTGCGTGGCCGTTTTGCGGTCGCAGCCTTGATTCAGCTTCCAGCCGCGTTGTTCGTCTGGCTTCGCGCATGCGGTTTGACGCTGACGCTTGTTTCTTACCGTCGAATTCTGGAAATCCGGCTTCAACATCGACTCCGGTTTCGCCCCGCGGATTGCGGGTGGCTTCTCCTGCAACTTCAGAACCCTGACTTCAAGATCAAGTGGCGTTTCGTCCCGCGCTTCGCGCTTGCGGGCGAGGTACTTTTCACAATCGCTTGAAAAGTACCTCGGCAGAAAGCGGGCGTAGCCCGCATGGCGAAACCGCCTTTGAATTTCGATTTCGCCTTTGACTTTGACTCTTCAACAGAATCCGACAACCCCCATCCCGCATGGCAAATTCCGACGTCGATGATGATTTTCCGACCGAAAGCCTCCAGGCCGCCGCACCGCTCGCACGGCTCAAGAGGCGAATCGGGTGGATCGATCGATCATTGCTGTAACGATCGCGTCAATGCGCCCCGACGCGCGGCGACGCGCACGACCGCCGCCGGTCATCACGAGGCAACCCCTCTGGCGCGCGATCGAACAGCGGGCGCGCTTCGGCCGAAGCGCCGGCTGTTCAGCGGACCTCGGCCTTCCCCGATTCCCAGCGCGGGTCGTGCGCGGCCGAGAGTTCGCCCGTTTCGAGATCCCACAGCACCGCGTGCATGTTGCCCCACGGGCGCTGGCGAACCGTCACCGTGTGGCCGCGAGATTCCAGTTCGGTGATCTGATCCGCCGTGAGCGCGTCGGTTTCGGCCGAAATTTCGTCGGGCAGGTACTGGTGATGGATTCGCGGCAGCGAAACCCACGACTGGGGGTCGTTGCCTTCGAGAAAGTCGAGAATGCCGAGAATCACCATCGAGATGATCCGCGATCCACCGGGCGTGCCGAGGATGCCGACGCGGTCGGGGCCCTTGATGATGGTCGGGCTCATCGACGACAACATGCGTTTTCCCGGCTCGATGGCGTTGGCTTCGAAGCCGATCAGGCCGTAGGCGTTGGGTTCCCCGGGCTTGGCCGAGAAATCGTCCATTTCGTTGTTCAGCAACACGCCCGTCCCGGGCGCGGCGTAGGCCGAGCCGAACGGCAGGTTGTGCGTCAGTGTCGCCGAGACGATATTGCCCTCGGCGTCGATCAGCGAGAAGTGCGTGGTGTCGGTGGATTCGACCCTGCGCGACGGATCGGCGGCCAGGTGTTTCGACGGCAGCGCGCGGTCCATGCGGATGGTCGAGCGCAACCCGGCCGCGTATTCGTTGGACAAGAGCAGATCGGTCGGGATGTCGGCGTAATCCGGGTCGCCCAGGTACAGCGCCCGGTCGCGATAGGCGCGGCGCATTGCTTCGGCGAGCAGGTGGACGCGATCGACCCGTGCCATGCCGCGCCAGCCGAACGGCTCGATCAGGTTCAGGACCTGGGCGATCGCGATGCCGCCCGACGAGGGCGGCGACGCGGTCAGCAGCATGTAGTCGCCGTGCTCGATCGTGACCGGCTGGCGCTCGACGGCCCGGTAGGCGGTGAAGTCGTCCAGCGACCAGATGCCGCCGGCCGCGCGCGCGCCTTCGACCAGCCGCCGGGCGGTTTCGCCGGTATAGAAACCGTCATGGCCCTGCTCGGCCAGACGCCGCAGCGTTGCCGCCAGATCGCGCTGCACGATCCGGTCGCCGATTTCGGGAAGATCGCCGCCGGGCATGAAGATGTCGGCGGTGTAATCCCATTGCAGCATGACGTGGGCACGCCAGTTCAGCAGCTGCTGGTATTTCAGGTACACCGGGAAGCCGTCCTCGGCAAGCCGGATTGCCGGTGCCAGGACCTCGGCGAGCGTCAGGTCCCCATAGTTGTCGACGATGTGCACCCACGCCGCCGCGGCGCCGGGGATGCCTGCGGCCAGCGGCCCGTTGATTGCGCGGTCGCGGTCGACTTCACCGGCTTCGTCCAGGTACATGTCCTCGGTGGCCGCGCCCGGCGCTTCCTCGCGACCGTCAACCATCGTCGTCAGGCCGTCGGCGGGCCGGTGCAGCAGCCAGAAGCCGCCGCCGCCGATCCCGGAGGAGGAAGGCTCGACGACGGCCAGGGCGGCCGACACCGCGACCGCGGCGTCGAACGCGTTGCCGCCGGCGGCCAGGACTTCGAATCCGGCGTCGGTGGCCAGTTCGTGGGCCGAGGCGATGGCCGCCTTGCCGGGGCCTTGGGCCTGCGCCGAAGCGCAAAGCAGGGCCCCGAAGAGGAACGAGATCATTCTGGAAGATCGAGTCATGAGGATACCGGGAGTTGGAAAGTGGGCTTGCGCCTGCGGCTCAATCGAAGCCGTAGTGCGCCTTGAGCGCGGCGTCGACGCGGGGGTCGACGAATTTCGAGACGTCGCCGTTGAGTCGGGCGATTTCCTTGACCAGGCTCGACGAGATGAAGCTGTATTCCTCGGCCGGCGTCAGGAACACCGTTTCCGCTTGCTCCACGAGGTGGCGATTCATCGATGCCAGCTGGAACTCGTATTCGAAGTCCGAGACCGCGCGCAAACCGCGCAGAATGACGCCGGCCCGCTGCTGCTCGACGAAGCGCGCCAGGAGATCGTCGAAACCGACGACCTCGACGTTCTCGCGGCGACTTTCACCGAGCACCGCTCGGGCCAGCTCGATTCGCTCGGCCAGAGGAAACGAGGGCTTCTTGTGGGGGCTTTCGGCGATGGCGACGACCACGCGCCGGTACATGCGCGCGGCGCGCTCGATCAGATCGGTGTGCCCGTTGGTCAGCGGGTCGAAGGTGCCGGGATAGATCGCGATGTCGTAGTCGAGTGGCTGGGACATGCAGCAAGCCGATGGGAGCGCGGCGCTGATTATAACGGCCGTCGCGCATGCGCGCCCTCAGGCTCCGGGGATCGGCGGCAGGGCCGCGCTGGGAGCCGGATTCTGGGGTGCGACGAGCTGCAGTCGCACTTCGCCCTGTCGCTTTTCCTTCAGAATCCGCCATTGCCGATCGCCTGCGACCACCGGTGCGGGCTCTCTGGCCGGGCTTTCGACATAAACGCGGGCATCGATCGCCAGCAGCCCCGGGCGACTCAGCTTTTGCAGCACGCGCGCATGCAGGCGCTGGTCGAACGGCGGGTCGACGAATACCAGGTCGAATCGCCCTTCGGCACCCTCCAGCCACCGTAGCGCGTCATCTCCAACCACGCGCAGCGTGTCCGTATCGGGCCACTCACCGACGAGGGCGCGCAGCGAATCGGTCAGCGCGCGGTCTCGCTCGACCAGCACCACCTGGGCGGCGCCGCGAGAGGCCGCTTCCAGGCCCAGCGCGCCGCTTCCGGCGAACAGGTCCAGGGCCGAAGCGCGGTGAATCCGTCCCTGCAGCCAGTTGAACAGCGTCTCGCGGGCGCGATCGCCGGTGGGACGAAGACCGGGCCGATCGGCCAGCGCAAGCCGACGCCCGCGCCAGAGACCGCCGATGATGCGGAGCTTGCCTGTCATTGCGGCCAGTGTAGCGACGCCGGCTGCGCGCCGCATCGGTAACGCATCGCGGAATTTCGAATTCGTTCGACGCGCGCGACGGGCGCGCCGGGATGGCGCTGCCTCGCGATCGGGCGGGTCGCGGTCGCTGTGGACGGATCTTTGAAACCCGGTGCCGGGCACGAGGCGCCTGAATGCCGTCACCGCGGTCGTCCCGCCTGCCGGATCAGCGGGGAATGCGGGCTAGAATAGAACGCTCTTCGCCGTCTTGGAATCACGATGTTCTCGATCTTCCGCCGCAGGAAGTCGGGCGATCTCGAACGCACCGAGATCGTCGAAAAGCCCGGCAGCGATGCCGATCCGCTGGAGACGCGACTTAGCCGGACGCGCTCCAGCATGGCCGAACTGTTCGGCGCCGTTCGGGCATCGAGCCGAATCGATGCCGAACTGCTCGAAGATATCGAAACCGCGCTGCTGACCGCCGACCTCGGCGTGGCGGCCACGACCCGCATCATGGACCGTCTCGAACAGGGCATCCGGGCGGGCGTCGTCAAGCAACCCGCCGACGTGTTGCCGGCGGTTCAGGCCGAGCTGTACGCGCTGGTCGAGCCGTGCGAGCAGTTCCTGGCGGTCGATCCTTCGAAAAAGCCGTTCGTCATCCTGATGGTCGGCGTCAACGGCGTTGGCAAGACCACGACCATCGGCAAGCTCGCACGGCGCTACCTCGACGACGGCTTGAGCGTGATGCTGGCCGCCGGCGATACGTTCCGCGCCGCCGCGGTCGAGCAGCTCAAGGCCTGGGGCGACCGCAACGGCGTGCCGGTCATGGCGCAGGGTCACGGCGCCGATTCGGCGGCGGTCGTGTTCGATGCGCTGCAGTCGGCCAGGGCGCGAGGCGTGGACGTGTTGATCGCCGATACCGCCGGCCGTCTGCATACCCAGGAACACCTGATGGCCGAGTTGGGTAAGATTCGTCGGGTCATGGGCAAGATCGACCCCGAAGCGCCGCACGAAGTGATGCTGGTGGTCGATGCCGGTACCGGACAGAACGCGTTGACGCAGGCCCGTCAGTTCAATGAAGCGGTTCAGCTGACCGGCATCACGGTGACCAAGCTCGACGGCACGGCCCGCGGGGGCGTGGTGTTCGCGATCGCCGAGGCCATGGGCCTTCCGATCCGCTTCATCGGCGTCGGCGAGCGTGCCGTCGACCTTCGCCCCTTCGACGCCGGTACCTTCGTGCACGCGGTGCTGCCGGTGGAGGAAGGTTGAAGTCTTCGGGGTTCGCGTGCCGCGGCGGTTTCGTCCGAAGACGGCCGACCCACGCGCGGCATCACGCATCGGAATCGCGCAGGCGACCGGCCGGTTGCATACAACCCGAAGGCCGACGACTGCCGCCCGGAATGCACTGATTCATGCCGTCCTGCACCCCGTTTCCCGAGCGACTGCTCTCGTGGTGGGCCGATCACGGCCGCCACGATCTGCCGTGGCAGCAACCGCGAACGCCGTATCGCGTCTGGGTTTCGGAGATCATGCTGCAGCAAACGCGCGTCGAGACCGTGACCGGCTACTTCCGGCGCTTCATGGCGCGTTTCGCCGACGTGAATTCGCTGGCGCGGGCCGAACTCGACGACGTGCTGGCGTTGTGGTCGGGTCTCGGGTACTACGCCCGGGCGCGCAACCTGCACGCCGCGGCGCGCGGGGTCGTCGAGCGTTTCGAAGGCGAGTTTCCGTCCGAGCTCGAGGCGCTGGAGACGTTGCCCGGCATCGGCCGCTCGACGGCTGCCGCGATTCGTGCGCAGGCGTTCGATCGCCGCGCCGTGATCCTCGACGGCAACGTCAAGCGGGTGGTTGCCCGACATGCCGGAATCGACGGTTGGCCGGGCCGCGCTGCGGTCTCGCGCGCGCTGTGGGCTGCATCGGAAGCGCGCACGCCCGAAGCGCGCGCCGCCGACTACACGCAGGCGATCATGGATCTCGGGGCCACGCTTTGCGCGCCGAGGCAGCCCCGCTGCAGCGACTGTCCGGTGGCCGTCGATTGCGTCGCGCGCCGCGAAGGCCGGCAGCACGAACTGCCCGGACGCAAGCCGCGCAAGCCGGTGCCGAGGCGGGTGCAGGCTTATCTGGCGGCGCGCGATCGGGATGGCCGGGTTCTGCTGGAACGACGCCCGCCCTCGGGCATCTGGGGCGGACTGTGGTGCCTGCCGGAAGCGGATCGGTTCGCATCGAGCGTCGGCACGACCCTGCCGGCACTCGCGCCGCGCAACCATGCGTTCACGCACTTTCGCCTGGAGATGCGCTTCGAGCACCGGCGGCTGGAGCCGGGCGAGGGCATTGCCGAGCGCGACGGCTCGGCCTGGTTCACGCTCGAGGAGGCGCTGGCCGCCGGCCTGCCGCGGCCGGTTCGCGCAGTGATCGAAGCGCTGGCCGAGGCTGCTCAGCGCGCGCCCGAGGCGAGTTCGCGGTAATGCGCGTCGAGCCGCTCGACCTCCTGATGGAGCGCCTCGAGCGTGCCGGTGTTGACGATCACGTCGTCGGCGCGCGTGAGCCGCTGCCGGCGCGTTGCCTGCGCCGCCAGCGCTTGCTCGGCGGCTTCGCGCGTCATCCCGTCGCGCGTTATCAGTCGCTCGATCTGAACCGTCTCCGGCACGTCCACGACCAGCACCCGATCGGCGTTGTCGAACAGGCCCGATTCGATCAGCAGCGGCACGACCAGGATCGCGTACGGTGAGTCGATCCGCGCCAGGCGGCGCTCGGCTTCGTCCGCGATGCGCGGGTGCAGGATCGCCTCGAGCCGAATCCGGGCATCGGAGTCCTCGAAGATCGTTCGACGCAGTGCGGCGCGGTTCAATGCACCGTCGACGATGATGTCGTCGCCGAACGCGCGAACGACCGCAGCCAGCCCCTCGCTGCCGGGCTGGACGACTTCGCGAGCGATGAGATCGGTGTCGATGACGGGTACGCCGCATGCGGCGAAAGCATCCGATGCGGCGGTCTTGCCGCTGGCGATGCCGCCGGTCAGCGCGACGACGAGGGTTCGATTGCGGTTCATGGGGTCCCGGGTATCCGATTGCAGGCGTGTCTCGATCCGAATCATGATCCTGACCGTGATTCGAACCACGATCTTAACCGTGATCCTGACCGTGATCCGAATCATGATCCTAACCAGGATCCCGGCCGTGATTGTCGACCGGCCTGGCCCGGCCTGCCGCGCGGCGCGACCGGATCGCGATTACCATAGGCGCATGAGACGAATGGATTTGCATCCCGGGAAGCCGGCCGCGCTGGTCACGGCGTTGCTGCTGGCCGCCTGTGCCGCGCCGCCACCGCCGAAGCCGGCGCCGGGCCAGGATCGCGTGGTCGAGGAGCGGGTTCGGGCGCCGTCCGGCGGTTCGGGCGAGGAACTGCAGGTCTTCGGCGTTCGGAATCCGGCCGTGGTCGCCCTTTCGCGCGACGCGCAGGGCGCCGAGCGCGCCGGTGATCTCGAACGCGCCGAGATGCTGCTGGAGCGCGCGCTTCGCATCGACGGACGCGATCCGGCGGTGCTCCAGCACATGGCGGAAGTCCAGCTCGCGCGCGGGCATCTGGAGCAGGCGCGCAGCTTCGCCCAGCGTTCCTGGGAGCTCGGACCCCAGGTCGGCGAGATCTGCGAGCGAACCCTGCGTACGTTGATCGTGGTCAGCGAGCGCGGCGCTGAATGGGAAGAGGCGCGGCGCGCGCGCCTGCGCCTCGATGCCTGCCGGGTGGCGCCGCCCGAGCGGTTCTGATCGATTGGATTCCCTGGCCGCACAGTTCGAGGCGCACGGTCGGCTGGCGGGTCTGCTGGACGATTTTCAGCCCCGCCCCGGTCAGCAACGGCTTGCCGAGCGCATCGGTGAATGCCTGCGCTCGGGTACCGATCTGGTCGCCGAAGCGGCCACCGGTACCGGCAAGACGCTCGCATATCTGCTGCCGGCGCTGACCGAGAGCGATCGGCTGATCGTCTCGACCGGTACGCTGAACCTGCAGGACCAGTTGTTCGGCCGCGATCTGCCGCTGGCGCTCAAGGCGTCCGGCGTCGAGCGTTCCGTGGCGTTGCTCAAGGGCCGCGCCAACTATCTCTGCCCGCAACGCATGGACCGTGCCGACGACGCGCCGGACGGGCTGGATGTCGACTCGCTCGAGCACCTGGAGACGGTGCGGCGATGGGCGCGTCGGACGAGTACCGGGGAGATCCGTGAACTGGCCGACATACCGGAGCGGGCGCGAATCTGGCCGCTGGTGACCTCGACGGTCGATAATTGCCTGGGATCGGAGTGTCCTCGCATCAACGACTGCCCGGTCTTGAAGGCGCGTCGGCGTGCACAGGAGGCCGACGTCGTCGTCGTCAACCATCACCTGCTGTTCGCCGACCTGGCGCTCAAGCAGACCGGCTTCGGCGAGGTGTTGCCCGGTGCCGACGCAATCATCGTCGACGAGGCGCACCAGATTCCCGACGTCGCGACGCGGTTCTTCTCGCGCAGCGTGACCGCGTGGCAGTTGCGCGACCTGGCGCGCGATACGCTGGCGGCCACCGCCGACGCGCCGGGCACGCTCGCACCGCTCCGCGGCCCGGTGGAGACGCTGAAGAGCCGGCTCGCCGAGCTGGGCAGCGGCGCGCACAACCTCCCCGAGCGCGGCGACTGGCGGCGACTGCGGCCGGTGTACGACGCGCTGGATTCGCTGCACGCGGCGCTCGTCGACCTCGCCTCGGTCACCGATTCGCTGCAGACCCAGAGCCGTGAACTGGCCACTTGCCACGATCGGGCCGCGGCGCTGGCCGGCACGCTGGGCGACCTGCTCACCGGCGACACGGAGCACGGTGTACGCTGGTTCACGTGCCGCCGCGGCCGGTTGTCCCTGACGCTGACCCCGCTGGACATTGCCGCGCCGTTTTCGAAACTGCGCGCGGAGCTCCCGTCGACCTGGATCATGACTTCGGCAACGCTCGCGGTGAATGGATCATTCGATCATTTCACCAGGCGGCTCGGACTCGAGGCCCCGGCCACGGCGCTGGTCGAAAGTCCGTTCGATTTCCGCACCCAGGCCCGATTGTGGCTGCCGGGGGCGCTGCCGGAGCCGGGCGACCCGGCGCATACCGAGGCATTGCTGACGGCGGTGCATCCGCTGCTCAACGCCAGTCGCGGACGCGCCTTCCTGCTGTTCACGTCGCACCGGGCGCTGAACCGTGCGGCGGCCTGGCTGCGGGCGAACAGCGATTTCCGGCTGCTGATTCAGGAGGAGGCGCCGCGCGACGTCCTGCTCGAAGAGTTTCGAGCCCGAGCTGGCAGCCTGCTGCTCGGGGCGGCCAGCTTCTGGGAGGGCGTGGACGTGCGCGGCGAAGCGCTGTCGGTGGTCGTGATCGACAAGCTGCCGTTCGCATCGCCGGACGACCCGGTGCTGTCGGCGACGATTCGCGCAGTTCGGGAATCCGGCGGCAACCCGTTCGCCGAACTCCAGATCCCGGCCGCGGTGCTGGCGCTGAAGCAGGGCGCCGGTCGCCTGATCCGTCACGCGGCCGACCGGGGCGTCCTGGTCCTCGGCGATCCGCGCATCTCGACCCGGGGTTACGGACGGATCTTCCTCGACAGCCTGCCGCCGATGCCGCGTTGCGACGAGGTCGGCGACGCGGCGGCCTTCATTCGGGCCGCGTCGTGAAGCGTCTGGCGATCGAGACCGCAACCGAGGCCTGTTCGGTCTCGCTGGAGGTGGACGGTTGCTGTATCGAGCGCAGTGAAATCGGCGCCCGGGTTCACGCCCGGGTATTGTTGCCGTGGATCGCCTCGCTGCTGGCCGAAGCCGGTATCGCTCATTCGGCGCTGGACTGCATCGCCGTCGATCGCGGCCCGGGCGGCTTTACCAGCCTGCGGCTGGGGTTGAGCGTCGCGCAGGGGATTGCGCTGGCGCACGATCTACCGGTTTACCCGGTCTCGAGCCTGGCAGCGCTGGCATCGCAGGCGCACGCAAAGACCGGGTCGCGGCGGATCGTGTCGCTGCTCGACGCGCGGATGGGCGAGGTCTATGCCGGCTGGTTCGAGTTCGAAGGCGACCGGATGCGCGCCGCGGCAGACGAATGGCTGGGGCCGCCGGAGTCGCTGCCGCATTGCTTCGATGCCGGGATTCACGGCGTCGGCAGCGGCTTTGCCCGTTTCGGCGAGGTGCTGGCCGATGCGCTCGGTACCCGGCTGGAAACGGTCGATCCGGACGCGCTGCCGTCGGCGCGCGCGGTCGCGGCGCTGGCCGACCGCGTCGCTCCCGTTCCGGGGCATCGACTCGAACCCACGTATCTGCGCGATCGCGTGACCGGCTGAGCGACGCCGGGTCGGTTTCATTCGGCGCGCGAGCCGGCCGCGGCGCCCAGTTCTTCCACCACGCGTCCGTCCGGCCCGTCGGCCCAGATCCGGAACGGGCGGTTGCCGTAGAGCAGCACGCCGCCGGGCTGCCGGGATTCGCCGTCCGGGCAGAAATCGAAGCGGTAGCGCCGGATCAGCACCCAGCCGATGCCGCCCCGGCGCGGCGTCCGGGAAACGATGCGCACGGTCTGATCGAGCAGCTGCCAGTCCTGTTTCGAACAGAAGCCCCGCGCGGTATCCCGGGCGCGATCCAGCGCGTTGACCGATGCGTGCCACCACAGCAGTGCTGCACCCAGAACGAGCAGCGCCGGAATGACCGGGAATTCGCTGCTCACGGTCGGGATTCGAGCAGCACGTAGACCGCGCCGGTGCCGCCATCGGCCGGCGGCGCCGATGCGAACGCCATGACCCGCGGGTGGCGGCTGAGGACACGCGCGGCGACGGTCTTCAGGCGCGGGCCGCCGGGACCGGATCGGAGGCCCTTGCCGTGGATGATCTTGACCAGTCGCAGCCCGGAAAACAGCGCCTCGTCGATAAACGCCCGGATCGAGCGCGTTGCCGCATCGGTATTCATCTGGTGCAAATCGATTTCATCCTGGACCCGCCAGTGCCCGCGCCGCAGCCGGGTGAGCACGCGTTTCTGGAGTCCGGGTCGCAGCCACAGCAACTCCTCGCCACTTTCCAACTCGTGTTCGAAGGGGCGCGGCCGGGTCAGTTCGCTCAACACCTGGCGTTCGTCGGCCTCGCGCATCTTCGGTGTCGCGCGCGGTCGACTCGGATCGCCCTCCGCGCGCGTCGAGCGGATGCGCCGGACCGGACCCACGCTGTCGCGAAACAGCGCCCAGTCGTCTTTTTCGTCGTTCATCGGCGCCTCCGCGGTTCGAGTCCGGTCGTCGAGTTCGATCGTCGACGCCGCCGACCCGACCGGGTGAGCGGTCGCCATCGATCGGATTGCAGGCGTCAGACTGCGCTCGAACGATTATAGTGAGCGCCTGCAAACGACGCGTCCCGATTCGGGGCCTCCAGGGGAACATGCACATCCTGATCAGTAACGACGACGGCCTGCACGCGACCGGAATCCGCCACTTGTCCGAACAGATCCGCGCCCAGGTCGATCGCGTCACGCTGGTTGCGCCCGATCGCGACCGGTCCGGCGCCAGCAACTCGCTGACCCTGGACAGTCCGATCCGCGTCGAGAAGCGTGACGACGGTGTGTTCAAGGTCTACGGCACGCCCACCGATTGCGTCCACATCGGGATTACCGGCCTGCTCGACGACGAGCCGGACATGGTGATCTCCGGCATCAACGCCGGCGCCAACATGGGCGACGACGTGCTGTATTCGGGAACCGTTGCGGCGGCCATGGAAGGCCGGTTCCTGGGCCTGCCGGCGATGGCGGTCTCGCTGGCCTACGAAAACGGCCGGCCGACGCACTTCGAGTCGGGCGCGCGCGCCGCGCGCATCCTGATGAACCGGTTGATCGAGGAGCCGCTGCCGGCCGACACCATCCTGAACGTCAACCTGCCCGATCTCCCGTGGCACGAGATTCGCGGATTCGAAACCACCCGGCTGGGTCATCGTCATCGATCCGAGAACGTCATCCCGATCGAGGATCCGCGCGGACGGCAGTTCTTCTGGATCGGCGCCGCCGGCGCCGAAGAGGACAACGGGCCGGGGACCGATTTCAACGCGGTGCGCCGCGGTTTCGTGTCGGTCACGCCGATTCACGTTGACCTGACCCGATATCAGGCGCTGGATCCGGTCGGTCACTGGGTCCAGCAGATTCGACACGACGAGGATCACGAACGGGCATGAATGCTGAAACGTTCGCCCGGGGCATCGGCATGACGTCGGAGCGCACGCGCCGTCGCCTGATCGACAAACTGCGCGACCAGGGCATCCGCGACGAGCGCGTGCTGCAGGCGATGATGGATACCCCGCGCCACCTCTTCATCGACGAGGCCTTGTCCAGTCGCGCCTATGAAAACGATGCGCTGCCGATCGGAAGAGGGCAGACGATCTCGCAACCGCTGGTCGTGGCGATGATGACCGAGGCGGCGATGGCGGCCCCGCGTCACGACAAGGCGCTGGAGATCGGCACCGGCTCCGGTTACCAGGCGGCGGTGCTGGCGAAGCTGTTCGGCCAGGTGTTCTCCACCGAGCGGATCGGCGAACTGGCGCGGCTGGCGCGCCAGCGTCTGCATCGGGCCAAGGTCCACAACGTGTTTTCCCGCCACGCCGACGGCATCGAGGGCTGGTCCGGGCAGGCGCCGTTCGATGCGATCGTCGTGACCGCGGGCGGAGAGCTTCCCGAAGCGCTTCTCGATCAACTCGGCGAAGGCGGCGTGCTGGTCGCGCCGGTTCGCGCGCGCGGCTCGGCCATGGAACTGACCCGATTCACGCGCCACGGGTCGGACTTCGAGCGCGAATTCCTCGGCGCCGTCAGCTTCGTGCCGCTGCTTCAGGGGCTGGATTGAATCATGTTTCAAGGACTATACGACCGCGTCCTGATCTGGTCCCGCCATCGCCATGCGAGGCGCTACCTGGCCGGCCTGAGCGCCGCCGAGGCGATCTTCTTTCCGATTCCGCCGGACGTGATGCTGGCGCCCATGGTGCTGGCCGAGCGACACCGGGCCTGGTCGCTGGCGCTGTTGACCACGGTCGCCTCGGTGGTGGGCGGTGTCATCGGCTACCTGGTCGGCTGGCTCGGTCTCGAGCTCGTCTATCCGCTGGTCGAGCGGGTCGGCTATGCCGAGTATTACCAGAGCGCGGTGGAGGCCTTCGATGAACATGGAATCTGGTTCGTCATCGTCGCCGGATTCACGCCGATCCCGTTCAAGATCATCACGATTGCCGCCGGCGCGCTGCTGATGCCGCTGCCCGGATTCGTGCTCGGCAGTCTGATCGGGCGGGGCGCGCGGTTCTTCCTGGTCGCCGGGCTGGTCTGGGCCGGCGGCGAGAACATGCGCGACCGCCTGCGTGGCTGGGTCGATACCATCGGCTGGAGCGTGATCGCGTTGATCGTCGTGGCCGGTCTGATCTTCTGGATGAGATGAGATCGGCGCCGCCGGAATTCGCGATTCGACCCGGAATTCGCGTTGCCGCGGTCGCCGCTGCGGTGCTGCTGGCCGCCGGCTGCGGCGCGCCGGGCCCGCTGATTCCGGCGCAGCAGGAACGGGCTCGCGGCCAGGCGCCGGTGGCGCCGGCGCCTGAATCGTATCGCGTCTCCCCGGGCGACACGCTGTATTCGATCGCGTTCGACTACGGGCTGGACTGGCGCCGGGTCGCCGCCTGGAATCGAATCGAAGCGCCCTACATGATTCATGTCGACGATCGCATCCGGCTGCGGCCGCCGCCGGACATGCGCGCCGCGGCGGCGGATCCGGGTCGCGCCCGATCTCCGGCGCAAGCGGCGCGCGCGGATCGCGACGACCCACCGGATGTGAACCCCGACCCCCGGCCCGCGGCGGTCGACGACGGCGGCGCGGCGGCGGGCAACGCAGCGCCTTCGCGGGCGCCGGTTCCGGTGGTCAAGGCGTCCGACACGGCGCCGGCTTCGCCGACGCCCGCGGGTGCGGTACCCGATGCCGAGAGCCGCAGCGTGGCAGGGGTTGCCTGGCGCTGGCCGACCGAAGGCCGGA
Source organism: uncultured Halomonas sp. (assembly GCA_964415285.1). Lineage (GTDB taxonomy): Bacteria > Pseudomonadota > Gammaproteobacteria > Xanthomonadales > Wenzhouxiangellaceae. The sequence goes on along the minus strand of CAYPZP010000046.1, from coordinate 2,293 downwards.
TCGCGCGTCGCTTCGAGCCCTCGGCAACGCGCAAGGGCATCCTGATCGCCGGCGAGTCCGGGCAGCCGATTCGGGCCGCCGCCGGTGGCGAGATCGTCTACAGCGGCAACGGCCTGATCGGTTACGGCGAACTGGTCATCATCAAGCACTCCGAGCGCATGCTCTCGGCTTACGCACACAATCGCGAGCGGCTGGTCTCCGAAGGTCAGCGGGTCGGGGCCGGGGAGGTTATCGGCCGCATGGGGCGCAATGAGCGCAACGAGAACGTGCTGCATTTCGAAATCCGACGAAACGGCAAGCCGGACGATCCACTGGATTACCTGCCGCGGCGCTGAGTCTGCCCCGACTGCATCGACTCGGCGCGCCCGCGCATCGTCAGCGCGGGACCGGCTCCCAGATCATCGCGGCCAGCACTTTCCGCTCCTCGGCCGCCAGGATGTTGAACGTGCGCGCAGCCGCCTCCAGCGTCATGACCTCCAGTCCGATGTTCCGGCGCAGGAACTCGATGCGCAATGCGTGTTCCGGGAACTGCATTTTCCGTCCGGTCGCCAGCAGGACGACGTCGGGTTCGCGCGCCAGCAGCGGCTGGATCGAGGCCTCCGAAAGGCCCTCCACCGAATCGACGGGCCATGGTTCGACGCCGCGCTCGGGATCCAGTATCAGGCTGTGGTCGTAATCTTCGTCGACGATCCGGATCGAACGCGGTCCCAGCGAGCGGACGAAGAAACGGCTGTCGGTCGGTTGTTCGGTCAGCTGCATCAGTCGAGCGGAATTCGGGGCCGGTCGGGGTTGCGGCGAAACAGCGCGATTACCTGGCCGATCTGCTGCACCAGTTCGGCGCCGGTGTCGGCGACGATCCGTTCGGCCCATTCCCGGCGCTGATCGCGCTCGCCTCGCAGCTTGATCTTGACGAGCTCGTGAGCGCGCAGCGCGTCGTCGATCTCGGCTCGCACGTTGTCGGTCAGGCCCTTGTCGGCGACGGTCACGACCGGCGACAGGTCGTGCGCGAGACCGCGGAGGCGGCGAATCTGCGCGTTTCGGAGCGGCATGGCAATCTCGATGGAAATCCGGCGCAAGAGGATAGCATTCGCCGGTCGGCGCGACGAACCCGGCAAGCGGTGCGATCCGCTTGCGCCGACCGTTCGGCCAGTCGTCCGGCGCGCGCCGCCGCCGGCAGCGGCTTGCGCGCCCAGCGGCGATGCGATAATGCCGGGGTATCCGAATTCGGAATGGCACCGATGAGTTCCAACCGCTGGTTGTCGCGACAGGCGGCGGATCCCTACGTCAAGGCGGCCCGGGCGAAGGGTTGGCGCTCGCGCGCGGCGTTCAAGCTCGAGGAGCTGGACCGCAAGGACCGGTTCCTGCGCCCGGGCCAGGGCATCGTCGATCTCGGTGCCGCGCCCGGCGGCTGGTCGCAGCTCGCGGCCGAGCGCGCCGGCAAACACGGGCGAGTCGTGGCGCTGGACCTGTTGCCGATGGATCCGCTGCCGGGCGTCGAGTTCCTGCACGGCGACTTCCGGGCGGCCGACGTGCTCGAGGCGCTTGAGGCGCTCGTGGGCCGGCGCGTGGACCTTGTACTGTCGGATATGGCGCCCAATATCTCCGGAGTCACGGCGCGTGATCAGGCGCTGAGCATGGACCTGGCCGAGCTGGCGCTGGAGTTCGCACTGGACTGGCTGGAGCCGAAAGGCGTTTTCGTGGTCAAATTGTTTCAGGGTGCCGGGTTCGACGAGTTCGTCGCGCGCGCGCGCTCGAGCTTCGCTCGCCTCAGGCTGCGAAAGCCGGAGGCCTCGCGCAAGGAAAGCCGTGAAATTTACCTCGTCGCCGATTCACGTCGGTCCATGTAAAGTGCGCGGTGACGGATATCGACAACAGGCAGGGCGAAGCCTGCCTACAGGAGCAGATCTTTGAGTCAGTTCGCGAAGAATTTATTGTTGTGGATCATCGTGGCGATGGTGCTGATGAGCATCTTCCAGCACTACGCCGAAACCGAGCCGCCGGCGCAGGAAATGGAGTATTCGCAGTACCTCGACCTGGTCAACAACGGTCAGATCGGGAATGCGGAGATGCAGTCCCAGCCCGGGGCGCTGAAGATCACCGGCCAGACCACCGACGGTCGTGCCTACCAGACGCTGGCGCCGCTGGGTGACGAGAGCGCGCTGATCAAGGACTTCCGCGACAACGGTGTCGAGTTCAAGCAACTGCCGGTCGAAGGCCGATCGATTTTCGTCGATATCCTGATCAGCCTGCTGCCGGTGCTGCTGCTGGTGTTCCTGTTCGTCTATTTCATGCG
>CAYPZP010000045.1:0-19527 GCA_964415285.1 uncultured Halomonas sp. | reverse complement strand
TGATACGCGCCTGGCGCGCCGGCAAGGTCGCCATCGCGAACGCGCCCGGCGCAGGCGTTGCCGACGACAAGGTCGTGTACGCATGGGTCCCCGAGATCATTCGTTACTACCTGGGCGAAGAACCGCGGATTCGCAACGTTCCCACCTGGAAATGCAGCAACCCCGAAGACCTCGCCTACGTACTCGCCAACATCGACAAGCTGGTGATCAAACCGGCCAATGAGTCCGGGGGCTACGGAATGCTGATCGGGCCGCGCTCGACGCGCAAGGAGCGCAGGGAATTCGCGACCCGCGTCAAGGCCGACCCACGCAACTACATCGCGCAGCCGACGCTGGCATTGTCGACCTGCCCGACCTTCACCACGCAAGGCGTGGCACCGCGGCACATCGATCTGCGACCGTTCATCCTGTCCGGGCAACAGACCCACATCACCAACGGCGGACTCACGCGCGTTGCCCTGAAGGCAGGATCGCTGGTCGTCAACTCCTCCCAGGGCGGCGGCAGCAAGGACACCTGGATCGTCGATACCGAGCGCACCTGATGCTTTCCCGACTCGCGGAAAACCTTTACTGGCACGGGCGTTACCTTGAGCGCGCCGAGGATCTGGCGCGCCTGATCAACGTCAATGCCCAGCTGAACCTGGATCTGCCGTCGGGGCTGAGTGCCGGTTGGGAGCCACTGATCCGGATCACCGGCAATGCGCGGATCTTCGCCGGCGAGGGCCACGAGCCCGGTGAGCGACAGATCGTGCGTTTCCTGTTGTCCGACGAATCCAATCCGGGTTCGCTGAAGAATACGCTGGAGCTGTCCCGCGAGAACCTGCGCTCGGCGCGCGATCTCCTTCCGCGCGAGGTCTGGGAGCAGATGAATGCGCTGTATCTCAAGGGCCAGGAGCAGTTGACCGGCACGTTGTCCAAACGACGTCGGCACGAATTCCTGCACGAGCTGATTTTCGACTGCCAGCAGATCGCCGGAACGCTGCTTGGATGCATGAGTCAGGATCACGCCTACAGCTTCATCCTGATCGGGCGCTATCTGGAGCGCGCCGACATGATCACGCGTATTCTCGAAGTCCGCGGTTACGACCTGCTGCCCGATGCCAGCGAGGACCTGAGCCCGTTCGAGTCGATCCAGTGGATGAGCGTATTGAAGTCGTTGACCGGCTACCAGATGTATCGTCGCCATGTGCGCCTGCGGGTCAGCGGCAACGACGTGCTTCGTTTCCTGGTCCGCAATGAAGAATTCCCGCGCGCGGTGATGTTCTGCCTGCGTGCCATCGAAACGCTGGTCGCCGATCTTCCGAGCGACGACGACTCGGCGCTCAGGAGTATTACCGGGCTGCAGAGAACCGTGGCCGAAACGCGGCTGGACGGTGTGCGCGGTCAATCGCTGACTCGCCTCATGGATCGACTGCAGGTGGAACTGGCCGGGACCCACGCTGCCATCGCCCGAACCTGGTTCCCGCACCGCTAGTCCGGCGGGCACCCCGACATGAAGACCTTCCATTGCGCATGCGGCAATACGCTGTACTTCGAGAACACGCGCTGCGTCCAGTGCGGCCGGATGCTGGGCTTTCTGCCCGATGCGCTGATGGTGTCGGCTCTCGAGGCCGGAGCCGATGGAGGCCTGATCGCGCTGGCACCGGAGGCCGAAGGCCGAACCTACCGCCAGTGCCGGAACTACAGCGACCAGGATGCGTGCAACTGGATGGTTCCGGCCGACGACCCGGAGCCGTTCTGCACGGCATGTCGACTCAACGAGGTCATCCCGAATCTCGAGAAACCGGGCAACCGCCCGCTCTGGATCCGGATCGAACAACGCAAGCGCCGCCTGATCTACGACCTGCGTCGCTGCGCCCTGCCTGTCTTTCCGCGCAAATCGCACCCCGGTACCGGCCTGGCATTCGCATTCCTGGAAGACGACCCCGGCGATCTCGAGTTCCAGGCACAGGACCGGGACAACCAGATCCTGACCGGGCACGCCAACGGACTCATCACGATCAACATCGCCGAGGCCGATGACGTCGAGCGCGAGCGGATGCGGCGGCAGATGAACGAGCAGCAGCGCACGCTGCTGGGACATTTCCGGCACGAGAGCGGACACTACTACTGGGACCGACTGGTTGCCGGCGGCCCGTTCCTGTCCCGCGTGCGCGCGCTGTTCGGAGACGAGCGCCAGGACTACGCAGCCGCGTTGTCGCAGTACTACGAGCAGGGACCCCGGCAGGGTTGGCAGAACACCCACGTCAGTGCCTATGCCAGCGCGCATCCGTGGGAAGACTGGGCGGAATGCTGGGCGCACTTTCTGCAGATCACCGATACGCTGGAAACTGCCGTGACGATCGGCATGGCGCCGGATGAGGCGCTGGATAGCGGCATCGATACCCGGATCGAGCACTGGGTGACCCTGGCGCTGAAGATCAACCTGCTCAATCGTTCGATGGACCAGCCCGACCCCTACCCGTTCGTCCTGCCGCCGCCGGTAGTCGACAAGCTCAGGCTCGTCGACGAAATCATCCGAAGCAGCGGTTTCACCCCCTGAACGCTCATTCCCAGTCGAACCGCGGAAGCTCCATGAACAATCGATGCAGTCCGTCGGCCCACGCCTCGCGCAGCGCGCTCAGATACGGATCGCCTTCGTCGTAGCGCAGCCGGCGCTCGACGACATGGCTGTCGGCACGCGCGAACAACAGTTCGATCGGCGGCCCCACGCTGAGGTTGGAGCGCATCGCGGCATCCATGGAAATCAAGGCGCAGCGCCCGGCCCGTTCCAGCCCGACCGTGGAATCGATCATCCGATCGAGGATGGGTTTACCGTACTTGGTCTCGCCGATCTGCAGAAACGGCTTGGCCGGCGAAGCCGCGATGTAATTGCCCTGCGGATAGATGAGATAGGCCTCGTGAGGCTGACCGTCGATCTGCCCGCCGAGGATGAACGACGCTTCCATCACTGCGCTGCTCTGCTCGGCCGACCCGGCGTAGCTGCTCTGCGCCTCGGCGCTGATCTCGCCGACGTATCCGGCGATCTCGTCGAGGTGCGCCATCCGATTCAGGCTGCGCTGCGCGTCCGGGTTGCTCATGTCGCGCTCCACCTGCCGGATCACTGCCTGGGTGGTCGCGAGATTACCCGCCGAGAGCAGCACGACCAGCCGGTCGACGTCGGTTTCGAACCGGTGCATCTTGGAATAGATGCTGATGTCGTCGACTCCGGCACTGGTCCTGGAATCCGACGCCAGCACCAGACCGGCGTCGAGCCGGATGGCGAGGCAGTAGGTCATGGGATATGAAGGAACCGGCGGCTCATGTCAGAAGCGGAATTATATCAGCGCATACCGCGCTTTCGATTCTCGAGCGGACGCTGCGCAACGGTGACCGCGGGCAAACGCGGCAAGAAGACCGACGCCCCGCCGGCCGGCGGGGCTGCTGGAAAATGGACGGAGAAAAGGGATGGGCCGCGCACCTGCGGTTCGCTCGATTCGAACCCGGGTTCGCGTCCTTCTCGATCAGCCGGGTATGAAAAACCCCGCTTTCGCGGGGCTTCTCGTAGTTGGCGGAGAGAGAGGGATTCGAACCCTCGATGGGGCTTTTAACCCCATACTCCCTTAGCAGGGGAGCGCCTTCAGCCACTCGGCCACCTCTCCGGTAAACCTGATTGTCTCATGCCCGTATCGGCGGCGAACCGGCGTTGCTGCGCAACGCGAGAGAGAGAGGGATGGACGGTGCGCCTTCGCCGCTGGCCCTTCGGGTGCGAATCCGCTGCGCGGATCACGCATCGAGCTCGCCTTCGGCTCGGTTCGACCCTCGATGGGGCTTTTAACCCCATACTCCCTTGAGCTCAGGGAGCGCCTTCAGCCACTCGGCCACCTCTCCGAGTCATGCGCCCGCCCGCATGGCGGCGCGGGCGTTCGAGGCCTCGCTGGGCGATGAATCCACCTGCACCGAAGCCGGCTCATCATTATAACGGGCAAGCAGCGCGAATGCGACCGTCGCGGGGCGCGAATGCATGACGGCGGCGCGGGAATTTGCGACAATAACGGCTGGTGGCCCTCGTCGGTCTCCCCGCACCACGAACCCGTGAACCCCGTCAGGCCCGGAAGGGAGCAGCGGCAACGGGGGCTGTGGGTGACGGGATCGGGCGGTCGGGGGTCACCTCTTTTCCTGGTTTCGTTTCATTCCGCTTCGATCCATGCCTGTCCGGACCCGGGACGCCGCTTTTGCGCCTCATGTCCCGGTGCAGCTGCGGTGCCCGTGCCCGCTTGAAGTCTGCGAACGGGCACCGAAAAGCCGCATCGATTCCGTGATCTCCGCACCTTTTCCATTTATATTTCAGTGCCTTACCGGTCGATCTCGGATTCCTCCCGGGTCGACTGCAGCATTTTCCTACCTCGCGCTGCAGTTTTTCCATCGTTCTGTACCGGTGCATTCCGAGCCTCGGCGACGAACTTTGCCGATGTCCGGATTCGAGCCAGCTGCCTAATCTGTGCTCACGGTCGCCGGGCATGAGGCGCGGCGATTCGGAAACCGAAACGAAACCAATCGAGTAAGGAGAACATCATGATCAAGCAAATCATTCTGGCACTGGTCCTGGTTCTGGGTCTGAGCACCGCGGCAATCGCCGCCGAGCCGGTCGACGTCAACACCGCCAACGCCGAGCAGCTTGCCGAAGCACTCAACGGCGTCGGCGAAGCCAAGGCCGAGGCGATCGTCGAGTATCGCGAAGCCAACGGCCCGTTCAAGCACGTCGACGAGTTGATCAGCGTGCGCGGCATCGGCATGGCGACGGTGGACAAGAACCGCGAGATGATCCGCCTGGAACCGGCATCCGGCGGATAAACGCCGACCCCACTGCCGCCTGCACGGCGGCACGCCGATCGAGCCCGGCCCCGTGCCGGGCTTTTCTTGCAGCCGGGAAATCGAGCTCGTTCGCTCGATTCCGCTGGCAGCACGGCCCCGGACATTCGAATTTCGCCGAATTATCACGTTCTGAGAAGGTGTATTCTTATACAGTTATCGTGCCTCCCACGGAAACACCACCGATGCAGACACCGACTTCGCTGGAGCAACTACTGAACCAACGCGACGACCTGTGGCGCGGCCGGCAGCGGCAACCGGCAGCGACGCTGGCAACCGGTCGCGCGGCGCTCGATGCCCGGCTGCCCGACGGCGGCTGGCCGCGCGGCAAACTGGTCGAATTGCTGCCCGACTGCGTCGGCGCCGGCGAGCTCGGGCTGTTGTTGCCTTGCCTGGCCGAGCTGACGCGCCGGGAGCAGCCGGTATTGTTCATCGCCCCACCGCTGATCCCCTGCCCCCAGAGCCTGGCGCAAGCCGGCGTGGATCTGGCTCGCCTCGTTGTGATCCGGTGCGCACGGCATGCGCTGTGGGCCACCGAGCAGTGCCTGAAGAGCGGGCTTTGCGGTGCTGTCGTCGCCTGGCTCGCACCCGACAGCATCAGCGACCGTGGCGTGCGCCGTTTGCAGTTGGCCGCAGAGCACGGCGAGGCACCCATCTTCGTATGCTATGCACCCGGCTGCAGGCCGCCGTCTTCGCTGTCCAGCCTGCGTCTGTCGGTTCACGCCGGCGGCGAGGTCCGGCTGCTGCGAAGCCGAGGCGGCGCCACCGGCTCGATTCGGCTGAGAACGGACAACGTCGTACCGCTGGTCCGCAACACCGGGCCGTGAACAGCTTATGGACCGGAATCGTCTGCCCGCAGGCAGCGCTTCAGGCGCATCTGCGGCTGGAACCGGAAGCCGTCGATCCCGGTCGTCCGTTGGCGGTACACGAGCTTTCCGGCGGCCGGGAGCGCATCTTCGAATGCAATCGCGCCGCCCGCCGGTATGGCGTGGCGCCCGGCCGGACGCTGGCCGACGCGCTGGCCATCGCGCCCGACCTGCACAGCATGGCACGCAACCGCCGCGCCGAGTCCTGCCTGTTCGAGGAAATCGCGCTGGCCGCTTATCGCTACAGCCACCAGGTCGCGCTGACCGGCGACGGCGTGGTGCTGGAAACCGGCGGCAGCCGGCGCCTGCACGGAGACATGAGCAGTCTGCTGTCCGTCCTCGTAGCGGATCTGGAGGACAGAGGCCTGTTCGTCCGGCTGGGTACCGCGCCGGTGCCGGCGGCCGCCTGCCTGCTGGCGCGGCGACGCCGGCACGTGCAGGATCGGCGAGAACTCCGGCGCATGCTGGCCGAATGGCCGTTGCGCGAACTTTCACTGAGCGCCGCCGAACTGGGTCGACTCGACGGCCTCGGGCTGCAGCGCGTCCGCGATGTGCTCGAGCTGCCGCGCTTCGAGCGTGAGCGACGGCTGGGGCGCGAACTGAACCGCTATCTCGACCGCATCCGCGGACGCGAACAGACGCCGCTGGTCTACTGGCACCCTCCCGAGAGCTTTCGACACACGCTGGAACTCCCCGTGCCCAGCATTCGCACCGAAGCGCTGATGTTCGCTTTCAACCGGATGCTGCAACACCTGGAGCAATGGCTGAGGATTCGCGATCGCGGGCTGACGGCGCTGGAGGTAGAGCTGCACCCCGAAGATCGCGGCCGTGTGACGCACCTGGCCACCGGCCTGGGCCGACCCGGATTCCAGCGGGATCGGCTGCTGGAGCTGCTTCGACTGAAGCTCGAACCGGTGCGCCTGAGCGCGCCGATCGAGCGGCTGGTGATGAAGGCCGACAGCACGCTCGAACGCCGTCCACCGCAGGCCGACCTGTGGACCGGAACCAACGTCAACGACGCCTGGCCGGCACTGCTGGATCGGCTCAGGGCACGGCTCGGCGAGGATGGCTTGTCGGGCCTCGCCCCGCGCGCAGACCATCGACCCGAACGAGCCTGGCAGTGGACCGCACCCGGGCGGACCGTGCCCGCACCCGAATCGCCGCCGCGACCGAACTGGCTGCTGCCCGAACCACGGCCGTGCCGGGTCGACGACCTACGCCTGATCGACGGCCCGGAACGCATCGAATCGGGCTGGTGGGACGGCCACGACTGCCGCCGCGATTACTGGACTGCCCACGATCGGCACGGCAACCGCTTGTGGATCTTTCGCGAATACAAGCCACGCGACGGCTGGTTCGTGCACGGGCTGTTCGGCTGAGCCACGGTCGCCGACGCGACGGTGCTATGGTTCCCGCAACGCCCACGATCGAATCGTCATGGAACCCGTCTTCGTCATTCTCGCCGTCGCCGCAATCGGCTGGGGCGTGCATCGCTTTCTGCGCGCGCGCCAGCGACGCCGGGCCGCGTCGACACCGCTCGCCGACGCGCAGCGACGCATTCTGCACGACAACATTCCGCTCTATCGGCGTCTGCCCGATGAACTGAAGCAACGTCTGGAGCGACACATCCAGGTCTTCCTGTTCGACAAGCGCTTTCACGGCCTGCAGGGCGTGCAAATCGACGAAGAGATCCGACTTACCGTCGCCGGCACAGCCTGCATGCTGTTGCTGGGCCGCGACGATCTGGCGTTTGCCGGCTTCACGACGATCCTCATCTACCCGAGCACCTTCTTTTCGGAACAGCGGGTGCAGGAGGGTCGGGTCGAACGGGTGGGGCGACCGGCCCGGCTCGGTGAATCCTGGAAGCGCGGCCCGCTGGTGCTGGCCTGGGACTCGGCGCATCACGGCGTGCGCGACCTCCGCGACGGGCACAACGTGATCCTGCATGAATTCGCGCACAAGCTCGACGAGGCCGACGGTGCGATGGACGGCGCGCCGATGCTGGAGCAGCGAAGCCAGTATGTGAGCTGGGCGCGTGCAATGCAGCCGGCATTCGACGAGTTGCAGCGCAACGCGGCGCGGAGCGTCAAGACGGTCATGGACCACTACGGAGCGACCAACCCGGCCGAGTTCTTCGCCGTGCTGGTCGAAACCTTCTTCGAAAAACCGCGCCAGCTCCGGAAGCGGCACCCCGAGCTCTACCGGGAGATGCAGCGCTGCTTCGGAATCGACCCGATCCAATGGCACGACCCGACGCAGCCCCGGCAATTCTGATATCGTGAAGTCGTGCCCGCATGGAGCGATGGCATGCCAGTCGACGATTATCGCGACAAGCGAGACTTCGATCGCACATCCGAACCCGACGGCAAGCGCGGCAAACGCGGTTCCCGTCAGCCCCGGTTCGTGATCCAGAAACACGACGCTTCCAGTCTGCACTACGACTTCCGGCTCGAAATCGACGGGACGCTCAAATCCTGGGCGGTCCCGAAAGGACCCTCCACCGATCCTCGCGACAAGCGGCTCGCGATCCCGACCGAGGATCATCCGCTCGAATACGCCGATTTCGAGGGCGTGATTCCGGAAGGCGAATACGGCGCGGGCACGGTGATGATCTGGGATCGAGGCGCATTCCGCAACATCACCGAAAAGGACGGCGAACTGCAGCCGCTGGAACAAGCCCTCGACAACGGCCATCTGCTGGTCGAGCTCGACGGCGAGAAGATTTCAGGCGGCTACGCGCTGCACCGCACAGGATCCGGCAAGAAAGCCAACTGGCTCCTGGTCAAGACCGACGACGAGTCCGCCGACGCCCGACGCAACCCGGTGTCGACCGAGCCGAAATCGGTTGCCAGCGGACGCACCACGCCCGAGATCTCGGAACAGGAAGGCGACGCCGAATGAACGACTGGCGCGACGCACTGGACGCCGAGCAACGCGATGCGCTTTGGCGCAGCGAGCATCCCGAATGGCTGTCTCCCATGCTGGCCACGCTGACCGAGAAACGCTTTTCGGATCCGGACTGGATCTACGAACGCAAGCTCGATGGAGAGCGCCTGCTGGCGTTTCGTAAAGGCAAGCGCGTCCGACTTCTGACGCGCAACCGGAAGAGCGCCAACGACACCTACCCGGAAATCGTCGATGCATTGACGGAGCAACCGGTCGACGATTTCGTCATCGATGGCGAAGTCGTCGCTTTCGAAGGCGGTGTCAGCAGCTTCTCCCGGCTCCAGCAGCGCATGAAGATCGACGACGCTGATGAGGCGCGCGCCCAGCGCATGGCGGTTTATTTCTACCTCTTCGACCTGCCCTATTTCGACGGCTTCATGCTCGACGAGCTATCGCTCAGGTCGCGCAAGAAGCTGCTGCGGTCGCAGTTTGGTTTCGAAGGGCCGCTGCGTTTCACGGCGCACCGCAACGGCAAGGGCGAAGCGTTCTTCGAGCAGGCCTGCAAGAAAGGCTGGGAAGGCATCATCGCCAAGCGCGCCGCTTCGCCATACCGTCAAGGCCGCTCGCGTGACTGGCTGAAATTCAAATGCAGCCGCGGCCAGGAACTGGTCATCGGCGGCTTCACCGAACCCCGGGGCGAGCGCGTCGGGTTCGGTGCGTTGCTGGTCGGATATTTCTCGGACGACGAATTGTGCTACGCCGGCAAGGTCGGGACCGGTTACGACGACGAGTTCCTGCGCGAGTTCCGAAACCGCCTGGATCGGATCAGCGTCGATGACTGCCCGTTCGCCGAAGAGCCGTCACAGCGGGGGGCCACGTGGGTGAAACCGCAGTTCGTAGGCGAATTCGCCTTTACCGAATGGACCCGCAGCGGCAAGCTGCGCCACCCGCGCTTCCTTGGCCTCCGGCGCGACAAGAAGCCGACCGACGTGGTTCGGGAGAAGCCCGATGCCTGAGGACGACTCGCGCACACTCGAGATCGGGGGGCGCGAGATCGGGATCGGTCATCCCGACAAGCTGCTGTTTCCCGACGACGACCTGAGCAAGCTCGACCTGGCGAAATATTACGCCCGCGTCGGCGAAACCGCCCTGCGCCACTACCGCGATCGCGCATTGAGCATGCACCGGTATCCCGACGGCATCGACTCCGACGGCTTTTTCCAGAAGCAGATCGGCGATCATTTCCCCGACTGGATCGCGCGCGCAACGCTGCCGAAGAAAGACGGCAAGGTCACCTATGTGGTTGCCGACTCAGTCGCCACGCTGGTCTATCTCGCAGATCAGGGCTGCATCACGCCGCACCTGGCACTGTCTCGCTGCGACCGGCCCCGATATCCTGACCGGATGATCTTCGACCTGGATCCCTCGGACGATGATTTCGGCAAGGTCCAGACCACCGCCCGGCACCTGCGCGACGGGCTGGAGCGTTTCGATCTGCCGTCCTACGTGCAGACCACCGGCTCGCGCGGTCTGCACATCGTGGTCCCGCTGGATCGAAGCGAGGAATTCGACACCGTGCGCGATTTCACGCATGCGCTCTGCCGTCGCGTGGCCGCGGAGAATCCCGACCTGATGACCGTCGAACAACGCAAGAGCAAGCGCGGCAAGCGCGTGTTCCTCGACGACCTGCGAAACGCTTACGGCCAGACTTCCGTGGCACCCTACGCCGTGCGCGCCCGGCCGCGCGCGCCGGTGGCCACGCCGCTGCGCTGGGACGAAGTCGGTCGCAGCAGTCTCTCGCCCCGGAAGTACCGCATCGACAACCTGTTCCGGCGACTCGCGCGGATCCCGGATCCGTGGCAAGACATCGCGCGGCACGCGGTTCGCCTGCCGCCCCGAAAGCGATGGCCCTCGGCCGACTGAACTCGTTCGCCCGGGCGCGAGCCCCCGGGTGCGCGACAATGGCATTCCCGAAGAAGGTGCGCGCGTCATGAAACGCTGGTTCATTTCACTGTATCTATCCTTGCTGGCAGCCCTGCTGGTGGTCGCCGGCTACGCGTTCACGCTGCCGGTTCCGTGGATCGCGCCGGCCGGTCTGATGCTGGCCGTCGCGGCCCCGCTGGCGTTCTTTTTCTGGCTGGCCGCGGCCAAACCGGCACGCACCGATCCACATCCGGTGCTGGTCTCGATCGGATCGGGTCTGGGCGCGGTGCTGGCGATGAGCGCCGTGTACAACCACGGTGACGCACACCAGCCGTTTCTGATCGGCGCGATGCTGGCGCTGGCCGGATGGCTGGCCTACCTGAACTGGTACTCGAGGCAACCTGCAGCCGACGGCGCACCGGTGCCCGGCCAACGACTACCCGACTTCGAACTCGAAGACGTCGAGGGCGACCCGGTCCACCGCGAGGCACTCGAGGGCAAGCCGGGCATTCTGCTGTTCTATCGCGGCAACTGGTGTCCGCTGTGCACGGCGCAGATTCACGAGTTGGCGGCCTCGTGGCGCAAGGTTGCCCGTATGGGGGCCAACCTCTGGTTCATCAGCAGTCAGCCGCAGCAGTCCACCCGGGACATCGCCTCGAGGTTTTCCATCCCGGCACGATTTCTCCGCGATCCCGGCAACCGGGTCGCGAAACAGTTCGGCATCGAGGCGGTCGGCGCCACGCCGGCCGGCCTGGGGCTGGCGGGTTACCCGGCAGACGCAGCGTTACCGACCGTGATCGTGGTGGACGACAAGGGCACGGTCCGATTCGTCGAAGTGGCGGAAAACTACCGCATCCGCCCCGACCCCGACACCTATCTCAGGTATCTCGAATCCGACGCCTCGGCTTGACCCGGCGCGACAACGTTCGATACCGTTCGCGCAGCCCGCGAGACTCAAAGACCAGCGCCGACAAGCCCGTGAACAGCGCCACTGCGCCGAGGATCAACGCCATCCGCCACCAGGGCTGATCGAATGCGATCCGCATCTGCGCGATCGTGAAAAGCGTGCGGCACCACTCCAGGGCACCCAGAACCAGAACCACCTGGAACAGCCTCGCAATCCAGGCTCGACGGATCAGCAGGGCCAGCGGCAGCGCCGCGATCACCGATGCCACCACGACGCTCCCTGCGCGGTAGAAATGCGCACCCAGCAGCAACATCGAAAAGATCACGGGCAGCACGCGCACGAAGTTCATGCACAGGCTCCGGACCGGGGCACGGCGCGGGATTCAGCGATGGACGATTGCTTCGGCGAACCAGTCCGGCTCCCGCGACCAGCCCGGCTCGTCTCGGCAGCGCGCAGCGTGGAACACGAGCTCATGCCGGGCCGCCCTCGTGCTGGCTGGCGCAATCGATGCAGCGCGTCACCGCCGGATCAGAACGCAGCCGGGCCTCGGCGATCGGCTCTCCGCACTCGATGCATTCGCCGTATTCGCCCGCGTCGATGCGCTTGAGCGCGTTTCGCAGCGCGGCGATCCGGTGCTTCCGGCGGACTTCAGTGGCCTGCGCCATGGCCTGGCCCTGCATCGCGTCCATGCGCGAGAGGCGCCCCTGGCGCGTCTGGTCCAGCACCACCGGGGCCTGCGACTCCTTCGATTGCTCGCTTTGCTCGGCCAGCTCGACGATCAGGCGCTCGATTTCGGCTCGAAACGATTCGATGTCCATGGCATCAGGCTAACGGATTCCCCCCGTCGGCGTCGGCCTGCGCCCCTTGCCTCCCACACCGGGCGCGAACCGGCGTTCGTGTCGGCAGCGCTGGCATCAGCGATCAGTCGATGCGGCGCGGCGTCCCGGGAAGCAGCACCGCCGCCGCCAACCCCGCTTCGGGCAACGCGGCGGCTTCATCGACGATCTCGCAGAATGTTTCGGCCAGTTCCGGATCGGAGCGCTCCAGGACATCGAAATCCTGAAACACCAGCACCCAGCGGCGCCCGTCGCGCGCATCCAGCGCCGCAAGCGAGTCGGCCAGCGCGTCGAGGTTGAAGCCGAACCAGGCCGGCAACGCCAGCGATTGGTACAGCGCATGCATCAACGTGGCCTTGTCGAACACCGGCGCGCGGTCCACCCGCACCGCCCGATAGCCGGCCGCAGTCAGCCGCTCGACCACCTGCACCGCAGACCACCGGTCTTCCAGGCGGATGATCCCGCTGCGCGCGTCCAGATCGAGGTCATTCACGGCGGATGCACCTCGACGTCCAGGCGAAGGAAACTCCGGTAATGATCGGCGGTGTACCAGGCCTCGCCCCGACGACCGATGACCAGGCGCTGCGGGCCGGCATGGCGGATACCCGGCGTGCGGACGACGAACTCCCGATAATATCCGCGCGGCCGATCGGGCAGTCGGCGCTCCCGGTTCGAGAACACTTCCCCGTCGTTGCGATGCGGGTCCCGCTCGCCGCGCTCGATTCGCTCGATTGCCGGTCCGAGATCCACGTCTCCACGCCACGCGACGCGGCCGTCGACATCGCGCACCGCCACGTCCGGGATGATCGGCCCCGCGTTCGACGGCACGGTCGAGGTCGGAGCTTCCGGATCCGGAGCGAACGGCAGCGGGTTTTCCATCGCCAGCCAGGCGACCAGAACCAGCGCAATCAATCCGGTGATGCGTTTCATCGCGGTTACCAGCGGTGGTACGCCGGATGCCCGGGGCGCACCGCAACGAAACGCCCGGTACAACGATCACAGAGCTTGTCGCGGGCGTACAGCTCGGACTCGACGGTCACGACATCGCCGTCGACTCCGGCAGGCCAGGCGATCAGCGTCAATTCGGCGTCCGACGGGGTCGGACGTCGAAGCTTGACCGTGAACTCCATGGTCACCGTGCAAGGCGGAACGTCCAGCTCACGCGTTTGCATCAGATGCCAGGCCGCGGTCCAGTTGCAGTGACAGTCCAGGATGGCGCCGATGATGCCGCCGTTGAGCACGCCCGGGAAGGCCTCGTGGTGCGGCTCCGGAGTCCAGCGACACACGACCCGGTCGCCGTCGGGCACGGACTTGATCCGCAGGCCTTGTGCGTTCGCCGGCCCACAGCCGAAACAGGCGTTGTCGGGCGCGAAGGTCTCCTGCAGGCCGGCGCCGGCGGCAATCGACGGCTTGACCGTCCCGCCGCTCATTCCGACACGCCGCCCTGCGCCAGCTTCAGCGGATCGAGCAGCTTCTCGAGCTCGTCCCGGCTCATGCCCGTGGTTTCCATCGCCACGTCGATGATCGGCCGACCCTGCTGGTATGCCTGCTTGGCGGTCGCGGCGCCCTTCTCGTAGCCGATGACCCGGTTCAGCGCCGTGACCAGAATCGGATTGCGGTCCAGCGCAGCCTTGATGTTGTCTTCCCGGACCTTGAAGGTCCCGATCGCCTTGTCGGCCAGCAAGCGGCTGACGTTGGTCAGAAGGCTCAGGCTTTCCAGCAGCGCGGCGCCGATCACGGGCAGCATGACGTTGAGCTGGAAGTTGCCGGACTGGCCGCCCACGGTGATCGTCGCATCGTTTCCGATCACTCGGGCCGCGACCATGCAGGTCGCCTCGGGGATGACCGGATTGACCTTGCCCGGCATGATCGAGCTACCGGGCTGCAGCGCCTCGAGTTCGATCTCTCCCAGGCCGGCCAGCGGACCGGAGTTCATCCAGCGCAGGTCGTTGGCGATCTTCATCATCACCGCAGCCAGCGTCTTGAGCTGCCCGGACAGCTCGACCGCTCCATCCTGCGCAGCGATCCCCTCGAACTTGTCGGCGGCGGACTCGAATCCGAACCCGGTCAGGGCCTGGAGCTCTTCGGCTACCGCCGGGCCGAACTCGGCCGGGGCGTTGATCCCGGTACCCACGGCGGTACCGCCCTGCGGCAGGCGCTTCAGCCGACCCAGCGCCGACTCGATACGCGCCCGGCAAGAGGCGATCTGGCTCGCCCATGCGCCCAGTTCCTGGCCGAAGGTGACCGGCATCGCATCCATCAGGTGGGTGCGGCCGGTCTTGACCGTCTCGGCCAGTTCCGCGGCGCGGCCGCGAATCGTCGATTCCAGATGCTCCAGCGCAGGTAGCAGCTGCTCGCGCGCTGCCAGGCAGCCCGAGACCTGGATCGTCGTCGGAATCACGTCGTTCGAGCTTTGCGACATGTTGACGTGATCGTTGGGGTGAATGTCGTCATGGCCGGCTTGCCGCGCGAGATTGGCGATCACCTCGTTGGCGTTCATGTTGGAGCTGGTGCCCGATCCGGTCTGATAGATGTCGATCGGGAAATGCTCGGTCACCTCGCCTTCGGCGACCCGCGCGGCCCCGGCAGCACTGGCGTCGGCGACGGCTTCGTCCATCAGTCCGAGCTTCTGGTTGGCTCGCGCGCAAGCGAGCTTCACCTGCCCCAGCGCGCGAACGAACGCCTCGGGCATGGGCTGCCCCGAGATCGGGAAATTGTCGATCGCGCGCTGGGTCTGCGCAGCCCACAGCGCGTCGGCCGGGACGTTCAGCTCGCCCATGCTGTCGGATTCGATGCGGGTATTGGCCATGGTCAGGTTTCCTTGCAGGAGTCAGGGTTCGAAGAGTGCAACAGGTCGAAATCGATGAATGCACGAAGCAGGGGAAGAACGGCCGGGAGAGCGCGGCCATCGCTCGACTTCGCGCACCGCCGGGACGGAGCGATCGGTCCGAAGCGGCCGCGGCTCGGCGCGCCGGGTCGTGGAAATGAAACGCTCATTCGATCGCCGGGACATGCGAGTCGTGGTTTGCCATTCGTGCCCTTCGTGTCCTCAGGTGAGACTGGACGCCCGATGTCCAGGCAGGGAAGCGACATCCCCGCCGGGTTCCGTTCAAGCCTGGTCGTCGATGCCGTAGCGGTCCTCGACGTAGTCTCGGAAGCGAAGGTACTCGCCTTCGAAGTGCAGCATGAATTCACCGGTCGCACCATTGCGGTGCTTGCCGATGATGATCTCGGCCTTGCCCTTGTCCGGCGAGTCGTCGTTGTAGACTTCGTCGCGGTAGATGAACAGGATCAGATCGGCATCCTGTTCGATCGAGCCCGACTCGCGCAGGTCGGCCATGATCGGACGCTTGTTCGGTCGCTGCTCGAGCGCCCGGTTGAGCTGAGACAGCGCAATGACCGGGACCTTGAGTTCCTTCGCCAAGGCCTTGAGACCCCGAGATATTTCACCGATCTGGGTCGCCCGATTCTCGTTGTTCCCCGGCACCTGCATCAGCTGGAGATAGTCGATCATGATCATGCCGATATCGTGCTCTCGCTTCATGCGGCGCGCGCGCGCGCGCAGCTCGGTCGGCGAGAGCGCCGGCGTTTCGTCGATGAAGATATCGGCCTTCTTCAATACGTTCATGGCCGATTGCAGGTTGGCGTAATCCGGCGTGTCGAGCTTGCCGGTCCGCAACTTGTTCTGATCGATCCGGCCCCAGGACGAGAACAGCCGGAGCACCAGCTGCAGATCGGACATTTCCATCGAGAACACCGCGACCGGGACCTTTGCCTTGATCGCCGCGCTGGCCGCGATATTCATCGCAAAGCTGGTCTTGCCCATCGCCGGACGACCGGCAATGATGATCAGGTCGGTGGGCTGCAACCCGGCCGTGCGGCGGTCCAGCTCGACGAAGCCCGACGGCACCCCGGTGATGTCGCCGGCGTTGTCCTGCAACTCGTTGAGTCGATCCAGCGCGCGCGACATCACATCCTTGACGTGCTGGTAGCTCGAACCGGCACGCATCCCCTGCTCGGCAATCGCGTACATCTTGCGCTCGGCCGCTTCGAGCAGCTCCTTGCTCGAAATTCCGCTGGGTTGCAGGGCCGAATCGGCGACGTCGGTACCGATCTCGATGAGCTGGCGCAGGATCGACTTCTCGCGCACGATCTCGGCGTAGCCGAGAATGTTCGACGTGCCCGGGGTATCGTTGGCCAGCATCGTCAGGTAGGCGCCGCCCTCGACCCGATCCAGCAGGTCGTTTCGCGCGAACCAGTCGGCAACCGTCACCGCGTCGGATGGTTGGTGCTCGTGCTGGAGTTCGCCGATGGCGCGGAAGATCAGGCGGTGGGTCTCGCGATAGAAGTCGCCTTCGCCGAGCCGGTCGGCCACCTTGTCCCAGGCATGCTCGGACAGCATCAGCGCACCCAGCAGGCTCTGCTCAGCCTCCAGCGAGTTGGGCGGCTGGCGAACCGGGTTCAGCGGTGTGATGCGCGGCTCTGCCACGTTTTCGGTCGGCCTCCGGATGAAATCGCGCTGGCGCGCGAAGCGCTTGCCTGATCGAGATCTGACTTGAAGCGTCGGACGCTGGGCGTCCGACAACAGAGTGTACCCTTGGCCCGGACGCGGTTCACGACGCGCCGGACGCGAATTCCGTCACTCAGACTTCTTCGCCGTGTACCTCGATGCGGACCTCGGTGATCACGTCGGCATGAAGAATCAGGCCGACCGTGTACTCGCCGGTCTCACGGATCGGACCATCGGGCTGATCAACTTCCGCTTTCTCGACCGGATAACCCATGTCGGTCAGCTTGTCGGCGATTTCCCGGGCGCTGATCGAACCGTAGAGCTTGCCCTCGGGCGAAACGTTGACGTTGAAAATCACCGCTTCCAGTCCATCGATCGCTTCGCGGCGTGCCTCGGCCGAGGCGAGCTTTTCGTCGGCCTGTCGCTGCAGTTCATCGCGCTCGGCCTCGAACTTGGCCTTGTTTTCCTTGGTCGCCGGCACGGCCTTGCCGCGCGGCAGCAGGAAATTCCGGCCGTAGCCGGACTTCACCGTCACGGTGTCGCCGAGGTCGCCCAGGTTATGCACTTTTTCCAGAAG
Source organism: uncultured Halomonas sp. (assembly GCA_964415285.1). Classification (GTDB taxonomy): domain Bacteria; phylum Pseudomonadota; class Gammaproteobacteria; order Xanthomonadales; family Wenzhouxiangellaceae. The sequence goes on along the minus strand of CAYPZP010000045.1, from coordinate 2,171 downwards.
AATCAGTTCCATGGTGGGCCTAGTGATTATCCGTGTACGGCAGCAGCGCCAGGTAGCGGGCGCGCTTGACCGCGGTCGACAGCTGCCGCTGGTAGCGGGCCTTGGTCCCGGTGATGCGGCTGGGAATAATCTTGCCGGTTTCGCCGACGAAATCCTTCAGCAGGTCGACATCCTTGTAGTCGACCTCGGTGATGCCTTCGGCGGTGAAACGGCAGTACTTGCGGCGTCGAAAGAACTTGGCCATGACTGTCAAGCCTCCTGGGATTCGGTTGCGGACTCGTTGTCGTCAGACGACGATTCATCGTCAGCCTTCGGCTGGTCCTTGCTGCGATCGTCCTTGCTGCGATCGTCCTTGCTGCGATCGTCGTTGCCGCGATCGTCTTCGCTGGTGGTTTCACTACTGCTTTTTTCGCTGCGGTCGCTGTTGCCTTCGTCCGCCGGCCGGCTGCGACGCGACTCGCGCTCGTCCTTCTCTTCCTTGCGTTTGAGCATGATCGACGGCTCGGTGACGGCTTCGCTCCGGCGCACCGTCAGGTGGCGCAGGATGGCGTCGTTGAAGCGGAAGATGCCCTCCAGTTCCTCGAGCGTCGCGGCGTCGCACTCGATGTTCAGCAGCAGATAGTGCGCCTTGTGCAGCTTGTCGATGGTATAGGCCAGCTGCAGGCGGCCCCAATCCTCCGAACGGTGCACGCTGCCGCCGTTGGATTCGACGACCGACTTGTACCGGTCGAGCATGCCGGGGACCTGCTCGCTCTGGTCAGGGTGGACCAGAAACACGATCTCGTAGTGTCTCAACTCGATGTTCTCCTTTCGGTTTGACCGGCCGCCGGACCGCCGTCGAACGGTGGTCGGGCAACCGGAAAAGCCCCCGGTCGGGTCCAGCGACCCGCCGTGGAGCAAGATCCCGCCAATGCGGGAAGCCGACAAGTATATCAGCGCTTGGAACGGACCACAACGGATGGGTGCGCGTCATCTCGGTCCCGCACCGCCCCGGGGAACCGCTGAATCACGCGGTGCGAAACGCGTTTCGCACCGCGCCCCTGCAGGGCGCTTCAGGGCCTGCCTAACGACTCCGGCCGCGAGGCGCCGCCGCGCGCAGTCCGACCTGCAATTCCGGCAGTGCCACGCCCAGTCTGCCGAGACCGGGGTCGGCCCAGGACTGCGCCAGCAGTGCGCCGCTACGCTCATCGAACACGCGCAGGCGCAGCACCGGAGGTTCGTCGGGGCGCACGCGATGGGGCGCGAGCTCGAGCAGAAAACCCAACGGCACCCCGGCGGCATCGACCGGCCGGTGTTCGCTGCCGTCGGAGCGAACCTGCAGCGGCTGCGAAACACGCCACGCACTCGCGGCGTCATCGCGCACGCCGGACCATCCCGTGAACGTGCGCACCCGGTGCAGCTCCAGCACCCGGTCGTCCCCGACCGGGGACCCGCTGTCGACATCGACGATCCGATCGGCAATCACGAGGCGCTGGCCGTCGTGTGCGATCTCCTTGACCAATGCACGCGCGCCGTCGTCTTGACCGAAGCGGCAGGTCGCTGCATCGGTGCTGGCGACGAACCCGTCGGAGCGCACCGAAACCGTCAGCGGGCAGGCGCCGATCGCCGCGCCGGCGGCATCGAGCGGCGCGAAGCGACCGCTCAGCCGCGTCGCGACTCGCGTGGGCTGAAACAACAGCCGGAACGACCGCGCCGGCTCGTCGCCACGGGTCTGATCCAGGCGCACGAAAACCCCCTCGGCGGCAATGCGCTCCACCGCGGCATCGACGCGCACCCGTGCCCCACCCTGGGCGCCGGATACGGTGCCGGAGTAACGACCCTCGAGCAGCGCGGCCACCCGCTCGGCCGGTCCCAGGCCGCGTTCGTCGGACTCGGGTTCACGCCCGCCTGCCGCGCAGCCGGCGAGCAGTGCAATCAGGGCCGCCGCCAGGGCGATGCGCGTCGCGGCGGACCGCCGCGGCTCAGTCGACGGCACGCTCGGACTCCGGCGGCGGACCGTCCATCAGCAGCGCCGGGTCGATTCGCGTCGAGCCAAGGTTCATGCGCCAGTCCAGGTGGGCGCCGGTGACCCGTCCGGTCGCGCCAACGCGGGCGATGACCTCTCCGCGCTCGACGCGCTGGCCGGAGATCGGAAGAGCGTCGTGTAGGGAAAGAGTGTTCAGAGCCGTGTA
>CAYPZP010000044.1:12133-19631 GCA_964415285.1 uncultured Halomonas sp. | reverse complement strand
TGTGATCGGTTTGATTAACATTGCCAATATAGCAATACCAGACATAATAGCCATGTATACCGGGAAATGCCCTAGTATGTGGTTAGTGATGGGAAAGCTGCTGATTGTCGTACCCCATATGCTTGCGCTTGTCATTCTCTCCCACACATGCCCCATGACTACACTCAATATTACTAGTACTACTTGCACTATAAAATATATGACCATTAATAAAACATTCCCTCCTATCATGTAACCTAAGACAGCCATCGCAAGTATTACTCCTATGAACACCCCAAAAAATGCCATGTCATACTTGTTGGCAACAGCACTTGTATCGCTCAATGCTTGATCAGACATATTGTTATCCCCAAACACTTCCGTCTCTCGCATTTCGGTTATCATGGTGTCGAAAGCAAAGTATGCCCCAAAACCTGCTATAGATAAGAAAAATAGCATTAATACTACCGACAATATGTTCAACATGATTCCCTTCTTATTTTTTCTTATAGACATTTTCGTATAATTTGCTTATTTGTTTGCCAATCCTCGCCAACTTAACTATCTCACGCTGCGCATCGCATTTTTTTTTCCCAAAACTTTCCATCTCATCAACAAGTTCTGGAACTGCATATATCCTGCTACCATTACGTTTTTTCATTTTCCTTTGCTCATTCCTTGGTTCAATTTTCCAAATATGAACGTGAGGAAATAGATAATTATTCCAAATATAACCAAACCAAAAACATAGACATAATATGTTATTGATTCAGATAATGGTGGAATGTTGAAGTATTTATCCAGCATCTGCAACCCCCACCAAATGCTGCCAAAAACACTGAAACAACTTAATATGAACAACCCTATCTGCAACGGCCAATGTTCTCTCCCCACAAAAAACACACCCGCCATGAATATGGCCGCCATAATCAAAGGTATAATTATCAATATCCCAGGCAGGAACCCAGGATCGTTTAACTGCCTATAATCGTTACCATTAGTCGAGAATTCCGAACGTATCGTGCATGCCTTGAATTCAGTTGGTTGGCCATCGTCTTGTGTATAACATATCGTGTCACCGTTGCTATCCGTGCAGTAGCAATGAAACTCAGCTATGTACGTAGTGTTAGTATTCCATATATATTCATCGAATTTCCGTTGAAAACCTACCTCTCCTTCAGAATAAGTTGTCCTACCTGGTGAACCAATGCCATAAGGTTCATTTAGCAAAGGTAACCCAGAGGCATCATATATATCGCTTGTGCATCTTGCACCAACCAAAGGTGAACCGCTACTAGCATCAATAACGTCGAATCTAGCAGCGCCAATTTCACCAAGATTAATACTTTGAGAAAGTTCTATGTTCTGGATAATACAATCATATATACCTGCTGAAGTAACGTCATAATCATCCAAAATGATGTCATCAGGATCATCCCAAGCGTTTGATTCTGTCACAAACTCTACTGTGCCAGTTTCGTTCACAAAATCGAAAGTGTAACTATCTACGAATATGTTATCAATACAATTAAGAGAATTAGTCGATTCGTTTCTCAATATAGTTCCATTATTTAATTGCCATAGAAAATAACCCTCTTGATTCTCTTCTGGAACCTTTGTACAGGTGCATACAAATCCTGCTGTTTCCCCTTTGTTATATTCTTCCTTACCTAATTCACAAGTTCCTAATGCCGAAACATTTCCAACTAACAAAACAAGAGATACAAAAATTAAAATAAATTTTTTGTTGATCATTGTACTGCAGTTCCTGTATGCGCTTGCATGAGGTTATGTGATATGTCTTTCATGTCACTTAACATCGGGCCAATCTTGCTGAACTCTCCGCCGAAAGTCTTGATCGCAAACACAAGCGTTATCATGATTAATATCCCGAAAATCACCAAACCGATGAAACCAATGTATGGTTTCAGACCCTGGTTCTCGTGACGTGCTTTCAGTCGTTGCCATTCAGCCAATCCCCAGTTAACATCTTGTTCAGACAATTTCACTTTTAGGTTGTCGTTAGGATCTATTTTCATGTTCAGGATTGAGAAATTCTTCAACCCTGTCTGAAAAAGGTACACCACTTCACGATGACTTTTTTTTTGCGGAACTGGTCTGATATAATCTGGGTTCAGGCTTGCACCTTTGTTTTTCCTCAAATAAAACCTCTTGTTCCCCGTTAATTTGTCAGTGAATATGCCGCCCCAATCCTTTTCCTTGTGAATGTTGCCAAAATTGTCTTTCTTGAATATGACTATGTCATATTGCATGTACATTTTCCTTTTCTTAATCCAGTATATTGCACCGGCTATTGACCCCACCACCAAACCTGCTACTACTACAAATACCAGTATGTTGAGTATTACACCCATGATTGCGTTTACATCCATCATTTACACCTCGTTTATTTGAACGGATTAAGTTTGTTCAAAATCCCTGTACTAACCTGGGGTGTTTGTTGAGCTGTAGTCTCAACTCTCTGTTTGCCCCAAAAATCCCTATTGCCCCCATTAAGGCTGCTATCAAGTATACTTTCATAATAACTTGTCGCTAATTGAACAACATAACTCCTGTCAACATCGCTCTTGACATCAAACTCGTTCTTGTTGATCATTAGTTCTTGTATCAATACTTCACCCATACTGACGATTTCCTTGCTTTTACTTTGTTCTGATATATGACCCATTATTTGTATTTTGTGCGCCCTTGCCCTCAATAACCCAATCACCTTGTGCGCACCATCCTTGTTAATCAGAGGTTCGGCAACTGGTTGAGGATTATTATTTGAATCAGGTTTCAGACCACGCAATTCGCACTCCAACATGAATAGATCATCAGAAGGATTGGTTAACATCATTATAGCGTGACTGCCATAAGTGTGCATTGGTGCCTTGAATATCTCATCAGTAGAAGCCGCTTGTTGTGTTTGTACTGCCTTGATTAATTGATCATTATTTTCCATTTTCATTTAACTCTTTTCTGTGCCCAATTACTGAAATCAGGCACGCCTTTCTTATTTTTCAGGCTGTTGCCCCAACCCAACCAAGCTACAGCACCCTTATCATCACAAAGATAACCCGAATAACTAGCATTTTTCTTGTGCCGTTCAAATTGTGATATGCTTTTCAAATCATCTTGTGATAGGTTGCCACCTTTCGCTAACTGTCGTGCCCTTTCTCTGCCTTTCTTTGTCATTGCAGTACTACCCTGGTTAATACATTTCAAGGCTTTCTGTGCGTTTTTCTGTGCGTATTTTGGTGGTTTCATAGTAATCCTTTGTTTTGTTTGTTTTGTTGCATGAAGAAAGGATTGTCATCCTTGGGTTTTTGTTTCCTTATCTTATCCTGTAATTGTTGTGTTTTCTTCTTTTCTGATAACAATTCATACTCTGTTTGCAACCTTTTTTGTTTTTCTTTTTCTCTTATGATGAGTTCACGTTTCTTTTGTTCCTGTTTCTCGATGTCAAAACTGTCGACAATCGTTTTTTTTATATTTGAAAAAAACCCCATTATAGCAGATTATCCTTGTCTTTTTTGTATTTCTTTTTGTACGATTTATTTTTCTTTTTGGTTTTGTAACATGGCATGTTAATATCCCCCTATTATGATTCCTTGTATTATTCCCACTAGGAACCAGAAAGCTATGTAACAACCTGTCAAGCCGCCCATAACTATCAAAAATTTCAAGCCCCCTGACAAATCGTTGAACTTGACTTTTTCTTCCATAATATCATCTCCTTTTTCGTTTTCGTTGAATATCTACTACCTCACGAGGCGAAGCTAATCTCCTGTTACGTTTCTCTACTAATGTGAAAGTACCTGCTAGTTGCAGTTTGCTACCCTTCTTTGGCAACCTGAAATCAGTCAACCTCGGTGTTGTCCTAAGCGGTTGCCCTTTTGCGGGTTTTGTATCCGGCCTAAGCTGGAAAGTTGCAGCCAATGTGCTTCTGGCTCTGTTTGAACCTACTTGTAATGCACGATTGAAACCTAGGTCATCTGCAACCTTGCTATATTTTCCTTTCCTTCTGATATATACATCCCAACTCTTTGCTTGCCCTCTTTGGGGAGTGGTGCCAACCCCTCTTGTTCCAGGGGTTGGCCTTGGAGTTCCTAATGGCAGACTAGGACCTGGAGTGGGTGAAGGACTTGGTGATGTTGTTCTTGGTGATGGTGAAGGAAAAAAACTCGGTGATGGGCTGGCAGATGACGGACTCGGAGAAGTTAAACCGGGGCTGGGTGATCCAACAGGTGATGGTCCCTGTGATGGGATTCGTGATGGACTTGGAGCAACGCTAGGTGAGGTTGGCCCTAACAAGGACAGACTTCCTGTGGTTCTTGGTGATGGTCCCTGTGATGGGCTCCGTGATGGACTTGTTGCAAAAGGTGACATGCCGGTAGTTGTAGTTCTGGGTCTAGTTGTACGAGGTCGTCTTCCCAATCTCGAAAATCTTGCTGCAGTTGTAGCAAAAGGCGATGCTACAGTTCCACCCGGTATAACTGCACGGCTTGTCGGTGTCCTTCGTCTGCTAGGGATAATATCTAATTGTCTCGATAATTCATCACTAAAAATTGTTTGTCTTTGAGGCGCAGCTAATCTTCTTGCAGCTACAGGAGTTCTTCTACCACCAACTATCTCAGATTCAAATAGTTCTGCAGGTATTCTTTCTCCTGTTTCAGGTCTTGTAACAATAGTTTTTCCTGTCCTTCTAGAAAATACTGTTTCGCCTGGCGCCAGAGTAACTTCTGCTTCTTGACTAGGAAATCCCGGTGTTTTAAATTGTTGTGTTTGTTGCAGTTGGTATTGTTCCAACCTCCTTTTTTGGTTAGGGGTCAGTGGCCTATCAGATCTTAAGGCTGCCCTAACATCGCTCAAACTTTCGGGTAATCTAGGTATTGTTTGTTCAGGGAAAAATTGAATTTGTTGCTGTGGTCGCCTAAAAGATACATCTCCAGTAGCAATATCAACCAAACTAGGAGTTCTGGTTCCTTCGCCCCCTTGTAATCGACTAGTTCTCACTCTGCCAAAAGGATCTGCAAAATATCCCTGTTCTAGTGTATCACCTGCTCTTAATTGAACAGTCCCACCACGCCTAGGTACCAAACCTTGTTGAGCTGAAACCGGTTGTAATACTTGACCCTCTGTAAATCTCAGTTGTTGTGAGGTTGGCAATGCACCGCTTTGTGTTCCGCCAATAACCCTTATCCCCCTTCCTGTGCCTGTTGCGGGTATTCTATCATCAACGGTCTTAACAAAAGGCCGTCTTCCGACAACTCTCCTTCCAGGGTTGAATAATTGTTGTAATCTTTCTGAACGTGATGCAGCCCTACCAAGTCTAGTCCCCACCGCACCCGCTCCAAAACCCATGACCGCTTCTGATCCAATAATACCTATTCCAGTACCAGGTCTTTGTCTAATTTCCTGTCCAACACCGGGAAAACCTTGGCCTGTCACAAGTCTACGTCCAAATTCTGTTCCGCCCCTGATTATTTCTCCTGCGCTTTCTGCGGCTCTTCGTCTTACACTAGGGAATAATAATCCCACTCCTGTTCCAGCCGCAATTAATGGGCTTAATTGTTTCCCTGTTTGATATATATTTCTGCCTGCGGTTATTGCGCTTCGTTCTGCAGTTGCTTGGAAAGGTTGGACTTCGCCCCTTGCTTCTCTTGAGCGCAATTGTGATTCTTTTCTCAGAAAGAAATCCGGTGCAACACCAGCAGCTTCAGCACTTCGAAAATCACCTTGCCTGACTTGTTGTGCCCTTTGTCTTCTTGACCTTTCAATTGCACGACTCACTCTTCCAACTTCCCCACTCACTCTTCTAACTCTCTCGGATGTCGTCAAAGGTTTCCGTCTTAAACTGTCCAAAATTCGTTGTTGTTCTATAATCCTTCCTGCAGCGGTTGCAGGAACACCTAACTCTTGTCTATATGGTGGAGGAGCAACACGTCTTAACCTACCCGTCTCGGTGAATGTTCTTGTAGAAGGTGTTTGAGTTCTTTGTATTTGGTCAGGGGTTAATTCAGTAACTTCACCACTCTTGATCTTTTCAAGCGTAGATCCAGAAACTCGGCCAGCGGGTTCCTTCACTTCAATTTGAGGTGGTCTGTTCCTGCGACCACTCCCACCTCCACCAGAAGTCTTTTTTGTTGTAGTAGTCTTCCCCGAAGGTTCTTGTTCCACAACTTCTTCATCTGTCTCAATCTTTTTGATGAAATCTTTCTCTTCAACATACTCTTCTCTACTTCCACCTCTGATTTGTTCTGCTAGGGAAGGGTCTGCCATTTTATTATTTATTTGATTATAGATTATATAAATATTATTGTTCCATAGTATAGAAATAAATAAAAATAAAAAACCAAATATGAGGAATACAAAGGACACCTCTTTTGATATTGTCTTGCTAGGTTGTGGTGGCCTGGCAAGACATAAATAAACGAAAATGACAAACAAGAATTGGGATTCTGAAACGCAGTGGGACATGACACTGCAAACTTTCTACCGAATACATTCTAATTTAAGTTTGGCTTCTCATTACAAGTTCAATATGGATGCTTGGAATTGGTTTCAGGCATTGCAGGAAGTGTTCAAGGAAGTATATACTGAAATGAAAGATTTTGATAAAATGAATGCTCAAAGAAAGAATTTGTTGAATGATGTTAACAAATGGGCGAGGTCAAATTCACCAATGAAAGGGGAGATTGGTATTGAATTACACGAGGGCTTGTTTCAGTTCGAATTGGATCTGAGAAAAATTCTTAATGAGGCAGGGTTGTTGTACAAACGTGGCGAGGATTATAGATTCGCTATGGGTAGGTGACATAATGGTATATGTGAAAGATGCAAACGGAGAAGAGTTTTGGATGGATGATAAGCTGAAAGAACAGCTTGATTATGTCCATTACAACCAGGGAAAAGATTATGATTTTGTTTTGTTAATCAGTGGCTCTGGAATGGTCAGAACAGGTAAGAGTACATTGGCTAGTCAGATTGGAAGTTACCTCAGTGCGAGGAATGACAGAACATTTGACACGCAAAACATTGTTTTCAATGGTGAAGAATTGAAACAGAGGGCAGGTGATTTGCCTGAAAAATCAATTATATGGTTTGATGAGGGTAGATCAGATTTTGATTCCAAAAGAACAATGGAATCAAAAAGTAAGGAATTGATGGACTTTTTCTCTGAAATGGGTTATCTTAACCACGTGATAATCATTTGTTTGCCTGATTTTTTTGAGCTTAATAAGGGTTTGGCAGTGAATCGGTCAGAATTATTAATCAATGTCAAGAGAGGTTCAAGATTGAGAACAAATGCCAAAGGTGAACAATACTTGTCTTTTGAAAGGGGTTATGCTGGGTTCTATGGGAGAAAGAGGAAAAGATTGTTGTATTTGTTCGGGAAAAGAGATCTGAATTACCACGCCACCAAACAGGACTTTCCGTTCAAGTTCATCAACAAATGGTGCATCAGTAAAGAAGGTTATGATACACTCAAGATGCAGTATGTGAAGCGAGACAA
>CAYPZP010000044.1:7000-12033 GCA_964415285.1 uncultured Halomonas sp. | reverse complement strand
GGTAAAAGAAAATGAAAAATGAACAACTCTTAAAGGAAATAGATGATAAATTAAGCAAGCTTGCTAAGTTCAATAAGTATAATTCTACTGTGAATTTTGGGACAATGATTTTTTCAAATCTTGCCATTTTTTTATTGGTATTCGAAATTTGGATAATGAAGGTTACAGGTACTTATAACCCCATAATTTTTTTGATTGCTGTTGAGGCATATTTCGGAAGTTGTTTATTTCCCTTGATATTTTCTATAGCAAGAAAATGGGGTAAAATAAGAGGTGATACATAATGGAACTTGGAGTTAATTACATAGGATTAATGTACATGGCTTTGTTTCTTTTTGGCTATGTTGTGGGTATGGCTGTAGGCTATACCTGGGGAATTAAGAAATTCTCAGATAAGTTAGTTGAAGCAATCAAAGAAGCAAAGAAAAAGATAGAGGATTAAAGCCTTTCAACATTGATCAGTTGATTTGGCAGGAATTCTTTTTCAAAGTATTCCCTGTCGGTCAACTCAATATATTGTGGTTTGTCGTGTTTCTGGCACAAGATGTTGTCCAAATCGATACCGTCACCACCATATTTCTTCTGAAACTTTTTTTTGACAGCCCTCTTCATCCACTCATAACCTTTGTTAGTCTTTCCTTCCATCTTGTTCACCCAATCTACTATCTTGACCACTTGACGAAATATGGTTTTCATTGTTGATTCTGCCCTAGCAAGACGTTTGATCAGTTTCTTTTCCTCTTTCTCATCAACATCTTCAACGATCCAGTAGAATGTTCTGTCATCAATTAGTTTCTGTTCACTTATTCTGCTTACGTTCTTTGCTCCCAGTAGCGTTCTCTGTTGTTTCTGCAACGTCTCCTCCGCTTTGTTCGGTGGAGTCTTCACTGTTACTTTCATTCTCATTTTTTTCACCCCCCATAACTTTCTCAAAAATCAAATTCTGATACCTAACCTCTTCATAGATTAACCAAAGTATCTCTTTTTCGTTGATTTTGCTCAAATTAAGACCCTGGTCATATTGCGGTTCGTTATCTATGTCATTGACCTTTGTTTTTTTGTCTTGATCAGCTTCTTGCAGCTGAGCTTTTTTCTTGTTTTCCTCATGTTGTTTTTCTGTGTTTTTTTTCCGAAACATTTTTAAATCACCTGTTAGTCTAAATTCTGGTATAATCCCGAACGAGGTGAGTAAATTTCACCACGCACGAGTAGTTTCTCTATCACCTTTTGTACGCTATCTCTTGAATACCATAAAATAGAGAATAAGAAATATATATCATATTCCTTTATTGTAGATTTTGGGTTGTTTTTTAGCCAATTCTTGATACTATGATATAGATATTTTAAATCTATATTCTCAAAAACCGAAAAAACAACCCCCTCTTTTTTAAATAAGTTATCTATCTTGACAGGGTTGTCAGGGTTGACAGGGTAGTTGAAAAAAGGTGGTGGTATACTCCATAGGGACTTTTCGGAATACCCCGACATGCTTGACATCCCTGTCAAAACATTATCCTTACTACCACTACTATTATGTTCTATAGTATCTATTTTTTTGGGTGTTTTTAGGTCAAAAATATCCCACTTAATGTCTATTCCTGACCATGTTCTCACAACTTGGTAGTTACACGTTTTTCGTTCATCAATCACACCTAATCTTTCTTGCAATTTTCTCTTAATTATTGGTTCAGAATCTTGCACTAATTTGTGATATTGACAGAACTTTGACAAAGCTTTTCTAAAGTCTTCTTTGCTTACCCAAGCATCGTAATCTGTTCTGACAAATTCGTCTATGAATGCCTGTGTGCTGTCAGACTTTCTGACCCATCTCCTGTATACTTCTTTGGTCGTTTGGCTGTGACTGAAGTTTCCTTGTTTCAACATGTTTTTCAGGCCTACCAAGCCCCAATTCAGCATACCTGACAATTCTTTTTCAGTAGAAATCCTGTCTACAATCTCTCTATCTGCTATTTTTTTGTTTCTTTTTTCCTCATCTGACATTTCATCTATCTCTTCCTTACTGTAGAATGCATAAGGGAAATCAATAATTACCCATCTGGAAAAAAATGCTGGGCTCAAATCCCTTGTTTCGGGAATTTGATTGGCTGCAAAAATCAATTTCGCATAATTCTTGAACTTGATAGGTTGCCTATACTTCCTGTTGGCGTATATATCATCACCGCCAGTCAATTGTTTGAACATTCCAGTATGTTTGAGGGCTGTGGTATCCAAATCTCCTGAACAACATACAAGCCTACCACATAATTCAGATGCAGCGTACTGGTCGTTTTCCAGTGCATGCAAACTAACGTCAGTTGTGTTTTCAACACCTACAAAATGCCTAATAAGTTGCATGAGGGTACCCTTTCCGTTCCTGCCGGAACCAGATAACATAATTGCCTTAGGTATCTTGTAATTTTTGAGGAGGCAATAACCTAATAACTCTTGTATGATGTCCAGATCCTCAGCAGGGTTGCTAACTATGCTGCTCATGAAGGATCTTACATTAGGACAATCAGCTTCAGGATCATACTTGATAGGAATCTTGTTGAAGAACACATATTTGCTTGTGTGTGGCTCAAATTGTCCTGATTTCAGATCAATTATGCCATTCTGGCAACATACTTTTTCTTTTTCCTCCTTTTTTAAAAACTCATTGATGTCTGTTTGTGTGTCCACCTTGATTTTTTCAGTTACATCTCTGATGATGTTGTCTCTATACGCTTCACCCAACAACTTTCTACAATGCTCTTTTATCTTGCTGTAACCCCTGTCGGTGTACACACCATCTTCATACACATACATATCTTGCCTTTCATTATCGTTAGAAGTCACTATAATCTCATGCTTTTTGACGAAGTTCACGATGATTTCTGTTGCTGAATTATGGTGATCCTTGCCTGGCATGGCAAGTTTCATAAGAACTCGTTTTGATTCATTATCGTAATCTGGTCTTTTCTTGTACCATTTTTGTATTTTTCCTTTCAGATCATCCCAATCAGATATGTTTGCAAACCCACTTTGAAACAACTGATCATCAAAATCCTCTCTACCTTCTAATATTTTGTTATAGAAATTTTTTTGCAGAAAATCTTTCAGAAGTTGTTCATTATCATCCAATTCTTTTTTTTGAAACAAATAATCAAACTTTCCCTCTTTTTTCAGTTCACCTTCGACTTCTTTCCATTGCACATCATTTGCCATTATTTCACCCCTGTTTTTTGAGGTTTGAAGGGATGAGGAACAGAGGCATACTATCAAACCCCACCCCAACAAACCAATTCTATATTTTGCCTTCAAGTTTTTCAATCTTTTTGGCAATATTGTATAATTTTTCCCGCAAACTTAACATTTCTCGTCTTATATCATATATTTCATCGCTTATCATTGTATAATCGGCCTCGTCTTTGCTGCTTCCTTCATTTCTTCTTCAGAAGGAGTTGCATAATGCTCATCTATCACCCTGACAGTATCACCAACGTGTTTCGCTGCCTCTTCTCTCTTCCAACCAGCCCTTTGACACAGTTTGATACAAGTGCTTCTGAGACTGTGAAAAGGCCTGAATTCATCTTGTTGTTGTATTCCTGCCTTTCTCAAGTACATCTGATACTTGTTATAAGCAGTCTTGCTAGAAATATGACCTTTGCCCCTCTTTTTCTCAGACCTTCCAGGAAACAAATAATATTCGTTCCCGTTCTGGTTCCTTAACCTTTTCAGTTCCATCAACATTTCTTCACTAAGAAAGACAGTATGAACCCTGTCTTTCTTCATCTCTTCAAAAGAAATACACCATTTTTCCCAATCGATGTCTTTCCACCTCAACCTGACAATATCACCCCTACGCATACCACAATTCAGCGCAGTTTTGAAGAAAACTAAATCAGTGAATTCATCTATGATTTCTAACAGCTTCCGCACTTGCTCAGGTGTCAGTGATTTCTCACCTGTTCTGTAACTTATCTTTTTCTTTTCCATTTTACCTATTTGTGAAACACTTAGGTAAATATAAACCTTTTGATACTGTAATGGAGTAATAAACTTCCATATTTTACCTTATTTAGCGGAAATAGGTAATTTCATTTTTTGTTCATATTGTTATTTCATATGTATTAATTTTTTAATTTTTTCATCCTTTGGCATATCTGTTAATGTACGACCTATATAATCCACTTCACATACAATCTTCGATTTTCCAATCGAAAGATTAAAAATTTCATAATACCTATAATCCATTTTGTATTTGTTGCTTATACAACTCCCTGCAGGAAATCTATCATCATAACTCTCCAGAATAATATGCCAATATTGATATTTGTATTTTTTCGCCATTCTTACACATCCAGCTCCAGGCCGCATCCCTGGCAAAAGTAGCACATACCTTTGCCCCATTCCATTCCGTTGTTCCCTTTCAGGCACATATCCATTCTTTCCAGCCTTTGTATCCTCTTTTCTCCAGAAACTTATCTCAAACCTGCCAACCTTTTCACCCATTACTTTTTCCATTCTTATCACCTCACGTTTTTGCCTTTCGGCCTACTTGTCTTTGCCGAAAGGGAACAACGGAATGGAAGGGGGTGTATCGGAGCGCAAGCGGAGTCAAATTAACAGCCGAAAGGCTTAAATGAAGCGAGTCTGCGTTATTCCAAGCTGACCGCATATTATGCGTTTCGGCTACAGCCCAATACAGAATTCCAGCAAGGGCGTTACATACCAATTACATGGTTTCATCAATAATAATCGGCTTTTCACCCGATTTTACTCAATTTACACACATTCAGTTACATAGAATCAGTTATCTTCTATTAATTCAATAATTTCATCGTGTGTCATTTCTTTCAGCACATCTATGGACACATATTTTTCAAAAATTGCATTATAATCACATTCCGATTCTGCCAATTTTCTTTCCTCGTTACATTCGTGCCAAATATCAAGACCTGTTTTTACTGCCATTTTTCATTTTTTGTTCATATTGTTCTTTCATATGTATTAATTTTTTAATTTTTTCATCCTTTGGCATATCTGTTAATGTA
>CAYPZP010000044.1:0-6900 GCA_964415285.1 uncultured Halomonas sp. | reverse complement strand
CTCCAGGCCGCATCCCTGGCAAAAGTAGCACATACCTTTGCCCCATTCCATTCCGCCAGGAACCATTTCATTGTTACATTTCGGACATTTCATTCTTTCTCACCCAATTTTTCTAATCTCTCCAAGAGCTCTTTTTCAGCTTCAAGGCATACTTTCTCGACTTTCCAAACAGCTTCGTCATATGACATACCCTTACTTATTAAGAGTTCGATTCCTTTATTCTTTACCGATTGCTTGATTCCCATATTTATACCTCAACACCCGTTTTTCCAGGGCTTGTATGTATTCCTCTTGCTCGGCTTTGTATCGCTGCCAAAATGTCAAAGGAATACTGTTCCAGAACCAAACTTTTTCCTGCTTGTCATAAATTTCTTAGCATCTTTCATCACTTATCACCTCGTTATTGGGTTCAACCCCTGTTCTTCCTTGTATTTGTCAATACACTGAGGGGATATGCCTGATGTTATGTCGTAATCAAAAAGTTCCTTTGGAATCTGCGGTCGCCCTGTCTCTTTCTGGAGGTCTATCAAAGCCGTGTGGTAATCCTTATCGGCGTAGATTATGCCACTGTAGCAGCAGTGGAAATACCGCTGGTTCTCGTCCAGCATTGTCCTGATAACTTCTTCATCTACTGCCATTTTCCACCTCATCAGTTAGTTGTTGGTTAGCCTGATATATATCTCTCGCAAGCTGTTTGTAATCTTCCAGCATGCTTTCTTTCGCAGGTCTTTGTGCTATAATCCAAGCAGCTGCGTTTTTTGCCATTCCGAGATCATATTTATAATCTCTCTGGTCGGTAACATACTCGGTTGGCACTTTTTCTTGCTGTCCAAAGCCTAGCTGCGTATAATTTCCATTATCATCCAATTGCATCACAACTGTATAACCTTTCCTGTTCATTATTTTTTCCTTGTTGGCTAAGACCTTATCTTTGTATTGTATTACAGGATTATACCACTTATCCTCGTCCTCAAACATTATCCCCCCATGTTGAGAGACATATTTAAGCACTCCTTTTTTTTGTGTCATTGTGTAACCTCCTCATATATCATCTTGAAATAACATTGTTCATGATATGTATGTCCCGTATGATGTGCTATCACAACATCATCAGGCATTATTTCCTTCTTACATATAGCGCATATCATATTCCCTTGATTTCAGCAAACAGCTTGATTTGCCTCCTCGCATTCTGTTTTTTGTCTATGTTTGCAATCATTTCCTCAATTTCCATTGTAACACCTCTTTTGTCTATTAATTTGGATGAAATCTCTCTCATCCCCTCTACAACATCTGACACATCTCACGCCAGTATCCCGATTCTTATCATTCTCACAAAACCATCTGTCAAGTCTCTTCTCATATCTTAACATTTTTTGCCTACATGTTGGACAATATTTTGCATCATGCATCGTTAATCACCATTTGAACCTCCAAGATGACTTTTCTCATCTTATTCTACTGAAATGATTTACTTATTTATATATTTTTTGAAAATATGGTGAGTATAGAACCTATATTTATAAAAATAGAATTGTTCTCTCTATAGAAAGGTGATAAAAATGACAAAATATATCATAAAAAGTAGTGTAAAAGAAAAAACAAAAGGTATGGCTATAAGCACAACCTATATGCTTGAGTTAGACAAGCAAGTAGAAAAATTAATTGAAAGTTCAATGCAAAGAGCAAAATCTAACGACAGAAACACATTGATGGACAGAGATGTTTAATTCTTTTAGTTTTTTCTTAAAACTTTTAATCAGAATTAGAATAATGGCTTATTTTGAACGATTTCTTTTTTCCCTATATTATGCTATTTACAAATCGTGCAAAAATCACCCTTATTGATATATGAAAGGGTATCTGCACATCTGGAGCTCTTCCCATGTGACTTTGTACTGATGTAACAAGAATACAATTAACACTAACAAAATTACTATGATCAAAGCGAAAAAATAATCGCTGCACAGAAATCTAATTATTTTTGGCATGTTGCCTCCTTGACATATTCTAGGAGAAAAACATATTTGGTATGGTACTTGTCGACGAATGTAATATGCTGATCAGTTACATCAACAACTACAGCTGTATAGAATAAGTCTTGTCCGTTCTTGACAATGTGCAGTTTCGCTTTTTCACCTATGAGGTCCTTCATTTTCGTTTATATTGAATTTAAAAAAAATTTGTTTGTGGTCTTAACGTCTACCTACCATACCATTGCCAAACGTACTCACCAGTATCCCAATTAATACTGTCATAATCATTATCACAACGATGATTGCTAACCACGTGTTAGTTATGTCAGATAATGAATCATTTGTGCTTGTTATGGCGGATTCGGCAGCAGTTTCCTTGTCATAATCGTAGTACGCATAAGCTGTGTCTCCAGCCGGATACGTAGTTCCTACTTCGCTTGTACCATCACTCGTGTTGCCGATGAATGTTATTGTTCCAGTACTCAAAGCAACCGAATACAAGCTATCATTTTCCGTTGCTGAAGCATTCAACAATTGGTCAAACGTTGTTAGGTCATCATTAGCTAATGTAACAGTCTGATTTATCCCAGCAGGGATGGTGACACTTTCGTTTGTAATAGTTACTGTTTCATCGACAGAATCAGACATCTTGTCAAGCATTACCATGCCCAACGCTACGATTATTCCGATTAAGACCAGGGTGATGATGTAAGTTGGTAATTTCTCTAAGCTTTCCATTTTGTACCTGATCTAAAAAAGAAAGGAAAAAATCCTTTCTCGGTGTTGGCTTATAACCTGCCTGGTCCTTGGAAGAAACTCCTGAACAACAGACTGATCACTATTGCCATTACGACAATCACTACTATGATTCCCAGCCATACTTCGGGAATGTCTGCCAGCGCACTGATAGTACTGTTCAAAGCATTCTGTGAAGTGTTTCCGAGACCGCTGGACTCTTTCATCTTATCCAGAATCACAATACCTACTGCCACGACCACACCAATCAGTACAATAATCCAAACGTACTGGTACAAGTCGGTCAGTCCCATCTGGGCTTTTTTGTTGCTCCTTAACTCTTTGACTTTTTCTCGATCCATTTTCTAACCTCCAAAATTATTATATATACTGAATACAAAATACATATATAAATCTATATCAACATTCTGCAGTGCGATTTGGATTGAGAATTAGCGTATATGTAGGTGATAATATCGTAGAAATATAAAAAGATATGTTAACGTTGTTCAGTTGTTACCATATACAATATCATTCCACCCATGACTATCGAGAAGAATATTGGCGCCATGACAGTTATTAATCCTGCATAAGCGAGATAACTACTCAATATGAAACATGCAAAACTTGCTGCTGTAATCGACTTGTGATATTCCATTCTATTCAATAATAACACTATTGCCATGAATATCACCACTATCATGATAATGCCCAACAATCCATCCGTAGCTATCATGGCTGATTTGAACAGACCTAATGTACTATTACCTGAACTGATCATGCTAATGTTAGTATATTGTCCTGGCATTATACCCTCACCTTGAATACTGCTGTGAATATAGTGAATATTATTATCGCTGATGTAAGTAATAGGAATATATTTGTGTAAGCTGGATTAATCCCAAACATCTCACTCAATGCCGAAAAACTATCTCCGACAAAGCCGAAATTCTGCGTTAAGAGTTTCAAAGTGTTCCATGATTTTGATATTAATTGTTCCAAAAACCCAAAATTTTCAGCGAAAAACCCTGAACTTGCGTTTGTTTGTGTCGCCGAACTTTCAATTTGTCCCATACTGCTTTGAATGTCTGCAACACGATTGAACGAATCATTGAACTCGCTATATTCGCCCTCAGAAGCAAAATCCGGGTTATTTGCTTTCATCGCACCCAAATAATTCAACCCTGCAAACATGACTAACACGAACAATATTACACCATATACGTAATTGCTAGCCCTTACCATTTTAATTTTTTATTTTCAAACTTATTATCAGTGCTATGACTCCTGCGGCGACCAATATAGCATGACTGAAACCGCCAAATATGTCTAACCAGAAGGTCACAACCACAGACATCATTGTAGCCATTATAACAGCCACTGGCGACTGGAAAGTCAAACCTAGACCTATTAATACCAAGGCAATGA
This sequence comes from uncultured Halomonas sp., assembly GCA_964415285.1. Taxonomy (GTDB): domain Bacteria; phylum Pseudomonadota; class Gammaproteobacteria; order Xanthomonadales; family Wenzhouxiangellaceae. The sequence goes on along the minus strand of CAYPZP010000044.1, from coordinate 2,761 downwards.
AAAATGCCCACAAGGCCCCTGAAGCACCTGGTAACAAGTCCCCCAGGAAAGTCTCTGACAATCTGTAATTTTCGGTTACTTGGTAATATCCGTCAGCGTAACCCCTCGCAAATATTTGACCTTCATAATTTGATACATTGCACGTCAGGTTGCCTTCCGCACTTATTACTGTTTCGTCACATATATAATTCCTTCCGTCCCAATTTGTCTGGTACACTTGAAAGGTGATTGGGCTGTTTTGACCAGTTGCATATTCATATAACAATGTAACCTGTTCTGTGTCGTTGTTATAATTCAATTGCATGTCCACGTCAGGGTCGCCGTCACCCTCCACAAAATCACTCAAAAGATATGTTACTTCACAAACACCTGTGCAGCTGAACGTCTGCGAAGAAGTTTGTCTCAATATATTTCCTTCAGAATCCCAAAATAGAAATCTATAATCAATATCTCTCTCCACAACATTGAAATCCGCACGACCTTCGGGACCTGATTTTCCCATTTGAACAGTTCGCCAAGTATCTTCATCAACATAATACCTTTGCAATAGCGCATAATGATTCTCTAAGTTCTCGAAAGTGTCCTGATCTTTCATGGTAACTTCTAGTTCAGTTAGGCCTTCTGTAGTATTCCAGTTGTATATATGTTCCTGTGTGGTTGTGTTAGTCAATGTTCTATACACTAGATAATACCTGTGCATGAACGCTTCATCATATTTGATATATGCATTAGTTGTCAGGTTCACTGTTGATGGTTCAATACATATCTGCAAATCATTATCAGTTAGACTTCCGTTGATTGTCTTGCTCAAGCTTTCATTTTCCAACCAATAATCAAAAACATATTCAATATCTGCTGACAAAGCGCTGCTTACATCATTTTCTTTTCTTATATAGAACTGCAAATCTCCAGAAGCACATCCATATATTCTCCAGTTTCTCACAGTGTGGTTGCCTGTGGTTTGCCTCGTATCATCGTTATCCTGTGAATTGATTGTGTCAGTGTTACAAGTGTAATTGAAATACAAGCTGTAATTTGTATCTGAATTAACAAGAGGCAAGGTTATACTAGTGTTAAGCCTGATATAATTATCTATTCTGTGGAAATCCAACGAACTTGATGTATGATTCTCATATACAAATGTGCCTGAACAAGAGTTCACAGTAATGTTCAGATTAGGATACAAATCAATTGCAAAACTTTGTTCACTTGTACTGAAACCCTCATCACTGTAATTCAAAAGAATGTCGGCGTATATGTCGTTAATATTAAGAGATGAGTTGCTTTTATCTGTTGCAAACCCGTCTGTCGCTTCACATTGAACTACCCACGTATCATTCAAAGACACATCAGTGTTACTTATCGTTGTCAAGTTAATCAAGGTGTTGGTGGGAGCGTTCGTAACAAAAGAATCAATATACACGGCAGAATTATTATATATAGTGTAATTAATATCAACAGTGTCAGAATCAGAATCGCTCAGCCTACATTGTGCTATAAGATCATCTGTTCTATAAGCTTCCTCAGGGTACCATTGAGGGTTAGTACTTGGTCTGTCATTAATATGGAACTGGTCTGAATATGCAGTTTTTTTGACACCACTGCTATTGCTGGATTCTAGTTTAATAATCCAGTCTCCAACAGGTTTAATATTGTTCCATTCGTAATACCTGTCCTCATTCTGAGATATGTTCGTGTTATTATATTCCAGATATAACACCATATCATACAGCTTGAAATCGTCATTAATATCATCACCATCAATATCCAAAATCTCGTAAGAACCCCCATCCTCCTTGACACAATACATATATAACCACCATTCTCCATATGAGCCTATATTGTCCTGCGCTTTGATATTGATGGTGATGTTATCGTGTATACACGAATCTGGTAACGTCCTATTATTTTTTTCATTTGCATCATCCCCAATCACATTGGGGTCATCAATATTCATTTTTTTTTCTAGCTGAATATCCAGGAGCCTATCAGTATCTATGTTAATCCATGTATATTCTGCTTGACAAACATCTGTTTCTGGACAATAACCAAAATCCCCATAATCACCATTGTAAGTACTACCGAACGACTCCCAAGGGTCAGAACCGATATCCTCACCATCATCAGCTTGACCAGTATAATTAATAATGGTTCCATTAGAAATGACTTCTCGAAAAATGGTGTTATTTGTGATTAATTTCTCGAATGATCTATTTGTGTATAACAAACTCAATTCATTTTGTGTTGCGTTCTGCAGGTAAGGAAATTCAGTCCAATTAATATTCATATTGATACCCTCATTGTAGGTTAGGTTTTGTGGTTCAAATATTATGCTTTCCCAGCCAGGGAGTGTATGCAGTTCGCTCAGATTAATTCTCAGATCATATTCTGTCACTGAAACATAATCAGCTGTGTGTTGTGGATATTCCAGATAGTCAAAAAATACTCCTGATTCGTTGTTTGTTATGTTCACATATGTTGCGTTAACATCCACATATATAGTTGTGTTTCTGTATCCGTTGTTGATTGTCGCTGGCGGCGTGATAGTCCCTGCCTGGACAAGTGCGAGACAAGCCAGACAGAGAACTACCAGAGAAGTTTCCCATCCCACCGTTCCATATTTTTTTCTCATTTTTCACAAGTTTTCTCCAAGCCACTCCGATACGACATAAGCCACGAATATGAAAGGCAGAAGGACAAGCAGAAGCATGTCCTTCCATAGCGGTTGTTGGTTCATTTTAATGCGAGATGGCCTGTTGGT
>CAYPZP010000043.1:1499-19904 GCA_964415285.1 uncultured Halomonas sp. | reverse complement strand
GGACCTGATCGTCGGGCAGGAAACCGCGCGAATTGACGGCCAGACCGGTCGGCTGTGCCCACGCCGACGGCGTGAGCAGCAACACGAGCAGCCATTCCGGCCTGATGAAATTCGCGCGCGGCATCGTCATTGGACTCAGCGAAAGCAGACTCTTCCCAAGATGGCTCATGGTAGCAGAAATTCCGACGACCGCAAATTGTCGGCGGCGAGGGTAAACTGCGCCGCAACGTGCAGCGAAAAGGGCTGGGATGGTGGATCGGATCAGAACCTGCGGTGAGGTGCGCACGCTCGATGCGCACACCGCGCCGCCGCGGACCGGCGTATTGCTGGCGAATCTCGGTACGCCCGATCGCCCCGATGCGCGCGCGCTCAGGCGCTACCTGCGCGAGTTTCTCTGGGACCGGCGCGTGGTCGAAGTGCCCCGGCCGATCTGGTGGTTGATCCTCAACCTGTTCATCGTGCCGTTCCGGTCGCCAAAATCGGCCGAGGCCTACCGACGCGTCTGGACCGAGCGCGGATCGCCGCTGCTGTACTACACGCGCGACCTGGCCGACGCCATGAAGCGCGAATTCGAGCGCTCCATGCCGCAGGTCAACGTTTATTTCGGCATGCGCTACGGCAATCCCGGCATTGCCGACGCGCTGGCGCAAGCGCGTGCCGACAACGTGCAGCGACTGATCGTGCTGCCGCTGTATCCGCAGTACTCGGCGACCACCACGGCGAGCGTGTTCGACGGGTTGTCCGATGCGCTGAAGTCGGTTCGCTGGATTCCCGAGCTCCGGTTCATCACGCACTATCATTACGACGAGGCCTGGGTCGAGGCGATTGCCGACCGCATCCGCAGCTTCCAGGGCGAGCACGGCAAGCCCGAGAAACTGGTGTTTTCGTTCCACGGGATCCCCAAGGACTATCTGCTGCGCGGCGACCCGTACTTCTGCGAGTGCCAGTCCTCGGCGCGGCGCATCGCAGCGCGCCTGAAACTGGATCCGGACGACTGGATGGTGACCTTCCAGTCCCGCTTGGGCAAGGCCGAATGGCTCAAGCCGTACACCGACGAGACCATGCTCAAGCTGGCCGGGGACGGCGTCCGGCACGTTCAGGTCGTGTGTCCCGGATTCGCGGTCGACTGTCTTGAGACCATCGACGAGATCGGCGTCGAGAACCGCGAGGCGTTCGAGGAAGGTGGCGGCGAGAAACTCGAGTACATTCCGGCGCTCAATGCCGGCCCCGACCATGCCCGCGTACTGGCCGAACTGTGTTGGCAGCACGGCCAGGGCTGGCCCGAGTTCGGCAAGAACGCCGGCGTTTCGAGCGAGGCGCTGGCCGAACGCGCCGAACGCGCCGGGCGTGCAGCGGAGTCGCTCGGGCTGAAACCGTGAAGCCCGAGCCCGCCCGGTTCGCCGAATCCTCGCCGGACCGGGCGCACGCGGTGTTGCGTGAAGTGTTCGGATTCAGCGCGTTTCGCGGCTGTCAGCAAACGATCGTCGAGACGGTCGTTGCAGGCGGCAACGCGCTGGTACTGATGCCGACCGGCGGCGGCAAGTCGCTCTGCTACCAGATTCCCGCACTGGTGCGTTCCGGGACCGGGGTCGTGGTGTCGCCGCTGATCGCCCTGATGCGCGACCAGGTCGAGGCGCTGAAGGCCTGGGGCGTGCGCGCCGAGGTGCTCAACTCCAGCCTGGATGCCGCGCAGCAGCGCAGCGTCGAGCAGGCCCTGGTCGACGGCGAGCTGGACCTGCTCTACGTCGCACCGGAACGACTGATGCAGTCGCGCACGCTGGGCTTGCTGCAGCGCTCCAGCGTCGCGCTCGTGGCGATCGACGAGGCGCACTGCGTCTCGCAGTGGGGTCACGACTTCCGGCCTGAGTACCTTCAGCTCGGCACCTTGGCCGAGCACTTCCCCGACGTGCCCCGAATCGCGCTGACCGCAACCGCCGATACGCGAACGCGCGGCGAGATCGCCGCGTCGTTGTTCGCCGACGGCTGCCAGACGTTCACCGCGAGCTTCGATCGACCCAACATCCACTACCGGGTGCAGCCGCGCCTGAACGCGCGCCGGCAGATCGTGGATTTCGTCGGCCGTCGTCACGCCGGCGAATCCGGGATCGTGTACTGCCTGTCGCGCAAGCGTGCCGAGCAGGTCGCGGGCTGGCTGTCCGCCGAGGGCTTCGAGGCGTTGGCCTATCACGCCGGTCTGGACGCGGACCAGCGGCGCTCGGTTCAGGACCGCTTCATCCGCGAAGAAGGCGTCATCGTGGTCGCCACGATCGCGTTCGGCATGGGCATCGACAAACCGGATGTGCGTTTCGTCGCGCACATGGACCTGCCGCGTTCGATCGAAGCCTACTATCAGGAAACCGGGCGCGCCGGCCGCGACGGACTGCCGGCCGATGCGTGGATGATCTACGGTCTCGAAGACGTCTACCGGCTGCGCCAGATGCTGGCGGCATCGGATCTGCCCGACGATCGCCAGCGCGTGGATCGGCAACGGCTGGATGCGCTGCTGGCTTACTGCGAGCGCGTCGACTGTCGACGCCCGGCGCTTCTCGGCTATTTCGGTGAAGCGCACGCCGGCGACTGCGGTCGATGCGACAACTGCCTCGAACCGCCGGAGCTGATCGATGCGACCGATGCCGCGCGCAAGGCGCTGTCGTGCGTCTATCGAACCGGCCAGCGCTTCGGCGCCGGTCATGTCGTTTCGGTGCTGCGCGGCAGCGACAACGAGCGCGTGTCCTCGCTCGGACACGACCGGCTTTCCACGTTCGGCATCGGCGCTGATCAGCCGGCGGCCTTCTGGCATTCGGTGATCCGGCAGCTGCTGGCCGCCGGTCTGCTGGCGGCCGATCCGGAGGGCCACGGCGGGATTCGCCTGGATGCCTCGGCTCGCGATCTGCTGCGCGGCGAGGACCGCTTTCGGATGCGGCGCGAGCGTGAAGCGAAGCCCCGTCGACGCGCTCGTTCGAGTTCGACGCCGGGAGATGCCCAGGCACCGGGCTTCGATGCCTTGCGCGCGCTGCGGCTGGAAATCGCGCGCGCGCAAGGCGTGCCGCCCTACGTGATCTTCCATGACGCGACGCTGATGGCGATGCTCGAGCAGCGCCCGCGTACGCTCGAGGAGATGTCCGAGCTTCCCGGAATCGGGCGCCACAAGCTCGAGCGCTACGGCAACGCCTTCCTGGAGCGACTGGAGGGGCTCGACGCCGGGTCCGGCCGCTGAGCCTGCCGCTACCGCGCCCTGGCCGGCCGGCAGGCGAAGCGCCGTTCGTTCAGGCGGCCCACAACTCCAGCACCGGCCACAGCATCAGGAAGACGATCAGCAGCGCGGCTGCGGTGAAGCCGATGATGCGCAGGGGGTGGCGCTTCAGCTGGGTCCGGAACGGCTCGACGGAGGGCACATTGCGCGCGGCCTCGGCATAGTCGTGCTGGAACCGCTCGAACAACTCGCGCGCCTGGTCCCAGTCGGCATCGTTGCGGATCCAGATGCCGCCGGCGCTGATGCCGAACGCGCTGGGCGGCGTTTCGTAATAGTCCAGATCGCTGGCGTCGAGCGCCTCGCGCAAGGCTTCGGCTTCCGCGATCGGAACGTCACGCAGGTTGAGAAGTCGCTTGGCCATGGTTGTAAGGGGAGTGGCTCGTTGCAGCCGATGGCGTTCGAGGATACCGCGAATGGACGCTGCGGCTACAATCCAGAGTCCTCGAGCGCCGGAGTGCCATTGCCATGAATGTTTCGATCATCCTGCCGTATGCCGGGCTGCTGGCCCTGGTGCTGCTCGGGCTGTCCTACAACGTCGTTCGTCTGCGACGCAAGCATCAGGTCGGCATCGGCACCGGCGACGTGCCCGAACTGGCGCGAGGAATCCGGGCCCACGCCAACTTCTGCGAGTACGTCCCGCTGGCCTTGATCGTTCTGTTCGGTCTGGCGCTGACCGGGGCGGCGCCGATCTGGGCGCTGCACGCCCTGGGCGCCGCGCTGGTGATCGGTCGCGTGCTGCACGCGGTCGGCCTGAGCCGCAGTGCCGGCGCCAGCGCCGCTCGCGTGTGGGGGACGCTGCTGACCTGGATGGTGCTGTTGCTGGCTGCCGGTGCGGCGCTCGGAACCGGCGTCTACAACCTGCTGGCTTGAATCTCCGTTCGCCGTCGGCGCCAAAGTCGCAACGGCGCGCTGCGGCGATTCAGGTCGCGCTGCCGGGGTCGGAATCGAATGGACGCGGGAACGCGCCCCAGCTCAAGGCGGTGTAGACCTTGGGATCGATGGCCTTGCCGGCGGCGTACTGCTGCCTCAGCCATGCGTCCAGACGGTGCTGGTCGATCGCGTGGACGGTGATGTCTTCGCTGTCGTCTCCGCCGCCGCTGCCGACGCGCTCGAGCTCGGTGGCCGCCAGGAATACCGCGGTTTCATTGGTCATTCCCGCCGAAGTCGGGCAGCGCATGATCTCGCGGATGCTGCCGGCGCGGTAGCCGGTCTCCTCGATCAGTTCCCGATGTCCGGCTTCGGCGACCGATTCGTCGCCGTTTCCGGGGCTGTCGCCAACCAGCCCGGCGGGCAGTTCGATGACGCGGCTCCCGACGGGGGTGCGGTATTGCTCCACGAGCAGCAGGCGTGCCTCGTCCAGCCACGCCACCAGGACCGCGACCACCGGCACGGGTCGCGCCGCGAATTCCCAGCCATCGCGTTCGACAAGGCTGAGATATCGGCCCTTATAATGCGTGACGTCCGGCATGTCCCGTCATTCCTCGTTTGAAAAGCACGCTTCGTGCAGAACATTGTTGCACGATCGTGGTCGAACCACGCCCGACGACCCGTCCCGAACCCAGATAGTGATACCGATGAAGACTCTCCTCGACCGAATCTCGAAGCGTAACGGCCCGGCTGGTTGCCGCTCACCCGCACATCGCCGGCGTCGGGTCGGGGCGATCGCGATGCTGGCGGCCTGGACGCTCTGCGCAGCCGCCGCTGCACAGGTCGATGAACCGGAAACCAGCGCACCGCAGGACCGGCAAAACGCGACCGGTGGCGAGCAGGCCGCGGCGTCCGACCGGGTGTCGGACTGGCTGAGCCGGGCCGCCGAAGCCTATTTCGAACAAGACCACGCGCGCTGGGTCGCGGCGCTGGAAAACCTCCATCGGCTACGCCCGCTCAACTACGATTTCATGCGTCAGCTGGTCATCGGATACTCGTTGACCGGGCAGACGCGCAACGCCTTCGACATGATGCTGCGCATGCAGAAACAGGGGCTGGCCGCGGACTGGGATTCGGTCGACGAGGTCGAGCCGCTGCGCCAGTATCCGCTCTACGAGCATTTGCGCGATCTGATGCGCGACGCCGGCCGTTCAGGTGGTTTTGCCATTACCGAATTCTCGATTCCCGGCAAGTATTCGATGCCCGAGGCGCTGGCGCACGATTCCGGATCCGGTCGAACCTTCGTCGGCACCGTGCACGAAGGTCACATCCTGGTTCGGGGGGCGGAAGACGATGAATTCGAGGTGTTCGCCGACTCCGGCGATGTCGAGGGCCTCACCGCCGTATTCGATCTGCTGGTCGACGAGCAGCGCGGCCATCTCTGGGCCGCCTCCGGCACCATCAGCCAGTACCGGGACGCGCGGCAGCAGGATATCGGGCGGACCTCGTTGATCAAGTTCGATCTGGCGTCGGGCGACAAGGTCGCCGAATACCGGGTCGTCCCGGACGGCGCGCCGCACCTTCTCGGCGCCATGACGATGGCATCGGACGGCACCATCTACGCCAGCGATGCGATCGCACCGGTGATTTTCCGTTTGACGCCCGATGCGGAGCATCCGGAGGCGGTCGCCGGACATCCGATGTTGACCGGGCTGCGCGGCATTGCGCTGTCGCAGGACGGGTCGCGGCTGTACGTTGCCGATTACGATCTCGGCGTGTTCTTCTTCGAACTCGGGGAGGACATCCGGTTCTACGCGCTCGGCGTTCCCGAAACCCTGAACCTGGGCGGCGTCGACGGGCTCTACCCGTGGCAGGGCCACCTGGTGGCGATCCAGAACGGTGTCAGTCCGCAGCGCGTCCTGCGGCTCGAGCTCGACGATTCCGGCACGCGGGTGCAAAATATCGCCACGCTGGTCCGCGCCCTGCCCGAATTCGATACGCCGACCTTCGGCACCGTGGCCGGCGACGATCTGCTGTTCCTGGCCTCGAGCCACTGGTCCCGCGTCGATGCCGACGGTCGGCCGGTCGATCCGCCGCTGCCGGCGATTCCGGTGCTCCGGACTTCGATCGACGAGGCCGAAGACATGGTGGTCGGCAAGGAAATGATCGAGCGCATCAAGCGCGGCGAACAGGCGGCGTCGGACGACGGCGACGGCTGAGCGGGCATCGCTTGCGCCGGCCGGTCCGGCGGGTCGTCAGCGATCGAGGCGGTGCAGCCGCTGGCGCAGCGTCCGGCCGAAGCCCAGCGCGTCGAGCAACACGTCGAGCCGATCCGGGTCCGGCATGTCGCGCTCGTCGTGCACGGCTTCGTCGATCTCCACGATCGGCATTTCCAGTCCCGTCAGACGGCGCGACAACCGCACCGTGGTCTCGTGGTGGCGCAGCCTCGATCCAAGCATCTTCGCGCCGCGGATCTTCAGAAAGGCCAGTTCGTCCAGCCGTTCGTAGAGCGCGTCGAGATCGCCGAAATGCCCCAGTAGTGCCGCCGCGGTCTTCGGGCCGATACCCGGCACGCCGGGGATATTGTCGATCGGGTCTCCGGTCAGGGCCAGAAAGTCGGCGATCTGGTCCGGTCGCACGCCGAACCGCAGCTTCACACCGTCCGCGTCGAGTCGGTTGCGTCGCGCGAAGTCCCACCAGCAGTCTTCGGGTCCATCCAGCAGCTGCGCCAGATCCTTGTCGCCGGTCACCACCGTGACCGGATGCCCGCGGTCGCGCCAGTAGCGCGCCAACGCGGCGATCAGATCGTCGGCTTCGAAGCGGTCGTGCGCGTAGACCGGCAGTCCCAGGCAGGCCACCAGATCCTTGCACCAGCCGAACTGGCGCTCCAGGTCCTCCGGCGCCGGGTCCCGGTTGGCCTTGTAATCGGGGTACAGCTCGTTTCGAAACGACGTCGACAGCGATTCGTCGAACGCCACGGCGACATGGCGACTGGCCGTCTGCTCGAGGAATTCGCACAGGAACCGCGCGAAACCGTACACCGCATTGGTCGGGCGTCCGTGCGGATCGGCAAATTCCCCGGGCATCGAATACCAGGCCCGGAACACGAAAATGCTGGCGTCGATCAGGTGGACCGCGGGAGAACTCGGCATGCGTTCGATTCGTGTGGCGTGCCGCCAGTCTATCGCGCCGTCGCCCGCGGTTCATGTCCGGTTAAGTCGGCTGTGCTAGGTTGTCGACATGAAAGTGCGCATGAACAGGCTACTGCCGAAGTCGTCCCGGGTCGCACTGGCCCTGGCGGCGCTGGTGATGCTCGGCGGTTGTGTGAGCTACTACGAGCGGCACTACGACGACCCCGGCGTCTATTACAGCGGCGGGTACCAGTCGGCCGTTTACCGGCCCGTTCGCCCCCCGAATCCGGCGGTGTATCCGTACTGGTCGCTGGACTACTTCTATTTCAGCCGCTACCACCACCCCTACTCGGTGTTCGTCGGCTACCACGAGCCCTTGTACTACCCGTATCCCGGCTGGTATTTCGGGGGCCGTTATGCTTCGCACCGTTACGGCTATCGACCCGGTTTCCGGACCCGCCTCGGTTTCGGTTATCCGTGGTACGGATATGGCCACTCGTATCCCCGGTTTTCGCTCGGCTTCTTTGTCGGCTACGACGTCTATCGCGGCCACCGCGGTTACGGATACCGGCACGACCACCGCCTGCGGCATATCGACCGTCGCCTGAACGCGCTGCAGGATCCGGCCCCGGCGCCTTCGCGTGCTTCGCTGGTCGATCGGAGTCAGCGCGCCGGGGCTCCGCTCCGCAGTCAGAGGTACTCCGATACGCGACAGAGTCCACGACAACGTTCCGCCACTCCGCCGGCCTCGCGCGCAGCGCTGTTGCGCGGCCGAGCCGCTTCGAATGCCGGCGCCATCGATCGCGCCGGGCGCATGCGCTCGGCAGTACCAACGCGCTCCGGCCGAGTCGAGGCGCGCGAGCCGCGCAATGCATCGAGGCCTGCGATCGACAGCGGTCGCTCGCTGCGACGCAGCAGCGCCGGTTCGGCGACGGCCCGCGAACGCAATGCACGCGCCAGCCGGTCGGCACCGGCCGAGATTCGGCGCCAGCGCGAGGTTCGCCCCCGCGCCAACAGCGCGCCACCGGATCGTCGCGGTGTCCTGTCCTCCGGCCGCGGCAGTCACCGCCCGGCGTCTGCACCGGCCACGCCGAGGATCCGGTCGCGCAGCGCGCCGCCGCCTCGCGTCGAGCCTTCCGCGCAGAGAGAAGTATCGCCGCGCAGCCGTCCGATCCGCCCGGCGCGTTCGGTCCAGGAGTCACGCAGCCGAATCCGTGCCGATCGCGGCTCCTCGCCGCGGGGCGCGCGTGATGCCGGCCGCAGCGAGCGCGGCAGTCGCGGCAACCGCGGCGGCCGGGCCGATCGCAACCGGCTCCGCGACCGGCCCGACTGAGCCGCGCTGGTGACGGCACCCGAAGACCTGTAAAATAAGCTCCCTTTCAGGTACTTGCGCTTATCGGCGCAACCCAGGCAATGCGCTATCCGGAACACTTCGATGTGATCGTCATCGGCGGCGGGCACGCCGGCACCGAGGCGGCCCTGGCTTCGGCTCGCTGCGGGGCCGAGACGCTGCTGATCACCCACAACATCGAAACCATCGGCCAGATGAGCTGCAACCCGGCCATCGGCGGTATCGGCAAGGGCCACCTGGTGCGCGAGATCGATGCGCTGGGCGGTGCCATGGCGCGCGCGGCCGATGCGGCCGGCATCCAGTGGCGACGGCTCAACGCCAGCAAGGGTCCGGCGGTACGCGCCACCCGCGCGCAGTGCGACCGGACGCTCTACCGTGCCGCGATTCGCCGGCAGATCGAACACCAGCCCGGCCTGGCCACGTTTCAGGCCAGCGTCGACGACCTGATCGTCGAGCGAGATCGCGTCGTCGGTTGTCGCACCGCGATCGGCCTGGAATTCCGAGCAGAGGCCGTCGTGCTGACCACCGGCACGTTTCTCGGCGGCGTGATCCACATGGGGCGTTCTCGCGCATCCGGCGGGCGCGCCGGCGACGCCCCGGCGAATGCGCTGGCCGAGCGGCTGCGCGCGCTTCCGTTGCGCATCGGGCGACTCAAGACCGGCACACCGCCGCGCCTGGACGGACGCAGCATCGACTTCTCGCGGCTCGAGGAGCAGCCCGGCGACGAGCCGCGCCCGGTGTTTTCGTTCCTCGGTTCGACCGCCGACCATCCCGAGCAGCGTGTGTGTTTCATCACCCGCACCGGCGGCGAGACGCACGCGATCATTCGCGACCATCTCGATGAGTCGCCGATGTTTTCCGGCGCGATCGAGGGCGTAGGGCCGCGCTACTGCCCATCCATCGAGGACAAGGTCGTGCGCTTCGCCGACAAGGAATCGCACCAGATCTTCCTCGAGCCCGAGGGCCTGGATGTCAACGAGTGGTATCCCAACGGCATTTCGACCAGCCTGCCTTTCGAGGCCCAGCTGCGCTTCGTGCACACCATCGAAGGGCTCGAAAACGTCCGCATCACGCGGCCCGGATACGCGATCGAGTACGATTTCCTCGATCCGCGCGACCTGACCGAGGGGCTCGAGTCGAAGCTGCTGGGCGGGCTGTTCCTGGCCGGACAGATCAACGGCACCACGGGCTACGAGGAAGCCGGCGCGCAAGGCCTGGTGGCCGGACTCAACGCGGCCCGTCGCAGCGCCGGTCTGCCGGGCTGGAGTCCGGAGCGATCCGAGGCCTACATCGGCGTGATGATCGACGACCTGGTGACGCGCGGCACGAGCGAGCCGTACCGGATGTTCACCAGCCGCGCCGAATACCGGCTGATGCTGCGCGAGGACAACGCCGACCTCCGGCTGACCGGAATCGGTCGCGAGCTCGGCCTCGTCGATGCCGAACGCCACGCGCGATTTACCGAGCGCAAGGAGCGGATCGAACGGGAAATCCGGCGTCTCGAGACGCTGCGCATCGGCCGTGACACCGAATTGGCCGCGCGCATATCCGAGGCCTTGGGCACGCCCATTCGCAAGGACGTCAGCGCGGCCGATTTGCTGAAGCGCCCGGGTTTGACCTACGCGCGCCTGACCAGCGTCGACGCGCTCGGCCCGGGGGAGTCGCGTCCGGACGTTGCCGAACAGGTCGAGACGACCGTGCGCTATGCCGGTTATCTTGACCGCCAGCAGCTGGAGATCGAGCGCAGCCGTGCTGCCGAGCATGCCGGGATTCCGTCCGATTTCGATTTTTCGACCGTGCGCGGACTGTCGGCCGAAGTCCTGGAGAAGCTCGAGCGCCAGCGCCCGACGACGGTGGGCCAGGCATCGCGCATTCCCGGCGTCACGCCGGCGGCAATCGCCCAGTTGCTGGTCTGGCTCAAGCGGCATCGCTCGGCGGCCTGAACCCCGCACCCGGCTGGAACGCCTTTCACCACGGGTTCACGGCGCCGGTACGAAACTACGCGCGTCGGATGCGGGTTTCCTCTCGGTACATGACTCCCTCCCACCCGTTTCCGGTACTTCGACATGCCCCGGCCACACCTCCCGGCCGGGGCACTTTTTTGTCCGGGTCGAGCAGCTCGCGGTTTGTTGAGGCCGAGCCGGGTATAGTCGTCGGTTGAAGGCTGCGAGTTCCTGCAGCCTGCATCATTGGCTCGTCGTTTCGTAAAAGGCTGGACCATGGCGCCTCCCAGAGACGTTGCAAGACTCCTCGGCATTGCCGGCCTGCTGCCGTTCGCGCTGCTCGCGCTGGCTGGCTGGATGACCCTCCCCGACTGGATCGCCACGCTGCTGATCGGCTATGCGCTGGCGATTCTTTCGTTCCTCGCTGGCAGTCTGTGGATGGGCACGCTGCAGGCCGATACGCCCGGCTCCGAGCCGCTGGTGGCCAGCAACGCGCTGGTGCTGGCCGGGGTACCGGCGCTGCTGCTGCCGCTGCACTGGGCCGCCGCGCTGCTGGCCTTGCTGTTCGCTGTGCATCTGTTCTGCGAGCAACGATGGGTCCGGCGTGATCTCCCCGGCTGGTATCGACGCTTGCGCTTTCTCCTCAGTTCGGTGGCGATCGCGCTGATGGTCGTCGCCGTGCTCGGCGGTCTGGCCGGCGGCGGCGAGGCCGGCCCATGAGCGCCGCGCTGCAGCTGAAACAGGTTTCGCGCACCTATCACGACGGTAGCGAGGACGTGCACGTCCTCGACGGTGTGGACCTGGCCCTGGCGCCCGGGGAAAAGCTCGCCGTGACCGGTGCTTCGGGTTCGGGCAAATCGACGCTGCTGCATATTGCCGCCGGTATGGACCTGCCCGAGTCCGGGATCGTCCGCGTCGGCGGGCAGGTCATCAACGAGCTGGCCGAGCCGGAGCGCACCCGTTTCCGTGCCGGCCATATCGGCCTGGTGTTCCAGGACTACAACCTGATCGAATCGCTGACGGCCGAGGAGAACATCGAGCTGGTCGGGTGGCTGACGGACCGGCCGGCGGACCGGGCAACGATCCGCGCGCTGGCCGACGAACTCGGCATCGCCGAGCTGCTGTCGCGTCGTCCCGACCAGCTCTCGGGCGGTCAGCAACAGCGCGTGGCGATTGCGCGTGCGCTGATCCACGCGCCCGAGCTGGTGCTGGCCGACGAGCCGACCGGCAGCCTAGACCAGGCCAGCGCCGATCAGGTCATGAAGGTCTTCGCCGACAGCGTCAACGCCAGAGGTTGTGCGCTGGTGCTGGTGACCCACAGCGAGGAAGTCGCGGCCTGCTGCGATCGCCGCGTCCGGCTGTCGCGCGGACGCCTCGTGCCTGACTGATGCTGGTCCGGCTCTCGCGCGCCTACTTCCACCGCCATCCAGCCCAGGTTTTCCTGGCGCTGGTCGGCATCGCGGCCGGCATTGCCGTGGTCACCGGGGTCGCGCTGCTGCGCGGCGCGCTGGTCGAGTCGCTGGATGCGGTGTCGTCGGAACTGGTCGGCGAGCGAGCGCTGGTGGTGCGCCATCCTTCGGGGCGCTTTCCGGTCGAACGTTTTGCCGAGCTCGCCCGAACGCCGGGTGCGCCGGACCTGGTGCCGGTCATCCGCGCCCCGCTGCGCGCCGGATCGACACGGCTCGAACTCGTCGGCGTCGATCCATTCGGCGCGCTGCGTTCGCTGGCCGGCGCCGACGGTACCGGCCTGTCGCAGGCGCTGTTCGCGCCGTCCGATCAGGGCACGCCGGCGGTGTTTAGCCGCTCGACGCTGGATTTGCTCGGCGTTTCCCCGGGTGAGGCGCTCGAACTGACCTACCAGGATCAACCCGTTCGCGTCGAAATCGGCGCGGTCCTGCGCGGTCGCCCCGGGCTGGATCGTCGCGTGATGATGGACATCGCGCGGGCCCAGGCGCTGATCGGTGCGCGAGGTTGGGTCACCGAGGTGCTGGTGCCCGGCAGCGCCGAGGCGTGGCTGCGTGCGCAGGCCGGCGACGAATTGCTGGTCACGACCGCGTCGCGTCAGCGAGCCTCGGCGCGCAACCTCACGGCCGGCATGCGCGCCAACCTCACGGCGATGAGCCTGCTCGCGCTGGCGACCGGGCTGTTCGTGGTCTACAGCGTGCTGAGCTTCCTGATGGTCCAGCGGCGGCGCACCTTCGGCATGTTGCGTGCGCTGGGCATGACCCACCGGACGCTGGCCCGGATGTTGATCGGCGAGGTCCTGGCGATCGCCGCGCTGGGCGGTCTCGGCGGACTGATCATCGGCACCGTGCTGTCCGACCAGCTGCTGCGCCTGATCGCCTCGCCGGTGGCCGAGGTCTACGGACAGCTGGCGCCGGCGGCAACCGATCCCGGCACGGCGCTGTATCTGGCGATCTGGCTTGCCGGACTGGCCGCCGCCATGGTCGTGACGCTGCCGATCCTGCGCGAGGCCATGGCCATCCCGCCCGGACGGATCGTGCGCTCGACAGGCGCACGGACGCTGCCGCCGGCCCGCGTGTTCGCGGTGTCGGCGCTGCTGGTGATCTTCGGTGTGGCCTGGGTCGCATTGGACGGCCGCCTGGTCGCGGCGTTGGGCGGGCTGTTCCTGGTGCTCGCCGGCTTGATCGTGCTGATCCCGCTCATCGGGTTCGGACTGGTCCATCGTGTCGGGCGCGGGCTGGGCGGCAGTCTGCCCGGCCGCGCGCTCCGACTGCTGGAAACCGCGCGCGGGCGGTTGTCTCCGGCGCTGGCCGCGCTGTCATTGGCCCTCGCGCTCGCCGTGGGCATGGGCATGATGATCCTGGGCTTTCGAGACGCGGTCGGCGACTGGGTCACGAAGCTGCTGCAGGCCGATGTCTACGTCAGCATCGAGGGGCGCACACTGATGCCCGGAGACGTCGATCGGATCGCCGCGCTCGAGACGGTTCGGGAATTGTCCTCGGTGCGTCGCGTCCGGCTCGAGGATTCGACCGACGTGACCGCCTATGAAATCGAGCGCGAGGCCTGGGACGGCTTCGAGCTGCTATCCGGGGACGCCGAGCGCGCGTGGCCCGTATTCAAGGCCGGCCGCGGCGTCATGGTCTCCGAGCCCCTGGCGCAGCGCCGCGGCTTGGCGGCCGGCGATACGATCGAGTTGCTTTCGCCGTCCGGGCCGCGCGAACTCCCGATCGTCGCGGTGTTTCGTGACTACAGCAGCGAGCAGGGATTCGTGGCCTTTTCGCGCCCGCTATATGACGCGTGGTTCGACGATCCCAGCGTCAACAACCTTGGGGTGTATCTGCGCGCCGGCGCCGACCCGGCGGACTTCGGCGCCAGCGTCGAGGCGATGTTTCCGGGCGAGTCGGTGCAGTGGATTACGCCCGCCGGCGTGCAGCGCGAAAGCCTGGCGGTGTTCGACCGTACCTTCCGCATTTCCTGGGCGCTGGCGACGCTGGTTGGCCTGATCGCGCTGGTGGCGCTGACCAGCGCGCTGCTTGCGCAGGGCCTGGAGCGCTCGCGCGAACACGCCACGCTACGCGCGCTGGGGCTCACGCCGCGCGGCCTGTTCGGCCTGGTCACGGCACAGTCGGCCGGGCTGACGGCCGTGGCGCTGCTGACCGCGCTGCCGCTGGCGCTGCTGATCCACTACGCGCTGTCGCTGTTGATCCAGCCGCGCGCCTTCGGCTGGAGCGTGCCGGCGGGCTGGCCGCCGCTGGATCCGCTGGCGCTCGTGATTCCGGTGGCGCTGGTGCTGGGGACGCTGACCGGCCTGTATCCGGCCTGGCGCATCGGCCGCCGGCCGATGGTCGAACACCTGAGGGCCGGGCGATGAGGCGCGACGTCGTGATCGTGCTGCTGCTGGCGCTGGCAGCGGTCGTCTGGCTCGGCGCCCGGATCGAGCGCGACGCGCCCGATGCGACGGGCCTGAGCGGGACGGCGTTGCTGAACGCCGCGCCCGAGGTTTTCCGGCGCGTGACCGGACCCGAACCGCTGCAGTTTCCAGCCGATCACGCGCTGCACCCCGGTTACCGCAACGAGTGGTGGTACTTCACCGGGAACCTGGACGCCGCCGACGGTCGGCGCTTCGGCTTCCAGTTCACGCTGTTTCGATTCGCTTCCGACCCGGAAGATCTGCCCGACTCCGATTTTTCCACCGACGCGATCTGGATGGCGCACCTGGCCGTCAGCGACGTTGCCGCGCGGCGTTTCATCGGTCACGAGCGCTTCGCCCGCGAGGCGCTGGGCCTGGCCGGCGCCGACGAGAACGAATGGTGGCTGCGCGACTGGACCGTGACGCGGACCGACAGCGGCTGGCTGCTGGAAGCCGACATCGACGAGGGTCGCGTCGAGCTCGCGCTGGACCCGGCCAAGCCGCCGGTGCTGCAGGGCGAGCGCGGCTACAGCCAGAAGGGCCCCGATCCCGGCAACGCATCGCGCTACTACTCGATGACCCGGATGGGTACCACCGGGCGGCTCGTCCTCGACGGCACGGTACACGACGTGACCGGCACCGCGTGGCTGGACCGCGAGTGGGGATCCAGCCAGCTCGGCGAGGGCATCGACGGCTGGGACTGGTTCGCGCTGCAGCTGGCCGACGGTCGCGACCTGATGGTCTATCGGCTGCGGACCGACGCCGGCGAGGCGTCGCGCTTCTCGGCCGGTGCGCTGGTCCAACCCGATGGCGCCTACCGGATTCTGAAGCGTCCCGACTTCGAGCTCGAGCCGCTGCGCTGGTGGACCGACGCCGAAGACGTGTCCTGGCCGGTGGCCTGGCGCGTACGTCTGCCCGACGCGGACCTGGACCTGGCCGTAGAAGCGGCGTTCGACGCCCAGCGCTGGTTCGCCACGGTCGGCTACTGGGAGGGCGCGGTGGACGTGCGCGACTTCGCCGATCGATCCGTGCTCGGCCGCGGCTATCTAGAGCTCAGCGGCTACGCCGACGACGCTCGAACCCCGCCGGTGCGCTGAGGCACCGGCGGAGTCCGGATCGGAACGCTCCGCTCAGGGCTGCTTGAATACCTGCCCGGCCTTCATCACGAAGGCCACGTCGCCGAGCAGCGAGACGTCTTCCAGCGGATTTCCGGCCACGGCGATCACGTCGGCCCACCGAGCCGGCGTCAGTGCGCCGGCCTGCTCGGTGATGCCGAGCAGTTCGGCGGCGTGTACCGTGGCGGTCCGGATTGCCTCGGCCGGCGACATGCCGGTCTCGGTCATGTAGAGGAACTCCTCGGCGTTGTCGCCGTGCGGGCTGACGCCGCAGTCGGTGCCGAAGGCGATCCGGACGCCGGCTTTCCAGGCGCGCCCGAAAGTGTCCTGGATCATCGGGCCGATCATGCGCGCCTTGGGCCGCACCAGTTCGGGGAAATAGCCGTCGATCTCGGCCTTCTCGGCCACGAACTTGCCCGCCATGATCGTCGGCACGTACCAGGTGCCGTACTCCTTCATCAGCGCGAAGATCTCGTCGTCCATCATCGTGCCGTGTTCGATCGAGTGGATGCCGGCGCGAATGGCGCGCTTCATGCCCTCGCGGCCGTGGGCGTGGGCGGCGACGTGCATGCCGTAGTCGCGCGCGGTCTCGATCACCGCCGCGACCTCGTCGTCGCGGAACTGCGGCGCCAGGCCGCTCTTGGCCACGCTCAGCACGCCGCCGGTGACCGTGATCTTGATCAGGTCGGCGCCGTCCTTGTAGCGCTGTCGAACTGCCTCGCGTGCCTCGGCGACGCCGTTGAGCACGCCGTCCTCCGGCCCGGGCGCTCCCATCAGGTCGCCGCGCCAGCCGTTGGTCGGGTCGGCATGGCCGCCGGTCGTGGCCAGCGATTTGGCCGCGGTGTAGATCCGCGGGCCCGGAATCTTGCCGGCGTTGATGGCGTCGCGCAGCGCGACGCTGGCGTTGAACGAATCGCCGACGTTGCGGATCGTCGTGAATCCGGCATCCAGCGTGCGGCGCGCGTAGACGACGCCGTCGAGGGCGACGTCGGCGGGGTTCTTCGTGAATCGCTGGATGTAGGACGTCGGGCTGGACTGCGAAGTGATGTGCGTGTGCATATCCATCAGGCCGGGCAGGCAGGTCATCCCGTCCAGGTCGATGGTGCGTGCATGAGCTTCGGGCGCGGGATGGCCGTCTGCGATGCGCTCGATTCGGTCGTCGACGATGATCAGCGTTCGCGGCCCGGTCAGTTCACCGGACACAACGTCGACGGTGTTGCCGCAGTGCAGCCAGGTTTCCTGGGCCAGAACAGGTGCGCAGGCCGCGCACAACAGGGTCAGCAGAAGATGGCGCATCGGTTGTCGGATTCCTCGGGCGGACAGTCGCGATAGCCTACCAGCCGGCGTGCGGGCCGCGGCGGCCAGCTGGCTGCAACACTGCGCGTCGGTCAGGACAGCAGTCCGGCGAGCAGCAACAGGCTGAGGACCCCCAGCCAGATGCCCATCGCGCGCCAGGCCAGACGCCGTCCGTCGGCCAGTCCTTCGGCCAGATCCCCGCTCGGGTCGCACAGGCTGCGCGCCACGTCGTCGAGCAGCGCCGCGGGCATCTGCCAGCGGTCGGCGCGCGCCATGAACACTTCGCGCACGCGATCGAGGTCGGTCATCAGCGCGATCGCGCCGACCAGAAGCGCGACCACCGGCCAGTTCAGCCAAGCCAACGCGTGCGCCAGCCAGGAGCGTTCGCCGTGGTTCAGTTCCGCTTCGTGATAGGCCTCCCGCACGCCGCGGTAGAGCAGGCAGCCGGCCGGCCCGAGCAAGGCGAACCAGAACACGATGCCGAACCAGCGCGCCAGCGCTGCATGCAGGGCTGCGGCGGCGGCTTGCGCCCCGGCCGCATCGGGACCCAGCAGCATGCGCTCGCGCGCGACCTGGATGGCCTCGGAACTGCCGCTTCCCGAAGCACGCTCGATGTCGCGGTCGAGCGAGTGCGGGCCGAGCGTGTACACGACGACCGCGGTGCCGAGCAGCAACAGGCCGAACAGCCCGGCCAGCGACACGGCGATCGTGGTCGCCAGCCAGCCGGCTCCGAGTGCAACGAGCGCGACTCCGGCGAACGGCAGCCATTCGGGGCGGCGTCCGCTGAGGCGGTCGGGTGCCGCGATCAACCAGTCGTAACGGCGCCATCGATCCAGGGCCGGCCAGTAATGGCTGACCAGGTAGGCGATCAATAGCGAGAGGATTTTCAAGGCGTGGGCGACCGGGATGCGAGATTGCCGGCGGTTTTAGCCCGCGGCTTCGGTGTCTGTCAACCGGCGCGGTCAGGCAATGCCGAAGGACGAGCCGCAGCCGCAGGTGGTCGCGGCGTTGGGATTGCGGATGATGAAGTGCGCGCCTTGCAGGGTCTCGCTGTAGTCGACTTCGGCGCCCTCGAGGTACTGGAAGCTGAGCGGATCGACGACCAGTTCCACGCCGTTGCGTTCGACCCGGATATCGTCGCCGTCGGCTTGCTCGTCGAACGTGAACCCGTACTGAAATCCCGAGCAGCCGCCGCCGGTGATGTAGACACGCAGCTTCAGTTCCGGGTTGCCGTCGGCAAGGATCAGCTCGCGAACCTTGCGTGCGGCGGAATCGGTGAATTCGATCGGCTCGTCGTGATCCATGGGCATGCATCGAATAGCGGGTAGAACCTGATTATGGGGCCGGACCCGGAACAGGTCAATTGCCGCCCCCATGGTGTGCCCGGCGCGGTCCGCTGGATCGCGGGCTCCCGGTCGGCGCGTTCAGCGCCAGCGCGAAGCGGAGCCGTTTGCGGACCTGCGCCGCGAACGGCGAGTGCAGCCGCGGCCGCGAAGGGTAGTCTGGCGCAGGACTGGAGTGGCGCGGTCCGCTGGATCGCGGGCTCCCGGTCGGCGCGTTCAGCGCCAGCGCGAA
>CAYPZP010000043.1:0-1399 GCA_964415285.1 uncultured Halomonas sp. | reverse complement strand
GCGGAGCCGTTTGCGGACCTGCGCCGCGAACGGCGAGTGCAGCCGCGGCCCAGCGGCTGCACCAATCAATAAGAAAAAAAGCGGCCCGAAGACCGCTTTTGCCCCAAACCGGAAGCTGACTCTCGAACGATTCGCTGTTCGAGACCGCGCAAGTTGTTAAATTTTTGTACGCGCGGGGGAAGTTATACCCGATCACGACGGTCAGCGTCAACCGCCGGGCGAAGACCCTGGCGGTTCCTGCGGCGAGGCATCGCCGCGCCGGCGACGCCGGTGAATCAGGTCGGCGATCTCGTGCCCCTTGCGCGCGCCGCGTGTTTCGAAGTGTGTCTGCGGTCGCCACGCTGGGCGCTCGGTCTCGCGGTGGCCGGTCGGTTCGAGCCGCTTGCAGACGGCGATCGCCTCCCGCATCCACTCGGCGTAGGGCGCCCAATCGGTGGCCAGGTGCAGCAACCCGCCGTCCGCCAGGCGATCGGCGGCCAGTTCGAGGAACTCCGGCTGGATCAGGCGACGCTTGTGATGGCGCTTTTTCGGCCATGGGTCGGGGAAGAAGATGCGCAGCTCGTCGATGCCGGCCGGGACCGACTGCTGGCGCAGGACGTCGACCGCGTCGCGCGGGCTCACGCGAACGTTGCCGAGTTCCTGTTCGTCCAGCCGCATCAGCAAGCGCCCGATACCCGGCTCGTGCACCTCGATGCCGACGTAGTTCTTGGTCGGCTCGTGTGCCGCCATCCAGGCCAGCGCTTCGCCGTTGCCGAAGCCGATCTCGACGACCAATGGTGCCGGCCGGTCGAAGGCCCTGCGCAGGTCGGACAGCGACGACTCGACCCGATAGCGCGGCAGCAGCGTTTCCAGGGCGCGCTGCTGGCCGGGGGTCAGCCGGCCGGGCCGGCGCACGAAGCTGCGAATCCTGCGGCGTCGGTCGGCGTCGGTCGGCGCGCTCATCAGTCGACCGGTTGCATCAGAAGAAGGTGCCCTCGATCGGCGAGGATGCCGACGCGTAACGCTTTCGCGGGATCCGCCCGGCCCGATACGCCAGGCGGCCGGCTTCCACGCCCAGGCGCATGGCGCGCGCCATGCCGATCGGGTCGCGGGCGCCGGCGATCGCGGTATTCATCAGTACGCCGTCGCAGCCCAGTTCCATCGCGATGGCCGCGTCGGAAGCGGTCCCGACGCCGGCATCGACGAGCACCGGCACAATGGCTTCCTCGACGATGCTCAGGATGTTCCAGCGATTCTGGATTCCCAGCCCCGAGCCGATCGGTGCGGCCAGCGGCATGACCGCGCAGCAGCCGAGCTCGCCGAAACGTCGGGCGAGTACCGGATCGTCGTTGGTGTAGACCATCACGTCGAAGCCGTCGGCCAGCAGCGTCTCGGCGGCCTTGAGCGTTTCGGTCACGTC
>CAYPZP010000042.1:0-20306 GCA_964415285.1 uncultured Halomonas sp. | reverse complement strand
AGCCGAAGCGATAGCCGAACAAGGCGACCTTGATCGAGGCCCCGGGCATCGAGCCCGGATCAGAAACGGAGATTGAACCTCGCGGAGACTTCGACCGCCTGGTCGAGTCGCTCGCTGACGACGCCGAGGACGTTGCCGCCGAACGCGAATTCCGGCGGCGCGTAACTGGCCGACAGATCGACGCGAGCCCGATCGCCGATGCCCTTGCCGACGCCGACCAGCACGCTGTGCTGCGCGAGCTCGTCGTCGAGCGCCGCGACCAGCGAAGGCGAGGTCGGGCGCGGCTGCGACCGGGTGTGGAAATCGACCTTGAACTCGAAATCGCTTTCGTGGCGCCAGCGCATGCCGACGCTGTAGACGGTCAGGTCGTTCCACTCGAAGCGCGGACTGCTGCTGTCGCCCAGCAACGCGTTGAAGCGAGCCGGCAGCGCACGACTCGGAAACGCCCCGACCTGGCTGTAGAACACCTGCGCGACGGCCACCGTGAACAGCGTCTGCTTGTTGGCCTGCACATCCAGGCCCATTCGCAGCCGGGACGGAATATCGAGGTCGGCGGACTGGCCGTGCACGCCGCGAATGTTCGCGAGTTCGTCCATGTTGATCCGGGACTGGAACGTCGCGTTCATCTGCAGCCGCGGCAATAACTCGGAGGCGAATCCGAGCTGCAGGCCGGCGCCTTGCGAAAGCTCCCGGTTTGCCGCCGAGTAGTCGACCGGCCGGAACAGCCCGTTGTATTCGGCCAGGTCGAGCATCGAATGGCTGAACTGCTGCGAAGCCAGCACCGCGGAGACGCTGACGCGGCTCTGGTCGCTGACGCGGCCGCTCAGGCCGGAGAACAGCATCGAGCGCTGGAAGCCCTGGAGCGTGCGCTCGGCGCCGCGAGGCGACGGCAACGCGCCGAACCGCACTGCGCGGTCGATGCGTGAGGAAATGAACGAAACCCGGGGCTCGCCCGGGGTACCCACGAGCGGTTGAGCGAACTCCGGGAGCACGATGTCGTGATCGATGCGCATCCAGGTGATTTCCGGGACCTCGACGCGCTCGACCGCTCGCATTTCCGGCGTCAGCTTGCGTGCCAGGTAGGCTTCCCAGGGTCCGAGCTCGAAGCCGGCCAGATACCAGACCATGCTCGAGGGCGCCAGCGCCTGTGCCGCCGGATACGCGGCCTGCGAAAGGCCGCCGCCCAGCAGCGACGCGATTCCCACCAATCCGATCAGTAGACGGCGCAACATGAACCCGTGCGGATGCGTTCTAATGCCCAGCGTCAAGTGTACTGGCACCTTTGGTAAAAATACAACAGCTTGTGCCGGTTTTTTCGTCGAGACCACCCGGTTTCCCCGCTACAGGCCAGCCAACCATGCCCGATGTTGCAAATATGCCACACAATGCACCGGTCGCGCTGACCATCGCCGGCTCCGACTCCAGCGGCGGTGCGGGCATCCAGGCCGACCTGAAGACGTTCGCCGCGCTCGGCGTCTACGGCGCTTCGGCCCTGACCGCCGTCACGGCACAGAACACCGCGGCAGTGCGCGATGTCCGCACGCTCGATGCGGAATTCGTCGCAGCGCAGATCGACGCCTGCTTCGACGATCTGGACATCGCCGCGGTAAAGACCGGCATGCTGGCCCATGCCGAAATCGTCGATACGGTCGCGTCGCGGCTGGAGGCGCGCTGCGCCCGGTCCGTGCCGATCATCGTCGATCCGGTCATGGTCGCGGCCAGCGGCGCACGTCTGCTCGACGATGCTGCGGTTTCGGTCATGATCGAGCGACTGCTGCCGAAGGCCGCTCTGGTCACTCCGAACCTGCCGGAAGCCGCCGCGCTGACGGGCCTCGAGGCCGATGCCGAGCCCGAAACACTGGCGACGAGACTGCTCGATTGCGGCGTGGCCGCGGTGTTGATCAAGGGCGGCCACGGCAGCGCAAGCCAGTGTCGCGACGTGCTGGTCACACGCGACGAAGCGCTGTCGATGAACTGGCGGCGCGCACCGGGGCAGTATCACGGCACCGGCTGCGCGTTGTCGGCTGCGATCGCCGCGCGCATGGCGGCCGGTGCGCCGCTGGAGACCGCAGTACGCGACGCGGCCAACTGGCTGCAGCAGCAGATCGCCGAGGCCAGGCACTCGGCCAGCGGCGCGCTGCACATTCTGCCGTTCGACCGCCGCCGTTGCGACTGACGAGAGCGTTCGCGGCAGACCGCGAGCCGTCGCTGCCGATGCCAGTCAGGCTGAAAGTCGGTCGACGATGGCGTCGGCGAAACCCGCGGTGGTCCCGGTGCCGCCCAGATCCGGCGTCACCCGATCCCCGGCGCTGATCGTCTCGCGCACCGCCCGGCGCAACCGCCGTGCCAGATCCGGCGCTTCGAGATGTTCGAGCATCTGTGCCGCACCCAGCAGCAATGCGCACGGATTGGCAATGCCCTGCCCGGCGATGTCGGGCGCCGAACCGTGAACCGCTTCGAACATCGCGACGCGGTCACCGATATTCGCGCCCGGGGCCAGCCCCAGGCCGCCGACCAGCCCGGCGCACAGGTCGGAGATGATGTCACCGAACAGGTTGGTCGTGACCATGACGTCGAAGCGTTCGGGATTCATGACCAGTTGCATGCAGCAGTTGTCGACGATCAGGTCGTCGTACTCGATATCGGAATACTCGGCCGAAACCTGCTCGGCCACGTCCAGGAACAGGCCCGAGACGTCCTTGAGGATATTGGCCTTGTGCACGGCCGTGACCTTGCTTCGACCCGCCTTGCGCGCCAGCTCGAACGCATAGCGAAGCACGCGTTCGCAGCCGGTACGCGTCACGACCATCTTCGACTCCGCGCGGCTGCCATCTTCGGCGGTGAATGCATCGGCCGCCAGGTAGGCGCCCTCGGTATTTTCGCGAACGGTGATCAGGTCGACATTATCGTAGCGCGACCGGGTTCCCGGAAAGCTGATGGCCGGTCGAACGTTGGCGTACAGATCGAAGCGCTTGCGCAGGGCGACATTGAGCGACCGGAAGCCGCCGCCGATCGGCGTCGTCAGGGGGCCCTTGAGGACCAGCCGGGTCCGCTCGATCGACTCCAGCGTCGTATCGGGCAGCAACACGCCGGTGCTTTCCTGCGCGGCCAGGCCGGCACTCTGGAAATCGTATTCGAACGCGACCGGCAGGCATTCCAGCACGCGCAGCGCAGCATCGACGATCTCGGGCCCGATGCCGTCGCCGCGAATCACCGTCAGCGGTATCGCTTCAGTCATCTTCGGCTCCCGGTTCAATCGGCGAGCACGCGATCGAGATCGCCGGCCTGTTCGAGCGCATCCAGGTCGTCGAAACCGCCGACGTGAAAGTCGCCGATGAAGATCTGCGGCACGGTCTTGCGACCGGTTCGGGAAATCATCTCGGCGCGCTTGTCCGGCTCGGCGTCCAGCGACACCTCGGTCCAGACCACGTCCTTGGACTTCAGCAGGTTGCGCGCGGCGACGCAGAACGGGCAGGCGGCGCGTGAATACATCACGATCGATTTTTCAGTCATGTTCGCTCCATTCGGGCGAGTTTTTCGCCGGATCGGGTCCAACCCACCATTATGCCTTGTTCCCACCTCGCGCGCGGTTCGCCGCCCCGGCCGCCGGGAGGGAAGAAGCGATCCGGACGGATCAGAGGCAGGCATCCGGCGCCGGGAGGCCGGCGTATCGGCAGGCAAGTCGAATCGGGCCATCCGGGAACAGTCGATACAGGGTCCGGCTGGAAGCGTCCTCGACGCCGGCCTCGCGCAGCGCGGCGACGGCCATGCGCATCAGCGGCGGATTGCCGTAGCGCTGGAAGTGCCCGCGCACGAACCGGATCAGCCACCAATGCAGTTCTCCGAGCTCGACGCCGTCGCGCGCGGCCAGTTCCCGGGCAACGTCCTCGCTCCAGCCGTCGGGGTCGAGCAGATGACCATCGGGCCCGGTCTCCGGCAGCTCGAAACCGTCATCGCTGCCGGGCGCGCGGTTGCGGTCAGTCACAGCAAGATCACCTGTCGCGCGGCGCCGCGCAGGCGCACCGCCCCGGCCGTGCCCACGCGGCCGACGTCGACTCCCGGTGGCGCGCGCCCGTCGCGAGAGTGGACGTACAACTCCACGAGCCCGAAATCGGTGAACTGACGCCATGCGCGAGCGCCGTCACCATCGAGGTGTGCGATACCGCCGCCGCTGAACAGGACGCGGAGATCCAGCTCCATGGAGGCTGCTGCGAGCAGCCACTCGATGACCTCTGCGGCCTGGCGTCGCGACGCCGGCGCAAACGCCACCTCCAGGAGATACGAGCCGGAGCCGCTGTCGCGCGAGCAGCAGATTCCGCCGGCTCCGTAGCTGTCGATGCGCGCCACCCCCCGTGCCAGCCGCGCGATCAACTGCGTCAGCGTGGACACCGCGAAGGGCGGGGGCGGCGCACGCTCCGGGTAGCGCCGACGCCACGAGGTACTGCACACGGCTGCGTCGAGACCGCCAGCGATGCGCATCGAGGCCGACAGCCGATCCGCGATCGAAACCGCGTCGCCGTGCAGGAAGATCCACGTCGAGGCCGGCGCCCGGATGTCGAAAAAGCCCGCGTCGACATCGGCCGCACGACGCACCAGCAGGATCCGCTCGGTCCGGCTTCCGGTTGCCGCGCGCGCAGTCGAATCGTGGTTCGGAATTGGAACCGATTCGGGATCGGCCATGGAGACCCTCGCTTCGCGGTCCTCGGGAAAAAACACCCGGCCTGCGCGTCCTGAATTCCTGCACCGGGAAACATCTGGAGGCGCTGACGGTCACAATGTATGCTGAATCGGTGATCCGGTCACAGCCGACGGTTATTCTTCCACAATCGAACGGAGCGAATCGACGCAAATGGTCCAGCTTCACGCACGATCCACCGCAGCCCGGCAATCCGGCGCGCTGGCGCGCTGCGTGATCGCCTGGACGGCTGCGCTGTCGATCGCGCTGCAGCCGATCGCCGTTGCCGCCCAGGAGGAGGTCAGGCTGCCCGATCTCGGCGGCAACAGCGAAGTGCTGCCCCCCGAACAGGCACGCACCTTCCCCAGCACTTTCCGCAACGTGATGCGCGCCCAGGGCATGCTGGTGGAAGACACCATCATCAATTCGTACTTCACCGAAATGGGCTACCGGCTGGTCATGCACAGCACCGGCCGCACCCAGGATTTCCATTTCCATATCCTGAAGGTTCCCGGAATCAACGCCTTCGCGGCTCCGGCCGGCGTCGTGGCCCTGAATGCCGGGCTGGTGCTGGCCGCCGATTCAGCCGACGAAGTCGCCGGCGTGGTGGCGCACGAAGTCTCGCACGTGACGCAGAATCACCTGTCGCGCGGCATGGAAGAGGCGCGCAACATCTCGATTCCGGTCATGCTGGCCACGCTCGGCCTGGTCATGGTCGGCGGCATGGCCGGCGGGCTGGACGGCAACGCCGCCCAGGGCATTCTCGCCACCGGCGCCGGGTTGTCCCAGCAGGCGCAGATCAACTACACACGCCAGAACGAGGCCGAAGCCGACCGCATCGGCATCCAGTTGCTGGCGCGCGCCGGATACGACCCCGAAGGCATGGTGAGCTTCTTCGACACCCTCAACCGCTGGGTGCGAACGCAGGGCGACGGCCCGCCCGAGTATCTCCGGACCCACCCGATGACGATCACCCGGGTGGCCGAAGCGCGCCAGCGAACGGAGCAGATGGATCCTCCCGCGTCGCAGAAGCAGCGCGACGATCGCTTCGACTTCATCCAGGCGCGGCTGAGAGTGCTGATGACGCCCGACCCGGGCGACGCCATCGACTATTTCCAGACCCGCCTGGAACGCGGCCAGGGCCGGGAAATCGCGATGCGCTACGGCCTGGCCATGGCGTTGATCGAGGCCCGCCGCACCGAAACGGCGCGAGAACAGCTCGACCGGCTGCTCGCGGCGAGCCCCGAAGACCAGCTGTTCCGCATGCTCGAAGGCGATCTGCTGGTCGCCGAGGACCGGACCCGGCGAGCGCTGGACGCGTTTGCCGCCCTGCATCGGGACTACGGCCACAGCGCCACCGTCTCGCTTGCCTATGCCGAAGCGCTGCTTCGCAGCAGCGACCCGGAAGACGCGCAGCGAGCCTCCGAACTGCTGCAGATGCAGCTTCGCCGCAACCCGCAGGACAGCCAGGTCACCGAACTGCTGGCAAGAGCGGCCGACCGCGCCGGCGACCCGGTGCGCGCAGCCGAGGCCGTGGCCACGCATTACTACCAGCTCGGCGGGCTGCCGCAGGCGATCGACCAGTTGGAGCGCGTGCTGGAACGCGGCGATCTCGATTACTACGACCGCGCCCGGATTTCGGCCAAGCTCGACCAGATGCGTCTCGAGCGCCTGCGAACGGAACCGGGATCCGGGAATCGTGCCGGTTCGGCACCAGTTTCACGCGATCGCAAGACTTCTGTCATGATTCAGTCATAGCCGCTCGGATAATCGGGTTCAATCCTCCCGGTGTCCGGCAGCCATGAAACCCAAGATTCTGATCGTCGACGACGAGGCAGCGATTCGTAACATGCTTGCATTCAGTCTCAGCCGTGCCGAAATGGACGTGGAAACCGCCGTCGACGGTGACGCGGCACTCGACCGTCTGGAAAGCAATCCCGCACCGCCCGACCTGATCGTCGTCGACTGGATGATGCCCGGCACGGACGGGCTGCAGCTGACCCGGACCCTGCGCGGCACGCCGCGGCTGGCCCACGTTCCGATCATCATGCTGACTGCCAAGGGCAACGAGCGCGACCGAACGCGCGGCCTGGACTCGGGCGCTGACGATTACGTCGTCAAGCCGTTCTCCACGCGAGAGTTGATTTCACGGGTGCGAGCGGTTCTGCGGCGCACCTGCATCGACCGGCAGGCGACGACCGAGTCGACCCGGCTGTGCGTCGGCGACCTGGTGCTCGACGTGCCGTCCCACCGCGTGCTTGCCGGCGATCGGCCGCTGCGCGTCGGGCCGACCGAGTTCCGGCTGCTGAAGCTGTTCATGACCTCACCCGGCCGCGCCTGGAGCCGCGGTCAGCTGCTGTCCGAAATCTGGGGCAGCCGCAACTCGGTGGAGGAGCGGACCGTCGACGTCCACATCCGGCGCCTGCGCAAGGCCCTCGAACCCACCCGGCACGAGCGCTACGTGCAGACCGTGCGCGGGCACGGTTACCGCTTCTCGGACGTGGTCTGATGTCCGATCCGGCCGCCCTGCAGACCGACGTCGATTCGCCACCGCCGGGACCCGGCGCGCGCATTTCGCAGGCGACAACGGCTCTGGACGGCTGGCACGAGCCCGCGCTCGACGAGCCCGGACTGTACCTGAACCGGGAGCTCAGCCTGCTGTGCTTCACCCGGCGCGTACTGGAGCTGGCACGCGACCCCGAGATTCCGCTGCTCGAGCGCCTGCGCTTTCTCTGCATCTCGTGCACCAATCTGGACGAGTTCTTCGAAGTCCGGGTCGCATCTATCCGCCAGCGCCTGCACCACGGCGCCAGCCAGCCCGGCGCCGATGGTCTGACGCCCCTGGCGACGCTGAAGGCGATCGAGCAAGCCGTCGATGAACTCGTCGGCGAGCAGTACCGGGTGCTCAACCGGGAGCTGCTGCCGGCACTGGAAGGCGAGCAGATCCGGATCATCAAGCGCTCGGACTGGACCCGGAGCCAGCACCGCTGGTTGCACCGGCATTTCCAGCGCGAACTGATGCCGGTGCTCAGCCCGCTCGGCCTCGATCCGGCGCACCCGTTCCCGCGGATTCTCAACAAGTCGCTGAACTTCGCGGTGCAGCTCGACGGTTCCGACGCCTTCGGACGAGATCCGGGCCTGGCGCTCGTGCGCGCGCCCCGTTCGCTGCCGCGGCTGATCCGGATCCCCAAGAGCTATACCCGCGGGCCGAACGATTTCGTCTTCCTGTCCTCGATCCTGCATTCCTTCATCAACGAGCTGTTCCCGGGCATGCAGGTGCGCGGCTGCTACCAGTTCCGGGTCACGCGCAACTCCGAGCTGTTCGTCGACGAGGAGGAAATCGAGGACCTGGCGCGCGCGCTGGAAGGCGAACTGCTCGAGCGAGGGTTCGCCGAAGCCGTTCGGCTGGAGTTGGCCGCCAACTGCCCCGAAGAAGTCTCCAAGCTGCTGACCACGAAATTCGGCCTCGACGAGCGCGACGTCTATCGATGCGACGGTCCGGTCAACCTCAATCGGATGGTCGCCATCTGCGAGCAGGCCGATCGTCCCGATCTGCTCTATCCGCCGTTCAACCCGCGGGTCCCGACCCCGCTGGCGCCCGGCAACAACCTGTTCGCCGCGATTCGCCGGCGCGATTTCCTGCTGCACCATCCCTACGACAGCTTCGCACCCACCGTCGAGCTGCTGCGCCAGGCGGCCGCCGATCCCGACGTGCTGGCGATCAAGCAGACTCTGTATCGCACCGGCGCCGATTCGGCGATGGTCAACCTGCTGATCGATGCCGCGCGCGCCGGCAAGGACGTCACCGTCGTCGTCGAACTGCGCGCCCGCTTCGACGAGCAAGCCAACATCACGCTGGCCACGCGTCTGCAGGAAGCCGGCGTGCAGGTGGTTTACGGCGTCGTCGGTCACAAGACCCACGCCAAGATGCTGCTGATCGTGCGCCGCGAGCGCCGCCAGATCCGCCGCTATGTTCACCTCGGCACCGGCAATTACCATCAGGGCACGGCCAAGGGCTACACCGACTTCGCGCTGCTGACCGCCGACCCGGAATTCGGCGAAGACGTCCAGGCGGTGTTCATGCAGCTCTCGGGCCTCGGCCGAGCCGCCGATACGCGCCGCCTGGTGCACTCGCCGTTCGACCTTCACGACTTTCTGATCCAGCGGATCGAGCGCGAAATCGATCATGCCGAAAACGGACGCCCGGCCGGCATCGACGCCAAGATGAACTCGCTGACCGAACCCGGGATCATCCGGGCCCTGTATCGCGCCTCGCGCGCCGGCGTGCCGGTGCGGCTGTTGATTCGCGGCACCTGCTGCCTGCGGCCCGGCGTCGACGGCCTGTCCGAGAACATCCGGGTACGCTCGATTCTCGGCCGCTTTCTCGAGCACGCACGGGTCTACCGGTTCGTCAACGGCGGCGATTCCGAAGTCTGGGGCTCGAGTGCAGACTGGATGGAGCGCAACCTGTTCCAGCGCGTCGAAACGGCGTTTCCACTGCAGTCGCGGACGCTGGCCGAGCGCATGCTTGAGGAAGCCATCGAGCTGGCGTTCCAGGACAACCGACAGGCCTGGATCCTGCAGTCCGACGGCAGCTACCTGCACGCGTGGCCCGAAGACGGGGAGCCGGCGCGAATCGCCCAGGAAATGCTGATGCAGCGCGCCGAGCGCGACGCCTGAGTTTCGGCCGGATCGGGGCGTCGACGACGGCGTTGCCACGCTCGATCCGGCGGCCGGGTTACCCTCTCCGCCGCCCCACCATCCCCGCCCGTATGCCGCATCGCAACCTCTACGCCGCCGTCGACCTGGGAAGCAACAGTTTCCACATGCTGGTTGCGCGCCGAGAGCACGGCGAGTTGCGGGTCATCGACCGGATTCGCGAAATGGTACGGCTCGGCGGCGGCCTGGATGCGCGTGGCCGCCTCGATGACGACACCCGCGACCGCGCGCTGGGCTGCCTGGCCCAGTTCGGCCAGCGCCTGGCCAACATCCCGCCGCAGCAGCTGCGCGCCGTCGGCACCCAGACGTTTCGCCGCATGCGCGATGCCGACGGCTTCCTGGTCGTCGCCGAAACCGCGCTGGGCTGTCCGATCGATGTCATCAGCGGGCGCGAGGAAGCGCGCCTGGTCTGGCTGGGCGTCAACGAGGGGACTTCGTTCACCAACGAGGCCCGACTGGTCATCGACATCGGCGGCGGCTCGACCGAACTCGCCGCCGGCCGGGCGATCGACCCCGCGTTGACCGAGAGCATCCAGTTCGGATGCGTGAGCGTGACCCGCCGCGCCTTCGGCAAGGGGCGCATCACAGCCAAGCGATGGCGGCGGGCGGCCGACGAGATCGCCTCCGAACTCCAGGCGCTGGCGCCCGAGCTGGCCGCCATCGAATGGCGCACGGCAATCGGCTCTTCGGGCACCATCCGCGCCGTCCAGAGCATCATCGCCGGCGAAAGCAACACCTTGCCACGGCCGATCCGGCTCGCCGACGTCGACCGGCTCAAACAGGCCCTGATCGACTGCGGCCATGTCGACGAGGTCGATCTGCCCGGGCTGTCGGGAAAGCGCCAGCCGGTGATCGCCGGCGGCGTCCTGGTGCTCGAGGCCTGCATGCAGACCTTCGGAATCGAGTCGCTGGAAGTCAGCGCGTTCGCGCTTCGCGAAGGGCTGCTGCACGACCTGGTGGGGCGGCTCGAGCAGCGTGATCCGCGCGAAAAGACCGTGCGCGCCATGGCCGAGCGTTTCGGCACCGACCGCGCTCAGGCCGAGCGCGTTCGCGACTTTGCGCTGTGCGCGTTCGAGCAGGTCGCCGAAACTTTCGAACTGCGCGACATCCACCGCGAACTGCTGGAGTGGGCCTGCCGGCTGCACGAGATCGGCCTGGGAATCGCCCACAGCCACTACCAGCTTCACAGTGCCTACATCGTGGCGCAATCGGACATGGCCGGTTTCACGCGCCAGGAACAGCAATTCATGGCCTTCCTGCTGCGCTACCAGCGGCGCAAACTGCCGCAGGAGGTGCTCGAGGAACTGCCGCTGCGCCTGCGCGCCGGCGCCGCGCCGGTACTGGCCATTCTGCGGCTGGCCGTGGCCCTGGCGCGGGCCCGTACCGACAGCGACCTGCCCGACTTCGCGCTCGAGCCGAATCCGCCCGATCGCCTGGTGCTGGCGCTGCCGCAAGGCTGGCTGCCATCGCGCCCGCTTTCACAGCGCAGCCTGGAAATCGAGCGCGGCCAGATCCGCGCGGCCGGAATCCGGCTTTCGCTGTCGGTTCTCGAAGCGCCTCACCCCGAACAACGCAGGCCCGGTACTTGAGCGGGCCGGGATCACCCGACGTCGTCGCAACCGCCAAGCGGCGGGCCCGGGCAATCGCCGCCATCCGGCGGTTCTTCGAGCCGCGCGGCGTGACCGAAGTCGACACCCCGGTCATCACCGAATCCGGCGTGACCGACGTGCATATCGAAAGCCTCGGCCTCGCCGACGGGCGCTACCTGCGCACCTCGCCCGAGTATGCGCACAAGCGCCTGCTGGCCGCCGGCGTCGGCGACCTGTTCGAGATCGGGCCGGTGTTCCGCGCCGGCGAGAAGGGCCGATTCCACCGGGTCGAGTTCACGCTCCTGGAGTGGTATCGAATCGGCTGGAGCTGGCGCGAACTGGCCGAAGAGGCCGTCGAGCTGGTCCGGCGACTGACGCCGGATCGCCACTGGCGAGTGGAGTACCTGAACTGGCACGACGCGATCCTGCGAACCACCGGCCGCGACGTCAACCCCGCCGACCCGGACAGCGTGCGCGCCGCCGCGTACGGCGCTCCGGAAGGGCTGGGCGTTTCGGAGACACTGGACTGGTTGTTCGCCTGCCGGGTCCAGCCGGCGCTGGACCCGGAGACCCTGACCGTCGTCCACGACTATCCTGCCTGCCAGGCCGCGCTGGCGCGGATCCAACCTGCCGACCCGAGGTGGGCCGAACGCTTCGAGCTGTTCGCAGGAACCGTGGAACTGGCCAACGGCTACCGCGAACTCACCGATCCCATCGAACAGCGGCAGCGCTTCGAAGCCGACAACCGGCGGCGCCGTGAGCTCGGGCGTCCTCCCATGCCGATCGATGAGCGTCTGCTGCTGGCGCTGGAATACGGCCTTCCCGACTGCGCCGGCATCGCGCTGGGTTTCGAACGCCTGCTGCTGGCCGGCAACCCGGAAGCGACGATCGACGCCTGCGTGCTGGACTGAGCCGATCCCGGATATCGGCCGCCCCCGACGTTCGCCCGGAAATCACCGGTCGCGAGTGCTCAAGGCTGGATCCGCCAGAACGGCACCGATTGCTGCAGCGCGAGCCGGAGCTTGGCGCCGAACTGCATCCGGTTGGGCCTGGACACCTCGACGATCTCGGCGCAGGGCACCCAGACCAGCGAATCGGGCGGCGACCGAACACCGATTTCGCAATCCGCGCCCGGCGGTTGCCAGACCATCCCTTCGGGCGGCACCGTGGGTGTCTGGTCGACTTCGCGGATCGCGACGACATAGGCGTGATCGAAGCGGCCGTCGAGGTACTGCAATCGCGCGGCGTTCAGCGGCACGCTGCGCAACGTGCCCCCGGACGGCTCGGCCGCGTCCGGGTCGTCGACCAGAACAACCTCGCCGTCGGGAAGCAGGAATTCGTAGACCGGCGCCGGCCAGTACGGCGTGATCAGCCGAACCATGGGCACCAGCAAGATCAGGGATGCAATCACCAGCCACGTGGGCGATACTAGCGCCCAAACGACAAGATTCCTGAGACTTGGGGGAGTCTTCATCGGGTGAATATAGCACCGGACCGAAGCCATGAATGCCAACCCCGAATCGCTGTTGATCCGGCCCGCCAGAACCGCGGAAATGAGCAAGCTCGCCGAACTGGTTCGCGGCCGGCTGCCGGATCTGATGAAGCCCAGCGAGGCCGCCCAGCCCGAGCATATCGAGCGCAGCCTGGCCTCGCTGCTGCCCGACGAAACCCTGCTGCTGGCCATCTCCAGGCGCCACCTGGTCGGCCTGGCCGCGCTCAGCCTCGATCAGGCGCGGGTTCTGGCGATGTACCTGGACCCCCGGCGCGCCCGTGCCGATGTCGCTCGCCGATTGATCGAAACGCTGGAGCGCAGGGCCGCGAGCTTCGGCATCCAGGAACTCGAGTGCACGGTCAAGCCGCAGGCCTGGGCCTTCATGGAGCGCATGGGCTACCAGACGCGCAGCCTGCCCGAGGAGGGCGCCCCGGTTCCGCTGTTCAAGAACCTGCTCGGGGAAGGCGACGCGATCGAGCGGCGCATCGCCGAGTTGCACCGCGAACTCGGGATTCCGCCCGACTACGGCGTCAGGCACCGGCTGACGATCGTTCCGGATACCTCGGAACGGGTTTCAGTCGGTCTGGACATCTTCAATCGTGAAACCCAGCTGACCGCCGAGGCGGCGCGCGCCTGGGATGCCATGCGCAAGGACGCCGGGCAGCATGACATCCGGCTGGATCTTGTCTCCGGGTACCGAAGCATTCGCTATCAGACCGAATTGCTGCGCAAGAAGCTGGCCGCCGAGCAGCCCATGGACCGGATTCTCCGGGTCACTGCCGCGCCCGGCTACTCGGAGCATCACAGCGGCAACGCGCTCGATGTGACCACCCACGGCGTCACGCCGCTGTCGCAGGAATTCTCGAACTCCCGGGCTTACGAGTGGCTGCGCTCGCATGCGCGCTTGTACGGCTTCCGCGAGTCCTACCCGAACCACAACCGCCACGGCATCGACTGGGAACCTTGGCACTGGTGCTACCGCAAGGCCTTCGACCCCCGCTCGCGGGACGCGTCCGACTGATTGCGGATCCGGACCCGGAGCGGGTCCGCGGCGGTCGGCTCGATGCCGGGCTCCTGATGCTTATCCGCGAATCCGCTCGAACGCTTCCAGCGCCCGCTGCCGGCTGGCCTTGAGATCGACCTGCATCGGCGCATAGCCGCGGCGTTGCCGGGTCGCATCGTCGAGCTTTTTCAACGCCTTCGAATCCAGGCCGTCGAGTTCCGGGCACCAGCGCTGGATGTAGGCGGCTTCGGGGTCGAACTTGTCGGCCTGCAGCTCGGGATTGAAGACCCTGAAGTACGGCGCGGCGTCGGCGCCGCAGCCGGCGGTCCACTGCCAGCCCTGGGTGTTGTTGCCGAGGTCGGCGTCGACCAGGGTGTCCCAGAACCACCTGGCACCTTCCTGCCATGGAACCAGCAGGTTCTTGGTCAGGTACGAAGCGACGATCATCCGCACCCGGTTGTGCATCCAGCCCTCGTGCCACAGCTCACGCATGCCGGCGTCGACGATCGGGATGCCGGTCCGGCCCCGCTTCCAGGCCTCGAGGTCGCCGGCGTATTCATCGGGCGATCGCCACGGAAAGTCGGCGAACTTCGCCTGCATCGGCGAATCCGGCAGCTCCGGGTTGTGGAACAGCAAAAGCGTCGAGAACTCGCGCCAGGCG
Source organism: uncultured Halomonas sp. (assembly GCA_964415285.1). GTDB lineage: Bacteria > Pseudomonadota > Gammaproteobacteria > Xanthomonadales > Wenzhouxiangellaceae. Next base: position 6,167 of record CAYPZP010000042.1, on the reverse strand, counting down.
AGCTCGCGGACGAAGCCCAGCGGTCCCTTGCCGCCCGGCAGCTCGCCGGACGGCTCCAGCGCCTCGACGACCTGCACCGGCGAGACGTGGCCGAAGTGCAGGTACGGCGACAGCGACGAGGTGCCGCGCCGATCGGGCCGGTCGCGCTCGCCTTCGTAGTCGGTCACGCCGTCGTCGACGAAGCGATCCAGCTGCCGGCGGCCGCCCAGCTCGCCGACGTCCCAGCGATCGCGCAGGCCGTCGGCCCAGTCGATGTCCGGCAGCAGGTCCAGCTCGTCGAGCGCCAGCGACCCGGGGGAGTCGGAAGGCCCGACGAGTTCGCGGGGCTCCGGCCGGCTCGACAGCGCGCGCCAATCGGCCTGCATGCGTTTCCAGTACGGGGTAAACACCTTGTAGAACTGATCGCCGTCGCGCAGCAGTTCCCAGGGCTCGAACAACAGCGCGGCGCGGAAGCTCTCGACCTCGAGTCCGCGGTCCTTCAGCAAGGCCTTGATCTTCGTGTCGCGCTCAACCAGCGCCGGCTCGTACAACCGATTCCAGTACACCGCCCCGGCACCGGCCTCGTCGATGAGTCGCTGGAGTTGTTCGGCGGCTGCGCCCCGTCGAAGCACCAGCGGTGCGCCGCGACTGCCGAGCCGATCCGCCAGATCGGCCAGCGCGTGGTGCAGCCACCAGCGGCTGGCCGCGCCCGGAGCCCAGTCGCCCATCGCCTCCGGATCGTGGATGTAGACCGGCAACACCCGTGGATGATGATTGCGGGCATGGTCCAGCGCCGGGTTGTCGGCCAGCCGGAAGTCACGTCGGAACCAGACGATTGCAAGATCCTTCATGGGCGGGATTCTGGGCGACCGCCATCAACGCCGGGTGATGCTTGCGCACCTGAGGGGCCGGCCGGGATGCGGCCAAGGAAGCCGCACCGCCGCAGGCAAAGACTCAGCGCTCGCGATTGATCTGGCGGCCGATGAGGAGGATCGCGCAGCCCATGATGATCGGGCCGACCGCCCCCAGCCACATCACGGGCTGTCCGTTGCCGGTCAACTGGAGCGCGACTGCAATCCCGCCGAGCAGCAGCAGGATCAGGCCCAGGATCTGGAGTACGTGTCCGCCGTTCATGACCGGTCCCTGCCGCAGCTGCGGCCAATCGAGGTTGCACCGGTCCATTGTATCCGGCGGCGTGACAATCCCCGTGGTGCGTCGTACCGCACCGATCACGCCGCGTTGCGCGCGCTTCGATTCCGGCCTGCGCGCCCCTTATCCGGCCTGGCGCCGCTGTTCCCTGATCGCGTCGCTGCGCCTTTTCTCCAGCGCCTCGAGATAGCCGTCGGCAAGGCCGGTGACGTACTTGCCGTTGAAGCACGAGGAATCGAATCCGTCCAGCGCCCGGTTCTTGCCGCGCACGGCGTCTTCGAGGTCGTCGAGATCCTGGTAGATCAGCCGGTCGGCACCGATGATTTCGCGCACCTGCTCCTCGCTGCGCCCGGCGGCGACCAGTTCGTGCGCGGCCGGCATGTCGATGCCGTAGACGTTGGGATAGCGAACCGGCGGTGACGCCGATGCCAGATAGACCTTGTTCGCGCCGGCCTCGCGCGCCATCTGCACGATCTGCTTCGAGGTCGTGCCGCGAACGATGGAATCGTCGACCAGCAGCACGTTCTTGCCGCGGATCTCCAAGGCGATGGTATTGAGCTTGCGCCGCACCGATTGGGCCCGCTCGGCCTGGCCGGGCATGATGAAGGTGCGTCCGATATAGCGATTCTTGATCAGGCCCTCGCGGTACTTGACGTCCAGCTCGTGGGCCAGCGGCAGGCAGGCGGTCCGGCTGGTGTCGGGCACCGGAATGACCACGTCGATGTCGTGATCGGGCCATTCGCGCTGGATTCGACGCGCCAGCGCCTCGCCCATCCGAAGCCGGGTCTTGTAGACCGACAGGTCGTCGATCAGCGAGTCGGGCCGGGCGAAGTAGACGAACTCGAACAGGCACGGCGTGTGCGCCTGCGCCTCGGGACTGGCGTGCCGGAGCAGATCGCCGTCGACGGTCACCAGGATCGCCTCGCCGGGCGCGAGGTCCGAGATCAGCTCGAAGCCGAGAATGTCCAGCGCCACCGACTCGGACGCGACGATGTATTCGGGTCCGGCGTCGCCATCGCGCCGGCCCAGCACCAGCGGTCGAATGCCGTTGGGGTCGCGAAACGCCAGCATGCCGACGCCGGCGATCAGCGCCACTGCGGCATAGGCCCCGCGACAGCGCCGATGCACACCGTCGATCGCGGCGAACACGTGCGCTGAATCGAGGCGGCCGCTGCAGCGGGTCGACAACTCGTGCGCGAGCACATTGAGCAACGCCTCGGAGTCCGACTCGGTGTTGATGTGCCGGCGGTCTTCGCGGAACAGCTGGTCGGCCAGCGCCTCGCCGTTGATCAGGTTGCCGTTGTGCCCCAGCGCGATGCCGAACGGCGCGTTGACGTACATCGGCTGCGCCTCGTCGGGCCGATCGCAGCCCGCGGTCGGATAACGCACGTGACCGATGCCGATATCGCCGGTCAGGCCGTCCATCAGGTCGGCGCCGAACACGTCCCGAACCAGCCCCAGCCCGCGCGCCGAGCGCATTCGCCGACCGTCCAGCGTCGTGATACCGGCCGCATCCTGGCCACGGTGCTGAAGAATGGTCAACGCATCATAGAGCCGGGCCGCAACCGGGCCGCGTCCGAAGATTCCCACTACACCGCACATTGTTCAGCTCTCCACTTCCGACGAACGCGAAACGCCGCCGATGGTTTCGGTCGGCGGCAATGCATCACCGTCCATCATACGGCGGACGGATTCGGGCAGCAGCGCCTGGGCCCGGTCGGCAAGCTGTTCGAAGGTCGGCATCAGCTTCGAATCACGCCACCAGGGATCCTGGGCAAATGGCGTGATGCGCATCAGCATCACGGCCAGCACGACGATAACCAGACCGCGCAGCAGGCCGAACAGGCCGCCGAACAGCCGATCGGTGGGCGACAGCCCGGTCTTCTCGACCATTTTCCCGATCAGGTAGCCGACCAGTCCACCGACCACCAGCACCAGCAGAAACACCGCGGCGAAGGCGACGATCACGCGCGCCGAAGGCAACTCGATGAACGGCGCCAAGGATTCGGCGAACGGCGTGGCGACCTGGAACGCGGCGAAGATCGCGGCAACCCAGACCAGAATCGAAAACACTTCCTTGATGAATCCGCGAAAGATGCTGACCAGCACCGAAACGGCGAGGATGGCCAGGATGGCGAGATCGGCCGGACTCATGGATAGCTGACCACCAGCCCCTCGACTCCGGCCTCGTCGGTCAGTCGCTGCTTGAGCGCCTCGGCCTCGTCGCGGCCGGCGACCGGCCCCACCACCACGCGCCAGATCGTTCGCTCGCCGACCTGCTCGCTGAAGCGCTGCGCTTCGAATCCCAGCTCGGCGAGCCGGGCGGTTTCGCCTTCGGCATTGTCCTGGCCGACGAAGCTGCCGACCTGGACCGCGAACCCGCCCTCGCCTTCGCTGTGCAGTTCGGCGTCGATCTCGCGCACGATCGGATTGACCCCGGACACGGTGGTCCGAATCTGTTCCATCGCGCGCTCGGCCGCCCCGCGGTTGGGGTACGGACCGGTCCGAAGCCGATACAGCAGCGTGTCGCCGCGAACGATTTCGTCGCGGTTGACGATATGACCCAGCGCTTCGAGTTGCTCGCGAACGCGATTGGCCGACGCCTCGGCGCCGAAGCTGGCGACCTGCACGATGTAATCGCCCAGCGAGATGTCGCTGGATTCGTCACCGGCGTCGACCGGTGCGGCCACCGGCTCGGGTGCCGTTTCGGCCGCCGCCGTGGCGTCGTGCCCGGTGTCGTCGCCGCCGGCCTCGCCGTTGCCCGCCGCTGCCTCGGTGTCGGCATCCCGGTCGACCTGCGCCAGCTCCGGGCGCAGCACGATCTCGTGCTCCGGCGGCTGTCGCTCGGTCGTTTCCGATTCGGCCGATGCCGGTTCCCCGGTTTGCGTGGCCTCGGCCGCGATTTCGCCCCCGGAAGCTGCGGGCTGCCGATCCGGCTCCGCTTGCTGGCCGCGGTCCACGGAAGAGCGCTCCAGAGGGGCCGGCGGCGCGCGCCGGTCGCGGGCGGGTCCCGATTCGCTCACCCGGGCGGCATCCGGATCCAGCGGAATGCGCCGGACTTCACCGCCCGACTCGGGCATCGGCGGCACTTCGACCGACTCGCCCATGCCGTCGTCGACCGAATCGGGGTCGACCAGCAGCATCGGCACGAAGATCACGGCCAGCGCGATCAGGATGGACGCGCCGATCAGGCGCCGCTTCAAGACCATATCCATAGGCGCGTTGTCTCAGTCCGTTGGGTTTCCAGGCCGGATGTTCAGCGCTTCGAAGGCCGCTGCCACGGTCATGAACGAGCCGAACACGACGACGCGATCCTCGGGGCCGCAAGCAGCACGCGCCGCGGCCAACGCTTCGGCCATCGATTCTAACGCTTCCGGAGCCCGACGGGCAGCCATGGCCGGCGCACGCCGGATCACCGCGGAGGCGTCCAGGCCGCGGGGCGCGTCCAGCGAGACCACGAACCAGCGCTCGAAGACGCCGGCCAGCGCCCGCGCGATGCCGGCCGCGTCCTTGTCCTCCAGAACCCCGAACACCGCGTAACTACGACCGGGAAGCCGCTTCAGCTGCGCCGCCAGCACGCGCGCCGCGGCCGGATTGTGCGCCACGTCGGCGACCACGTCGGGGCACCGGCACAGGCGCTGAAAGCGGCCGATCAGCGATGCCTGGCTCAGCCCTTCCACGATCCGCGACGCCGGGATTTCGGGCGCCGTCTCGCGCACCGCCAGCGCGGCGCATGCGGCGTTGCCGCCCTGGTGGCGGCCCGCAATGCCGGGGATCATTGGCTCCAGGCGCTCTTCCGGCAGCATGATCGTGAGCCGCTGGTCGCGGCGCCAGCGCCAGCGGAAATCGGTGCCCGCGAGCTTCGGCTGCGCGCCGATCCCGGCCAGCGTCTCGACCATTCCGTCCGGACGGCGCTTCTCGCCGACCACCACCGGACGTCCGGCGCGCGCGATGCCACACTTTTCGCGCGCGATCTGCGCGCGCGTGTCGCCCAGCCAGCGCTGATGATCGAGCCCGATGGACGTGATGACGGCGACGTCGGCATCGACGGCGTTGACCGCGTCCAGTCGGCCGCCCATTCCCACTTCGGAAACCAGCCAGTCCGGGCGTAGCCGACCGGCCAGGTCAAAACCGGCCAGCGTGATGTGTTCGAACCAGGTCAGCGGCCGATCGCCGCGGGCCGACTCGACGCGTATCAGCGCATCCCGGATCTCGGCATCGGGCATCGGCGCGCCGTCCAGGCGGAATCGCTCCGCGAATTCCACCACGTGCGGCGAGGACAACGCCAGCACGCGGCGACCCGCGGCGAGCCCGATCGCTTCGATGAACGCCACCGTCGATCCCTTGCCGTTGGTGCCGCCGACGCTGAGGATGCGGGTATTCGAAAGGTCCGGGGCCAGCCGACCGAGGACCCGGCGGACGCGATCCAGGCCGAGATCGATCCGCGACATCGGTGCCCGACGCTCGATCTGCGCCAGCGTGTCGTCCAGCGTGGCCGGTGAACGGTTCAAGGCTTCGGTTTCAGCGAACGACCGCGGCGCGCACCGTCGGCCTTCGTCACTCCTCCGGCGGTTCGCGCTCTCCGGCCAGTTCCAGGCTGCCCTGGCGGGCCGGACCGTGACCGTGCCCGCCGAGCAGCAGCGAGAGCAGCCTGTGGATCTTTTCGCGCAGCTCGCGCCGGTCGACGATCCGGTCGATGGCGCCTTTCTCGAGCAGGAATTCGGAACGCTGGAAGCCCTCCGGCAACTGCTCGCGCACGGTCTGTTCGATCACGCGCGGACCGGCGAATCCGATCAGCGCATTGGGCTCCGCAATATTGATGTCGCCGAGCATGCCGAGACTGGCCGATACCCCGCCCGTCGTCGGATGGGTCAGAACCGAGATATAGGGCAGACCGGCTTCCGAAAGCCGCGCCAGACCGGCCGAGGTCTTGGCCATCTGCATCAGCGAGAACAGGCCTTCCTGCATCCGGGCGCCGCCCGAGGCGCTGAAACAGACCAGCGGCAGTCGGTGTTCCAGCGCGCAGTTGACCCCGGCCA
>CAYPZP010000041.1:9981-20980 GCA_964415285.1 uncultured Halomonas sp. | reverse complement strand
CGAGAGCGACCAGGGCCGCGTGCTCGAGCCGGTGCACGAAAGCGGACTCGGCCTGATGCGGGCCGAGCACCGTCGATCCCCGTCGCGGCTGGTCAGCGAGTTGTCGGGCGACGCGCGCGGCCGCAGCGGAGAAGTCCATCCGATCATCATCACCAAGACCAACGGCCGCGCCACGGTTCATCGCGACGGCTACATGGACTACATCTCGGTCCTGCAGTTCGGCGCGGACGGCCGGGTCCGTGGCGAGCAGCGAATCATCGGGCTGTTCACGTCCGGCGCCTACATCCGGCGCTGTCACGACACGCCGCTGGTGCGCATCAAGGTCGAGCGCGTGCTGCAGCGCTCCGGGCTTCGGCCGGGCTCCCACGCCGGCAAGGCGTTGATGCACATCCTCGAAACCCTGCCGCGAGACGAGTTGTTCCAGGCCGGGGTCGATGACCTGCTCGAACTCAGCGTCGGCATTCTGGACCTGCAGGAACGTGCCCAGACCCGCCTGTTCATCCGCCGCGAGCGGTTCGGCCGTTTCTACTCGTGCATGGTGTTCATTCCGCGCGATCGTTTCAACACCGAGAACCGCCAGAAGGTCCAGGCCATTCTCAAACGTGCGCTGCGCGGCGAACGGCTGGATTTCGCGGTGCAGGTGGGCGAGTCCAAGCTGGCGCGCATGCACGTCGTCGTGCGCCCGCGCGGGGATCGTGAGATCGACTTCGACGTCGAGGACATGGAGCCGCGTATCAAGCAGGCGATCCGCAGCTGGGACGACGAACTCGGCGAGATCCTGATCCGACAGTGCGGCGAGGAGAAGGGCATCGACCTGCTGCGCCGCTTCGGCAGCGCCTTTCCGCTCAGTTACCAGGGCGATGTGGCGCCGCACGTCGCAAGCTTCGACGTGCTGGCGGCGGCCAGTCTTCGCAACGTCGAAGATCTGCAGATGAGCCTGTACAAGCCACGCAAGCGCTCGCGCGGCATCCTGCGCTTCAAGCTGTTCAAGTACAGCGATCCGATCCCGTTGTCGGACGTTCTGCCGATGCTCGAGAACCTCGGCATGCGAATCGTCTCAGAGCGCCCCTACGAAATGCAGCTCAAGGACGGCAACCGTGTCTGGATCCAGGACTTCGACATGCTGCCGCCGGGTCCTGGAGAGATCAATCTGGACCAGATCCGCAAGCAGTTCCAGGAAGCATTCGAGCAGACCTGGCGCGGCGTCAACGAGAACGACGGATTCAACCGGCTGATCCTGCTGGCCAGGTTGAACTGGCGCCAGGCATCGATGCTGCGTGCGTGCGCCAAGTTCATGCAGCAGACCGGCTCCCCGTTCTCGCAGAGCTACATGGAGCAGACGCTGGCCGCCTGGCCGCTGGCGGCGCGGCTCCTGGTCGAGTATTTCGAGGCGCGCTTCGATCCGGTCCGACCCGACGAGACACGAAAGCGCCGCGCCCATGCGCGCAAGCACCTGATGCAGCACTGCACCGAGCTCGCGTCCCGGATCGGCGACCCGGTGCTGGACGAATTCCTCGAGGACATGTTCGTCGCGCGGGAAACCGAGGGACGGACCGACGATGCCTCGACGGTGCGCCGGGCGATGCTGCGGGTGCTCGATTCGGTTTCCAGCGCCGACCAGGACCGGATCCTGCGTAGCTTTTCCGACGTGATCCGGGCGATGCTCCGGACCAACTACTTCCAGCGCGACGTGCGCGGCCTGAACCACGAATACATGAGTTTCAAGTTCGATTCCGCTGTGCTGCCGGACCTGCCCATGCCGCGCCCTCATCGGGAGGTCTGGGTGTATTCGCCGCGGGTCGAGGGGGTGCACCTCCGGGGCGGGAAAGTCGCGCGCGGCGGGTTGCGCTGGTCGGACCGGCGCGAGGACTTCCGCACCGAGGTGCTCGGCCTGATGAAGGCGCAGACAGTCAAGAACACCATGATCGTGCCGGTCGGCGCAAAGGGTGGTTTCTTCGTCAAGCAACCGCCCCGGAGCGACAGCCGCGACGAGATCATGGCCGAAGCCGTCCACTGCTACCGTTGTTTCATCAACGGGCTGCTGGATCTGACCGACAACCTCGAAGGGGACCGGATCCGCACGCCCGAAGGCGTCGTGCGCGAGGACGACGACGATCCGTATCTGGTCGTGGCGGCAGACAAGGGCACGGCGACGTTTTCCGACATCGCCAACGCGATCTCGGTCGAACACGGCTTCTGGCTCGGCGATGCATTCGCGTCCGGCGGTTCGAACGGCTACGACCACAAGGCGATGGGGATTACCGCCAAGGGCGCCTGGGAGTCGGTCAAGCGGCACTTCCGCGAGCTCGGCGTCGACACCCAGAACGAGCCGTTCGACGTGGTCGGCATCGGCGACATGTCCGGCGATGTGTTCGGCAACGGCATGCTGCTGTCGCGCCATCTTCGCCTGAAGGCGGCCTTCAATCACGCCCACATCTTCCTCGACCCCGAGCCGGATCCCGAGGCCGCGTCTCGCGAGCGCCAGCGATTGTTCGAACTGGGCGGTTCGAGCTGGTCGGACTACGACGCTGGACTGATTTCCGAGGGCGGCGGGGTGTTCTCGCGCCAGGCCAAGACCGTTCCGCTTTCGCAGCCGATCCGGCAATGGCTGGACGTGGAGGAAGAAGAACTGTCGCCGCAGGCCCTGATCAGGGCCATTCTGCGCGCGCCTTACGACCTGCTGTGGAACGGCGGGATCGGGACCTACGTCAAGGGATCCGGTGAAAGCCACAATGACGTCGGCGACCTGGCCAATAACCCGGTGCGAGTCAACGGCGACGAGCTTCGTTGTCGCGTCGTCGGCGAGGGCGGCAACCTCGGGCTGACGCAGCGCGCACGGATCGAATTCGCGCTGAACGGGGGCCGCATCAATACCGACTTCATCGACAATTCGGCCGGCGTCGATTGTTCCGATCACGAGGTCAATATCAAGATCCTGCTCGATCAGGCGGTCGCCGCCGATCGCCTGGATCGGGACCGTCGCAATGCGCTGCTGCGCGAGATGAGCGAAGAAGTCGAGGCGCTGGTATTGCGCAGCAACTACCTGCAGACCCAGGCGCTGAGCATGATGGAATCGCTGACCTCCAAGCGCTTGGGCGCCGAGGCGCATTTCATCACGATGCTCGAACACCAGGGCGTCATCGACCGCGACCTCGAGGACCTGCCCGACGAGGAGCAGCTTCGCGACCGGGTGTCGCGAGGATTGGGCTTGATGCGGCCGGAACTGGCGGTCCTGTTCTCGTTCAGCAAGATCACGCTGTATCAGGACCTGATCGCTTCGGAAGTGCCGGAAGATCCATACCTTTCGCGCGAACTGGAAGACTATTTCCCGACGCCGCTGAGGAGCGAGTTCGCCGACCTGATGCCGGACCATCGCCTCAAGCGCGAGATCATCGCGACCCGCGTCACCAACAACCTGGTCAATCGCATGGGTGCGTACTTCGCGGTGCGCATCAAGGAAGACACCGGCGCCGATTCGGCCACGGTCGCCAAGGCGTTCACGGTTGCGCGTGAGATCTTCGAGGCGCGTTCGTACTGGCATCGGCTCGAGCGCTACGACGCGACCGTGTCGGCCGACCTGCAGAACCAGATGTATCTCGAGATCTGGAACCTGATGCGCCAGAGCACGCGGCGCCTGATCACGCTTCCGGGTGGTTTCTCGATCGACATTTCCAGCAAGGTCAATCGTTTCGGTCCAGGGATGCGGGAGTTTCGGGAAGCGCTGGAGGAAATTCTCACCGAGGTCGAGCGCGATGCCATGAACGCGCAGCGCCGCAAGCTCGAGCAGGGCGGTTTCGACTCCGATTTCGCCCGTCGCTTGTCCGCCCTCGGCTGGATGTACTCGGCGCTGGATATCGTCGACGAGTCGCGCGCGCTCGATCTCGGCGTGGTCGAGGTCGGCCGGACCTATTTCCGGCTGTTCGACGAGTTGTGCCTGCGCTGGTTGCGCGAAAGCGTCGAGAACCTGCCGGTGGAGAAGCAGTGGCATGCGCACGCCCGCGGTAACCTTCGCGACGAGTTGTTCCGCCACCACCGGGTGCTGGTGCAGCGAATCCTGACCGAGCAGCGCGGCGCTGAGGAGCCGATCGGCGCGTGGATGGAGGTACACGGCGATGCGATCGAGCGCACGCGCGAGATGCTGGAGGAAATGCGTGCGACATCGACGCTGGATTTCGCTACGCTGCAGGTGGCCGTGCACGGACTCGGACAACTGATCAGCGCGACCGCCTGACATCCAAACCGGACACGACGTTGGCCGATCGAACCAGAATCGCCTTTGCCGCCAGCGCGCATCCCAGGGCGCGAGAAGCCTTGCAGTGTTTGCAGCAGCGCTACGAGCACGTGCCCGACAGCGAGGCCGACGTGCTGGTCGCGCTCGGCGGCGACGGTTTCATGCTGCACACGCTGCACGAGAACATCGCTCGCGATCTGCCGGTGTTCGGCATGCACCTGGGCGAAGTCGGGTTCCTGATGAACCGCTTCAGCGTCGATGATCTGCAAGAGCGCATCGATCAAGCGGCAAGCTTCACGCTGGCGCCCCTGAGAATGCATGCCGAGACCGTTTCCGGCACGACGCGCGAAGGCGTCGCCATCAACGAGGTCGCGCTGCTGCGCCAGACCAACCAGGCCGCGCATATCCGCATCCTGGTCAACGGAACCGAGCGCGTGCCGCGGCTGGTCGCCGACGGCGTGCTGGTCGCCACGGCGGCCGGGTCGACGGCCTACAACCTGTCGGCGCACGGACCGATCATCCCGCTGGGCACCGAAGCGGTGGTGCTCACGCCGATCAGTCCGTTCAGGCCCCGGCGCTGGCGCGGGGCCGTTTTGCCGGCGGCGGTCGAAGTCGAGTTCGAAGTCCTCAACGCCGAGCGCCGCCCCGTCAGCGCGACGGCCGACTACGACGAAGTCCGCGACGTGGTGCGCGTTCGCGTTTCGCAATCCGCTTCGATCCGGCATACCCTGCTTTTCGATCCGGAGCATTCGCTGGACGAGAGAATCCTGCGCGAGCAGTTTCTCTGAGCGTGACCCGGTGGACCGCGCGGCGCGTCAGCCCGCGCGAGTCCTGTACCGACGCGGCGAGCCGCCTGCCGGGGGTTCCTGGCGCCTGAACGGGTTGGCCAGCAGCGCGAGCAGCCCCTGGTCGCGGTCGTCCCGGTACTGCTCCAGCCCGATCCGCATCGAGCGTTCGGGTTGCCGGGGTGCGTGGGTGTAGCTGCCGAACAACCGGTCCCAGATCGACAGGTGGAAACCGTAGTTGGAGTCGGTTTCGGGTTGCCAGGTCGAGTGGTGGATGCGGTGCATGGACGGCGTGACGAACAGCCAGCGCATCCCTCGATCCAGCCTCCGCGGCAGCGCGATGTCGGTATGCGTCCACAGTGAGCCGAGACTCAGCGCAAGCTCGAAGATCAGCACCGCCAGCGGGTGGGCGCCGATGAGCCAGATGACGCCGATCTTGATCGCCATGGACAGCAGGATCTCGCCCGGGTGGAAGCGGACCCCGGTGGTCAGATCGAAGCGCCGATCGCAGTGATGGACGCGATGCAGCCGCCATAGCAACGGGATTCGGTGGAACAGGCGGTGTTGCCAGTAGATGGCCAGGTCCAGCACCAGCACCGCGACCAGGATGCCGAGCCACTGCGGCAGGTCCAGCCGTGCCAGAAGTCCGCCGCCGCTTGCGTGATGCCCGGCGGCGAAGGCCACGGCCAGCACCGGGAAGGCCAGCCGCAGCGCCAGCGTGTCGATCGCGACCAGCGCGAGGTTGGTGAGCTGTCGTCGGGCCGGACGACTGTCCCGCCGCAGGCTGTAGCGCCATTGCAGGAATCCCAGCAGCAGGATCGCGCCGATGAACGCGGTCAGCCGGATGGTTTCGGAATGATCCAGAAACAGATTCATGCCGCGCGCTCGACACAGCGTTCCAGCCACGGCACCAGGGCAACCTGGGCGTGTCCCGGAGAACGAAGCGCGCGCAGTTCGGCCAGGACGTGCCCGAGGTCGTCGAGCCGGTCAAGATCGGTTCGGGATTCGAGCGTCTGCCATCGGCCCTCACCGATCGCGGCGACGAATCGACGCGCCGTATCGGCGGCGCTGTAAGGTACCGATTCCCAGTCTTCCGGCGCATGGATGCGGTTCGAGCCGAACAGCCAGAAGCCGCCGTCACGGGCCGTGCCCAGTACCTGGCGCGGAGTGTTGCTTTCAAGCCAGGCCGCCGCGCGCAGAAGCTGATCGGCCTCGATCTGCGGCAGGTCCGCACCGACCAGGATCGCGCCGCCGTGACGGCGCACCAGGTCGGCGTGTACGTTCGACATGCGGCGTCCCAGCGAGCCGTCACCCTGGGCAAGGCATCGGAAACCGGGCCAGGCCGGCGTCTCGAGCGCTTCGGGCTCGGCCACGGCCCAGTAACCCGGCAGGCCCGAAGCGCCGACGCTCTCGGCCACGCAGGCCGCCGAACGCCAATGACATTCCTCGGCCAGCGCGCGCCCGAGTCGTTTCGCCAGGCGGGTCTTGACCGGCGAACAGCCGGGCGTCTTGACGAAGATCGCGACAGCGGAGGTCATCGAGGCATGGTCTTGAGTCGGGCGCGCGCCTTGCGGTAATACACGAGGGTATGAAACGCGTGTGCAAGCGTCGTCGTCAGCCAGCCGGACTCCCTGTAGCGACGCGCCGAGGAACGCAGGTGTGCACCGATGCGCACGAGCTGGATTCCCCGCGCCGTTGCGCGGACCACGAATTCCAGGTCCTCACCGCGTCCGAACCCGGGGTCGAATCGGCCCACGGACTCGACCACGGAGCGCCGCATCATCCAGCCCTGGTCGCCGAACGGCAGCTGCGCGAAGCGCGAGCGGAGATTGGCGCCTGCGGCGTTGAGGCGCGCCCGGCCCGGACCGTCGTCGCCGAACGCAAGATCGAACCAGCCGATCGCGCGTTCCGGCATTTCCCGGGCGAACCGCTTCGCCGCCGCCAGCGCGATCGGGTCCGGCCGGCTGTCGGCGTGCAGCAGCCAGAGCCGCTCTCCGTGCGCCGAATCGATGCCGCGATTGAGTTGCGCGGCCCGGCCGCTGGGGCCGTGCACCCACCGGATGCCGGACCGGCGCGGCGCCGGTGTCGGCGGTTCGGCCGCGCTGACCACTATGTCGGCTTGCGGCAGGTGTTCGGTGAGTCGACCGACCAGGCCGCGCCACGCGGTATCGCCCGGTCCGACCGGGATGACGATGCTCAGCGGAGGCATGACTGAAGCCATCGTGGAAGTGTAGCCGGACGCGGGGCCGGCCGCGCGTCGCGGCTTCGCATCCGGGCGTGTGGTGTAGACTCGTGTCTGGAGATCAGCGGGGTGCGGCGACCGGTCGCATCCGAACGAATCGGAACTGAATTCTTGAGTTATCAGGTACTTGCGAGAAAATGGCGGCCGCGGGATTTTGACGGCCTGGTCGGTCAGGAGCACGTGGTCCGGGCCCTGACCAACGGACTGACCGAGGGCCGGTTGCACCATGCCTTCCTGTTCACCGGAACCCGCGGCGTCGGCAAGACCACGATTGCCCGGATCCTCGCCAAGTCGCTAAACTGCGAGCAGGGCGTGACCGCCTCGCCGTGCGGGGAGTGCCAGCACTGCGTGGCCATCGATCAGGGGCGATTCGTCGATCTGCTGGAGATCGACGCAGCATCGCGAACCAAGGTCGACGACACGCGCGAGATCCTCGACAACGTTCAGTATGCGCCGGCGCGGGGGCGCTACAAGGTGTATCTCATCGACGAGGTGCACATGCTCTCCACGCACAGCTTCAACGCCTTGTTGAAGACGCTCGAGGAGCCGCCGGAGCACGTCAAGTTCGTGCTGGCGACAACCGATCCGCAGAAGATCCCGGTGACGATCCTGTCGCGCTGCATGCAGTTCAATCTCAAGCGCCTGGATGTCGAGCAGATTTCGGGGCAACTCGGGTTCATCCTCGGCGAGGAGGGCATCGACGCCGATCCGGCCGCCTTGTCACTGCTGGCGCGCGCGGCCGACGGCAGCATGCGCGACGGGCTGAGCCTGCTCGACCAGGCACTGGCCGCCGGCAACGGCGCGTTGGTGCGCCCGACCGTCGAAGACATGCTGGGCACCGTCGAACAGCGCCATCTCACCAGCATCGTCGAAGCGCTGATCGAGGGCGATGCGGCGGCGGCCCTGGTGGCGGTCTCGGAAGTCTTCGGCCTTGCGCGCGATCTCTCGCGTCTGCTCGACGATCTCGCCGAGATGCTCCACCGCATCGCGTTGATCCAGCTGGTGCCCGATTACCGGGACGACAGCCGCACCGACTGGGATCAATTGTCGGCACTGGCCGGGCGGCTCGACCCGGAGGACGTGCAGCTGTATTACCAGATCGCGATCACCGGCCGACGCGATCTCGGACTGGCGCCGTCGATGCGAACCGGTTGCGAGATGACCTTGCTGCGGATGTTCGCCTTCGAACCGGCCGCGGAGGTCCAAGCGCCGAACGCGTCGGAACCCAGTCCGGCGCCGTCGAAGCCGACGCCGGGCGCATCGGCTGCATCCGGCGTTCGCGATGCGGCGTCGGCCGATGCAACCCCGCCGGCCCCGGCAGCGGCCGAACGTGGCGGCGCCGGCGAGGGCGCGGCAGGCACGATGGAGCTGGGACCCGAAACCTGGCCCGCGGTGCTCGGGTCGCTGCCGCTCAACGGTTCGGTCCGGGCCGTGGCCGGCATGCTTGCGCTGGCACAGGCGGACTCGCAGCGACTTGAATTCCGGCTCGCACGCGACGATCTGCAGATGGTGACGGAACGGTTCAAGGCCAGCCTGGCCCGGGCGCTCAGCGAAGCGACCGGGCTGGATCGACGGCTGGACTTCCGGCCGGTGGACGACGATGCCGGGCTCGATACGCCGGCGCGTCTGGACGACGACAAGCGCTCACGCCGGCAGGCGGATGCCGAAGCCGCTGTGGCCGAGGATCCGGTCATCCGGCGGATGCGCGACCAATTCGATGCGGAGGTCGTGCCCGGATCGGTGCGGCCGGCAGATTCACGGAGCCAGGAATGAAGGGTAATCTCGGTCAGTTGATGCAGCAGGCGCAGAAGATGCAGGAGGGCTTCAAGCAGGCCCAGGAAGAACTCGCCGAACTCGAAGTCACCGGCCAGTCCGGTGGCGGCATGGTGGAAGTCCGGATCAGCGGTCGGCATGAAGTCCGCTCGGTAACCATCGATCCCGGCGCTGCCGACGACGTCGAGATGCTCGAGGATCTTGTCGCCGCCGCGTTCAATGACGCCGTCAACAAGGTGCAGCAGGCGAGCCGGG
The DNA here is from genome assembly GCA_964415285.1 of uncultured Halomonas sp. Lineage (GTDB taxonomy): Bacteria > Pseudomonadota > Gammaproteobacteria > Xanthomonadales > Wenzhouxiangellaceae. The sequence goes on along the minus strand of CAYPZP010000041.1, from coordinate 11,694 downwards.
AAAAGCTGTCCGGACTGACCGGCGGCATACCGATGCCGCCTGGATTCACGCTTCCATGATCGCGCCTCCGGTGCCGTTCGGCGGACCGGCATGAACGACCCGTTGGTCGACGAACTGCTCGAATCCCTGAAGTGCCTTCCGGGCGTCGGTTCGAGGACCGCGCAGCGCATGGCGCTGCACCTCCTGCAGCGCGACCGTGCCGGCGGCCGCCGGCTGGCCGATGCGCTGGCACGGTCGATGGACGAGATCGGCCGCTGTCAGGATTGCCGTAATTTCACGACCGAAACGCGTTGCGGCATCTGTATCAGTGCGCGGCGGTCGCCGGAAGTGCTGTGCGTGGTCGAGTCGCCTGGAGACGTGCTGGCGATCGAGCAGGCAACCAGTTTCGACGGTCGCTACTTCGTGCTCCTGGGGCGTCTTTCGCCGCTGGACGGAATCGGCCCCGAGGACCTCGGCCTCGACCGTCTCGAACAGCGCTTCGCTTCGGAGTCGATTCGAGAGGTCATCGTCGCGACCAATTCCAATGTCGAGGGCGAGGCGACGGCGCATTATGTCGCGACCCTGGCTGCGCGCCACGGCATTCGGCTCACGCGCCTGGCCCAGGGGGTCCCGCTGGGTGGCGAACTCGAGCATACCGACCGCACGACGCTGGCGCACGCGTTTGCCAGCCGCATGCCGGTCTCCGAGCGGTAGCGTCCGGCGCTCGGGATTCGACGGCCCCGTGCGGTCCTGGGTCGTTCATGTTCCGTCGCGTCTCAGGTTTTGAGAAACCCGCGTGATTGAATCCACCTGAACGCAATCCAGATGGAGTTCAGGATGAATCGAGATTCAAGCGAAACCCGCATTCGAAGCAGTCGGGAAGTGCGCGATCGTCTGGTCGGGCAGACCATTCGCGGCGTGATCGCGCGCCCCGGGCGCAGCGGCGAGCCTGCGGTGGTGATGATGCTGCAGTTCGACGACGGTACGGCGGTGGAGTTTGTCTCGCCGCGAAGCGATCGGGTGCTCCGCGAGGCGGTTCGCGCGAGCCGCAGACGCGCCGGGCAGGGCGCCCACGCCGGTCCGGATCAGCTGGCGCTTGCGGCAATGTAGGCGCATGGGTCGTCGGTTGGCCGATGATCGTCCGGGTCGTGGCGATCGACCTCGCACGCGGCGGTTCTTTTATCCACAATTGCTGTGGACAATCCTGTGAGCAAAGTGCGCCGGAAGCCGACGCTTCGCGGCGGTCTCGGAAATGAGCAAAAATTGACCAGCGAGAGAAAGCACAAATAAAACATTAACTTATGGACTCTTTCTGAGGCATAATCCGAAGGAAAGCACGTAAAGAAACTGTCAATCGATCAAATTCGAGATTGTGCATAAAAAATCCGGCGCGGAACTCTCGTTCCGTCCATAGCGCGCTCACGCCGGGCGCTCGATTTCCAGCGTATGGAGCCAATTTTCCAGTTGATCCAGCAGTTGCGTGGCGTCGGGTCGCTCGACCCGCAGTTGCTCGATGCGCCGGCAATATCCATCAACCCGCAGCGTTCCCAGATCGGGATCCTCGACCAGCTTGCGCTGTCGATAGCGCTCCCAGGCGCGGCGCTGTCCGGAATCCAGCGCCTCGGGGGCGTGTCGGGCCACGTAATGGAGCAGAAGCTGTGCCAGCCGCTCGTCGGAGAACCCGGCGCCGGCGCGGTTCAGTCTCGCGGCGGCCGTTTGCGGCGATTCGGCTCG
>CAYPZP010000041.1:0-9971 GCA_964415285.1 uncultured Halomonas sp. | reverse complement strand
TCGGGGTCGGAAACGAAACCATCGTAGAGCGCGGTTTCGGCATCGGCAGCGGCACCGGATCGGGGTTGCGAGAACACCTCCCGCAGCCGCTCGAGCAGGACGCCTGCGCTTTTCAGTCTTCGGGCGCGTCCGGCAGCGACCGCCAGGTCGATTCCGGTTCGTTCGGCGGCGCCTGCGTCGAGTACCCCGGTGGGCGCAAGCATCGGGCATCGATTGCTGCGAATCCACTTGACCGGCAGCCGTTTCATTCCTTCGGGCAGATCGACGTTGGGCGTCCAGAACAGGTCCGAAAGCAAGTCGGCGTCCAGCTCTTCGAAGTCGGCGGGATCGTCGCGGAGATTCCAGACCAGCCACTGGCTCCTGATCGTGGGATGCCGGAACAGCGGCAGCACCGGGGCAATGCAGAAATGACGCGCCGGAAAACGCGACGAGGTGTGCAGCAGCACCTCGCCCGGTTCGACCAGGCGCTCGACCTGGTAGCGCGCCCGCAGGCTCAGCGCCCAGGACCAGAGTTTCGGGTTGTGGCGATGCAGCAAGCGCGCCATGCCCAGCGTATTGGTGACGTCGGCAAGCGCATCGTGGGCGTTGTCGGTGGACATGCCGTTGGCCCGCGCCAGGTCCTCGAGCCGAAACCCCGGAACGCCGGCCTCGTCAAGGTGCCACTCGATGCCGTCGGGCCGGAGCGCGCAGCACATCCGCAGCACGTCGATCAGGTCGAAGCGGCTGTTGCCGTTGCGGAACTCACGCGCGTACGGGTCGATGAAGTTGCGCCAGAACAGGAAGCGCGAGACCTCGTCGTCGAAACGGAAGTTGTTGTAGCCCACCGAGCAGGTACCCGGTTCGCTCATCAGCTCCGAGATGCGCGCGGCGAACTCGTACTCCGGCAGACCGCGATCGCGCGCCAGCTGCGGCGTGATCCCGGTGATCAGGCACGCTTCTGGCGTCGGCAGCACGTCGGCGGTAGGCTGGCAGTACCAGATCGACGGCTCGCCGACGGGCTGCAACCGGGCGTCGGTCCGGAGGGCCGCGAACTGGCACGGTCGATCGCGCCGCGGATCGGCGCCGAAGGTCTCGTAGTCGTGCCAGAGGAAGGTCGGTTTGGTCATTGGCGCTACGGCTCGCGGCGCTACCAGAGTCCTGCGACCAGCATCGCGACGGTGGCGAAGAAGCCGACGCTCCAGATCAGTGATCGCACCAGGAAGATGCCGCTGGCGTAGGCCGGGACGTAGGCGATGCGCGCGAGAAGATAGAGCCAGGCGCAGGCCGCGGTGAAGCCGCTCCCGCCCTCGCCGAGCACGACCACCCCGACCGCGATCGTGAACAGCACCAGCGCCTGGAAGTGGTTGTCGTAGGCGCGAACCAGCCGGCCCGCCACCCCGGTGGGCACGCGAGGCTCGTCGCGGTTGCCGGCGGTGTAGGCGGGTCCGAGCTGAAGGTTGACCGGAATCGCCATCAGTACCATCTGGATGGCCTGCAGCAGGGCGGCGAAGCCGAGGATTCGAAGTTCGATGGGCATGCGTAGGACCCGCTGACGGTCTTGGCCGACCGGAATTTACCACCCGCCGCTCACCGCGGCAGGAGCACAATATAACGGGTTCGAGTCCGGCACGCGGGAGTGCCAATGAAGCCTATCGCAACGCTTGTCGCCAGAGATTCCTAGCGCGCTGATGCTCGTTCACGCACGCCAGAAGGTTTCGCCGTGAGCCCGGGCGCCCGGCCGTGAGCGCATCGCCCGAGGCGTGGACGCGCTGCATCTTCCACTGCGACATGGACGCATTCTTTGCCAGCGTCGAGCAGCGCGATCGGCCGGAGCTCCGCGGCAAGGCCGTGGTCGTCGGCGGCGACGGACGCCGCGGCGTCGTAGCCGCGGCGAGCTACGAGGCGCGTCGCTTCGGCGTGCGCTCGGCGATGCCGGCGGCCAGAGCCCGGCGCCTGTGTCCGCACGCGGTATTCGTGCGCGCCCGGCATTCGCTGTACCGCGAGGTGTCGTCCGAGATCTTCGAGGTGTTCGCGCGCCACTCGACGCTGGTGGAGGGCCTGAGTCTCGACGAGGCCTTCATCGACATGACCGAGGCGGCCCGGCGCACCGCGATTGCGGTTCTGGCGCGTGCGCTGAAGCAGGAGATCTCGGCGCGCGTCGGTCTTACCGCATCGATCGGGGCCGGCCAGAGCAAGCTGGTGGCCAAGCTGGCTTCGGACTATGACAAGCCCGACGGGCTGACCATCATCGAGCCGCACGCGGTCCAGCGTTTCCTCGATCCGTTGCCGGTTCGGCGCCTTCCGGGCGTCGGTCCGAGCACCGGCGCACGGCTGCACGACGCCGGCATCCTGACCATCGGTCAGCTGCGTCGCGCCCCGCTGGACTGGCTGCGCCCGATTCTCGGTCGACAGGCCGAGGGTTTCCGCGACCGGGCCGCCGGGATCGATGCCCGCGAGGTGTCACCGGTCCGGACCCGGCGCTCGATCAGCCAGGAGTCGACGTTCGATCGCGATCTGCACGAACTGTCCGACATCGAAGACGTGATTCGCCAGCAGGCGCGGCAGTGCGCCGACCGGCTCGCCGAGCGCGCGCTGTATGCGCGCACCGTGCACCTGAAGCTGCGCTCGGGGGGCTTTTCGACGCTGACTCGAAGCACGACCATGGCCGGCTACACCCGGGCGGAGGAGGCGATCGCTGCCGCGGCGATCGACCTGGCGCACGCCTGGGCGCGTTATCAGTCCCACGTCGGCGTGCGGTTGATCGGAGTCGGCGTCTCGGGCCTGGCGTCGACGCCGGACCCGGGTCAGCTCCTGCGCCGGGCGCCGCCGGACGGCTGAGCGCCGCCCGGATCGCGCAAGCGGCCGGTCATCCGGCTTCAGGAGCTGCGCGCTTCGCCGTAGAGATTGCGCAGCTCGCGTCGCAGGATCTTGCCGACGTTGGTCTTGGGCAGTTCATCGACGAACTCGACGTAGCGCGGGACCTTGTAGCCGGTCAGTTCGCCCTTGCAGTGCTGGCGCAGCTCGTCGACGGTCAGCGAATCGTTCTTGCGCACGACCACGACCTTGACCAGTTCCCCCGACTTCTCGTCCTCGACGCCGATGGCGCCGACCTCCAGCACTTTCGGGTGCGCGGCGACCACGTCCTCGATCTCGTTCGGGTAGACGTTGAATCCCGACACCAGGATCATGTCCTTCTTGCGATCGACGATGAAGAAGAAACCGTTTTCGTCCCGGCAGGCCATGTCGCCGGTCTTCAGCCAGCCCTCGGCATCGAGCACCTTGGCGGTTTCCTCCGGGCGCTGCCAGTAGCCCTCCATCACCTGGGGCCCGCGAATGCACAGCTCGCCGGGTTCTCCGACCGGCACTTCGTTGCCTTCGGCATCGATGACCTTGCATTCGGTCGAGGGAATCGGCAGGCCGATGGCGCCGTTGTAATCCTCCAGGTCCATCGGATTGATGCAGGCCGCGGGCGAAGTCTCGGTCAGCCCGTAGGCTTCGATCAGCGGCACGCCGGTGGTCGCCTTCCAGCGCTCCGCCACGGCGCGCTGCACGGCCATGCCGCCGCCCAGCGTCAGGCGCAGGTTGCTGAAGTCGACGTCCCCGAACGACGGCGTGTTGAGCAGGCCGTTGAACAGCGTGTTGACACCGGTAATCGCGGTGAACGGTTCCTTGTTGAGCTCCTTGACGAAGCCGTTCATGTCGCGCGGGTTGGTGATCAGCAGGTTGCGGCCGCCGAACTTGATGAATACCAGGCAATTCGCGGTCAGCGCAAAGATGTGGTAGAGGGGCAAGGCGGTCACGATGATCTCGCGACCGTAGTCGATCAGCTGCCCGAGCCAGGCCGAGGACTGCTGGACATTGGCGACGATGTTGCCGTGCGTCAGCATGGCGCCCTTCGAGACCCCGGTGGTGCCGCCGGTGTACTGCAAGAAAGCCAGGTCCTCGTGAGTCAGCGGCGGCCGATCCAGCGATGCCGATGCGCCTTGCTGGAGCACGGTATTGAAGCGAACCGCGCCGGGCAGATCGTAGGCGGGGACTTCCTTCTTGATATAGCGCAGCACGAAATTGATCAGTGCACCCTTGGGAAAGCCGAGCTGATCGCCGACCGCGGTGACGATGACGTGCTCGATCGGCGAGTCGTCGATCACTCCGGCCAGCGTATGCGCGAAGTTCTCCAGAACCAGGATGGCGCGCGCCCCGGAATCGTTGAGCTGATGCTTGAGCTCGCGCGCGGTGTAGAGCGGGTTGGTGTTGACCACCACCAGCCCCGCGCGCAGGATGCCGAACAACGCGATCGGATACTGCAGCAGGTTGGGCAGCATGATCGCAACCCGGTCGCCCTTTTTCAGGCCGCGAGATTTCAGCCAGGCGCCGAACGCGCGACTGCGTTCATCGAGTTCGCGGTAGGTCAGCTCGCGTCCGAAGTTGACGAACGCGACATTCTCGGCGAACTGCTTGCAGCTCTGCTCGAAGATATCGACGACCGAATTGAATTCGTCGATGTCGATTTCGGCAGGGACGCCGTCGGAATAATTTTCAAGCCAGGTTTTTTCGGTCATTTGTTATCTGTTCGGTGTGAAGCCTGTCTACCCGGCGCGTAGATTCGCATAGCTGTCGCCGACATACAAGCCAAACCGAACGGATTCGAACGGCGCGAACGGCCCGATTCGTTTGCCCGCGCGGCTTGCGACGTATATCATCGCAACTGATTCGGGCTTGTCAGACATTCGCCAGGGCCCGGCGCATCGGCCACCTCCCGGGACCGCTCCATGGGTGAACAGAACGTAAGGCAGCAAAGCGACGAGGGCACTCGCCGCGCTTTCATGAAGGCGTTGCTCAACGAGGTGCGTGCGATGGAGGAAATGCACGCCGCCGGGATGTTCGAGAACGACATCCGGCGCATCGGAGCCGAGCAGGAGATGTTCCTGGTCGACCGGGCCTTCCGTCCTGCGATGACGGCGATGCAGCTGCTCGAGGGCCTGGAAGACCCGCGTTTCACGCACGAGCTGGGTCTTTTCAATCTCGAAGCCAACCTGTCGCCGCAGCGACTGGGCGGAGATTGCCTTCGACGCCTGGAAGCCGAAACCGAGGAAGTTCTGTCGATCGCGCGCGAGCACGCCGCGCGCGTCGATTCGCGGATTGCGCTGGTCGGAATCCTGCCGACGCTGACCCGCGATCACCTGACGCTGGACGCCATGGTGCCCACGGCGCGTTATTTCGCGCTCAACGATGCGCTGCGCAAGCTCAGGGGTTCGGACTTCCAGTTCGCGATCAAGGGCATCGACCAGTTCAACCTCCAGCACGACAACCTGATGCTGGAGGCCTGCAATACCAGCTACCAGGTGCATTTCCAGGTCGGCTCCGACGAGTTCGCCTCGCTCTACAACGTCGCCCAGGTGGTCACCGGTCCGCTGTTGGCCGCGTGCGTCAATTCGCCCATCCTGCTGGGCAAGCGGCTGTGGCACGAGAGCCGGATCGCGGTGTTCGAGAATTCGATCGATGCGCGTTCCGAGGCGCTGGCCGCACGCGGTCTCCAGCCTCGCGTGCACTTCGGCGATCACTGGATCGACGAATCGGTGATCGAGATCTTCAAGGAGGACATCGCCCGGTTCCGCGTGATCCTGACTACCGAATTCGAGGAAGATCCCATCGGCATGGTCCGGCGCGGCGAGGTTCCCCGGCTGAATGCGCTGCGGCTGCACAACGGCACGGTGTACCGCTGGAACCGTGCCTGCTACGGAATCTCCGACAACGGAAAACCGCATCTGAGGATCGAGAACCGGGTCATTCCGTCCGGACCGACGGTCATCGACGAGGTCGCCAACGCCGCGTTCTTCTTCGGCATGATGTCGAAGCTGTCGCACGGCATCCAGGACATCCGCGACCATTTCCACTTCTCCGACGTCAAGAGCAACTTCCTGTCGGCCGCGCGCGACGGGCTGCGGGCGCAGCAGGTGTGGTTTGACCAGGAGCAGAAACCGGCCCAGGAGCTCATCCTCAAGGAACTGATTCCGCTGGCCGAGGAGGGCCTGCGGGAAACCGGCATCGACCCGGCCGACATCGAGCGCTACCTCGGCGTCATCGAGCGGCGCGTGGCGACGCGGCGGACCGGGTCGCGCTGGCAGCTGGAATCGCTGGAGAGCATGAAGGCCAGCGGCAGCCTTCACGAGCGGCTTCGAGCGCTGACCGCCAGCATGGTTGAGCAACAGGAGTCCGATCAGCCGATCGCCGAATGGGACCTGGCCGAATTCTGCGGCAACCAGGACTGGCGCGAGAGCTATCGGACCGTCGGGCAGTTCATGGCCACCGACCTGTTCACGGTTCGCCCCGACGACATCGTCGATTTCGCCGCCAGCCTGATGGAATGGCGCTATGTCCGGCACGTGCCGGTCGAGGACGATTCGGGCCGCCTGCTCGGGTTGATCAGCCATCGCCAGCTGCTGCGGCTGATCGCGCGCGGGCTGGATCGGGATGCGGGCCCGGTCATGGTGCGCGACATCATGCGGCCGGATCCGCTGTCGGTGAAGCCGGAAACCACCACGGTCAACGCGATCCGGATGATGCGGGAAAACCGGCTGAGCTGCCTGCCGGTGGTCGAGAACGGCAAGCTGGTCGGGCTGGTGACCGAGCACGATCTCATCATCGTCGCCTCTAGACTGCTGGAGTCGGTACTCGAGGGTGATTGAGAATTTTCCGGCTCCGCGCGGACGGATTGCATCGCTCCGGGCGCCGGCAGCGATCGCGCTGCTCGCGCTCGTGCTCGTCGGCTGCGGCGAGGCGCCCGACCACGAGACGCGCATCCTTCAGCATATCGAACGGATGATCGAGGCGATCGAGAGCGGCGATATCGGCGACTTCATGGCGCCGATCGCCGACGACTTCCTGGCCGCGGACGGGCGAATCGATCGAAGGGCGCTGGCCCTGATGGCGCGGCGCGAGCGCCTGGCGCGGGATGCGGTGCGGGTGCGGCGCGTCGACACGCGCGTCGAACTCGTCGGCGAGCAGCGCGCCCGGGCTTCCTTCAACGCGCTGGCAACCGGCGGTTCCGGCCTGCTTCCGGACGAAGGCCGTTTGTGGCGGGTGGAAACCGGCTGGCGTCTCGATGCTGGTCGCTGGCGCTTGATTTCGGCGCGCTGGGAGCCGGCCCTGCGCTGATTCGCCAGCGCCGTGGCTCGAACCTCGCGCCCCCGAGTCGTTACAATATCGGATTGGTTTCATTCGAACCGGGGAGCAGCGGGCGCGGTCGCTTCGGCAACGCGTGTCCGGTTTCCCGTCATCCGGTATTTTTCAGGAGAATCCGACACATGCAGCGCACCCTGTCCATCATCAAGCCCGATGCAGTCGCCAAGAACGTCATCGGTGAAATCTACACGCGGTTCGAGCGCGCCGGACTCAAGATCGTCGCGGCGCGGATGATCCACCTGTCGCGCGAGCAGGCCGAGGGTTTCTATGCGGTTCACCGCGAGCGGCCCTTCTTCGCCGACCTGGTCGAGTTCATGACTTCCGGGCCGGTCATGGTGCAGGTGCTCGAGGGCGACGACGCGATTGCGCGCAATCGCGAACTGATGGGTGCCACCGATCCGCGCCAGGCCGCGCCCGGCACGATCCGCGCGGATTTCGCGACCAGTATCGACGCCAACGCGGTGCACGGATCGGACGGCGAGGATACGGCCGCCGAGGAGATCGGATTCTTCTTTGGTGCCGATGAGATATACTCGCGCTGAAATCCGGCCCGGGATCCTGCAAATGGCTGAAACGGCTCCAAAAACCAACCTGCTTGGCATGAGCCGGGACGGTCTCGAGGGATTTTTCGCGTCGCTTGGCGAAAAGCCGTTTCGAGCCCGGCAGTTGTTGCAGTGGATCTACCAGCGCGGGGTCACGGATTTCGCGCAGATGACCGATCTGAGTCGAGACCTCCGGGCGCGGCTTGAGGCGTGCGCAACGATCTCGGAGCCGCGCGTGCTGAGCGAGCAACGCTCGGCCGACGGCACGATCAAATGGCTGATGTCGCTTCCCGGCGGCAATGCGGTCGAAACGGTGTTCATTCCCGAGCCCGACCGCGCGACGCTGTGCATCTCCTCGCAGGTGGGCTGCATGCTCAACTGCACGTTCTGTTCGACCGCGACCCAGGGGTTCAGCCGCAATCTGTCGGCGGCCGAGATCATCGGCCAGGTCTGGCTGGCCGATCAACGCACGCCGGACCGTCGGATCAGCAACGTGGTGCTGATGGGCATGGGCGAACCGTTGCTGAATCTCGATCAGGTCCGGCCGGTCCTCGAGCTGTTGCGCGACGATCTTGCCTACGGCCTTGCGGCGCGGCGCGTCACCGTGTCCACCGCCGGGGTGGTGCCGGGCATCGACGAACTGCGCCAGGCGCCGCCGATCGCGCTGGCGGTGTCGCTGCATGCGCCCAACGATGCGCTGCGAAGCCGGCTGGTGCCGCTGAACCGGAAATATCCGATCGCCGAACTGCTGGCGGCGTGCAAGCGCTACCTCGGGCACGCCAAGCAGAAGCAGTCGGTGACCTGGGAGTACACGATGATCGACGGCGTCAACGATTCCCCGGAGCTGGCCCACGAGCTTCGCCGGGTGCTGGCGCACGTGCCCAGCAAGATCAACCTGATTCCCTTCAACCCGTTTCCCGGAACGCCGTTTCGCTGCAGTCCGCCGGAACGAATGCAGCGATTCCAGGAAATCCTGCGTGCCGGCGGGCTGATCGCCACGGTGCGCAGAACCCGCGGCGACGACATCGATGCCGCTTGTGGACAGCTCGTCGGGCGGGTCTTGTCGAGCAGCCAGCGGCGCGCGATCGTGCAACAGCAGCTCGCTCGCCAGGCGCTGGCATGATCCGCTTGCTGGCTGTCCTCTCGATCGCGGCGACAGCGCTGGCCGGTTGCGCGACCAGCGGCGGCGAGACCGATCCGCGCCGGACCGGCTCGGCGGTCGAGCGGATCAGCCCCGTGCGTGCCGCCGAACTGAATACGCGGCTCGGCGTCGGCTACCTGGAGCGCGGCGAATTGCAGGTAGCGATGCAGAAGCTGGAGCAGGCGGTGCAGCAGGATCCCGAGCACGTTCCGGCGCACCTGGCGCTCGGTATCGTCTACCAGCGGATCGACCGCGTCGACCAGGCGCTGGAGCATCTCCGGACCGCCGTACGGCTTGCACCCGGCGACGGAGGAGCGCACAATAGCTATGCAGCCCTGTTGTGCCAGGCCGGTCGCTTCGACGAGGCCGACCGGCAGTTTCAGGCTGCGCTTGAAGATCCGTTCTATGCAACACCGGACGTGGCGCTTGCCAATGCCGGTTCGTGTGCACGGAGAAACGGCCGCGACCAGGACGCGCAGCGGTATCTGAGAAGGGCGCTCGATTTCGATCCGCAGAATCGGACCGCGCTGTTCAACCTGGCGATGCTTGCTTTTGCCGAGGACAACGCGTTGCAGGCTCGCGCGTTCCTCCAGCGGCTGGAGGCGGCCGGCGGGCTGGGCGCGAGATCGCTGCTGCTGGCAGTGCGCGTCGAGCGCCTGCTGGGCAGCACGGATATGGCCCGGCGGTACGCCGATCAGTTGCTGGAACGCTATCCGAACTCACCCCAGGCCTCCGAACTGAGGCAACCGAACTAGAAAGAAATGACCGAATCCGACAATCGAGAACACGCCGGACCGGGCGCCAGACTGGCGCAGGCCCGGCATCAAAAACAGATTGCGGTCGACGAAGTCGCTCGGCAGTTGAGACTGCCCAGGAGCATGGTCGAGGACATCGAGGCCGGACACTTCGATCGCATCGCCGTCATTTATCGACGCGGCTACATCGCCAATTACGCCCGTCTCGTCGGGCTCGACCCCGAACCGTTGCTCGAGGGGCTCGGCGATCCGGAACCGGAACCGCTGCGCAGCGTGCTGCCGGTCCGTGCGAGCGGTCGCGGTTTCGATCGCTTCGTGAAGTTCGCGACCTACGCGCTGGTCACCACCGTGATCGTGCCGCCGCTGGTGTAC
>CAYPZP010000040.1:0-21251 GCA_964415285.1 uncultured Halomonas sp. | reverse complement strand
GGCATCCAGGCCTTCGAGCCGGTGCTGATCGAGGGCAAGGCGATCCAGCTCCATCCGCTGGTGTGTACCGCGTTCAATGCCGACTTCGACGGCGACCAGATGGCGGTCCACGTGCCGCTGAGCCTGGAAGCGCAGCTCGAAGCGCGTGCGCTGATGATGTCGACCAACAATATCCTGTCGCCGGCCAACGGCGAGCCGATCATCGTGCCGACCCAGGACGTGGTGCTGGGCATCTACTACATGACGCGTGAGCTCGCCGGTGCGAAGGGCGAGGGCATGTTCTTCTCGTCGACCGCCGAGGTCCACCGGGCTTATCTCAACAAGCAGGTGGACATGCAGGCCGCGATCACCGTGCGGATCACCGAATACCTTCCGGACGAAGACGGCGAACTGAAGCCGGTAACGAGCCGCTACGAGTCGACCGCGGGCCGGGCGCTGCTCTACGACATCGCGCCCAAGGGAATGCGATTCGAGCTGTTCAACCGGACGCTGAAAAAGAAGCAGATCTCGCGCCTCATCGACGAGTCGTATCGTGATCTCGGCCTGAAGCACACCGTCGTGTTCGCCGACCAGCTGATGTATACCGGTTTCGCCAATTCGACTCGAGCGGGCGTTTCGATCGGTCTGGACGACCTGCAGGTTCCGCCCGAGAAGAAGGAGATTCTTGAACAGGCCGAGGCCGAGGTTCTCGAGATCCAGGAGCAGTATTCGTCCGGCGTCGTGACCGCCGGCGAGCGCTACAACAAGGTTGTCGACATTTGGTCGCGAACCAACGAAGCGGTCGCCAGGGCGATGATGAATCGCATCGGCAAGGACATCCGGATCGATACCGAGGGCAACGAGGTCGAGCAGGATTCGATGAACTCGATCTTCATCATGGCCGACTCCGGCGCGCGTGGTTCGGCGGCGCAGATTCGTCAGCTCGCCGGGATGCGCGGACTGATGGCCAAGCCGGACGGTTCGATCATCGAGACGCCGATCACGGCGAACTTCCGCGAAGGCCTGAACGTACTGCAGTACTTCATCTCGACCCACGGTGCCCGGAAGGGCCTGGCCGACACCGCGCTGAAGACCGCGAACTCGGGTTACCTGACCCGCCGACTCGTCGACGTGGCGCAGGATCTGGTCGTGGTCGAGGACGATTGCGGTACCGAGGACGGGCTGGAGATGATTCCGATCGTCGAGGGCGGAGACGTGGTCGAGCCTCTGGGCGAGCGCATTCTCGGCCGGGTGCTGGCCGAGGACATCTACCCGGCCGACAGCGACGACGTGCTCTGTCCGCGGGGAACGCTGCTCGACGAGCGCTGGGTCCAGACGCTGGAAGAGAACGCGATCGACCGTGTCCTGGTTCGCTCGCCGATCACCTGCGACACGCGCTACGGCATCTGCGCGAGCTGCTACGGACGCGATCTGGCTCGCGGTTCGGCGGTCAACACCGGCGAAGCCGTTGGCGTGATCGCGGCCCAGTCGATCGGGGAACCCGGCACCCAGCTGACGATGCGGACCTTCCACATCGGAGGTGCCGCTTCGCGAGCCGTCGCGGTCGACCAGATCGAGGTCAAGTCCGACGGCAGCGTTCGCTTGTACAACCTGAAGTCGGTCGAGAACAGCGAAGGCAAGCTGGTCGCGGTTTCGCGCTCCGGCGAACTTTCGCTGATCGACAGCCACGGTCGCGAGCGCGAACGCTACAAGATTCCTTACGGGGCGGTTCTGAGCATTCGCGAAGGTGACTCGGTCAAGGCCGGCCAGGTGGTCGCCAACTGGGATCCGCATACGCACCCGGTCGTCGCCGAGGTGGCGGGCCAGACCTCGTTCCAGGACTTCATCGAAGGCGTGACGGTTGCCGAGCAGACCGACGAAGTGACCGGTCTGAGCAGCATGGTCGTCATCGACCCGAAGAAGCGCGCCTCGGAGGGCAAGGACCTGCGCCCGACGATTCGCCTGGTCGACGGCAAGGGCAAGCCGCTGATGCTGCCCGGAACTTCCCAGCCGGCGCAGAATTTCCTCCCGGCCGGGGCGGTCATCAACTGCCGCGACGGACAGGACGTCCAGGTCGGCGACGTGCTCGCGCGCATTCCGCAGGAGTCGTCCAAGACACGTGACATCACTGGTGGTCTGCCGCGAGTGGCCGACCTGTTCGAAGCCCGACGTCCGAAGGAAGCGGCGATTCTCGCCGAAGCTTCCGGCACGGTCAGCTACGGCAAGGAAACCAAGGGCAAGCAGCGACTGGTGATCACCGACGAGGCCGGCGACACGCACGAGGACCTGATTCCGAAGTGGCGTCAGATCCAGGTGTTCGAAGGCGAGCACGTCGAGAAGGGCGAGACCGTCGTCGACGGCGAGCTCGACCCGCACGATATTCTTCGCCTGCTCGGCGTCGAGGCGCTGGCGAACTACCTGGTCCAGGAAATCCAGGATGTGTACCGATTGCAGGGCGTGGAAATCAACGACAAGCACATCGAGGTCATCATCCGGCAGATGCTGCGCAAGACCGAGATTCTCGACTCCGGCGATAGCAAGTTCCTGCAGGGCGAGCAGCTCGACGCGGTGCACGTCATCGAGGAAAACACCCGTCTGGAGAAGGATGGGCTGCGCCCAGCGGTGTTCCAGCGCGTGCTGCTCGGGATCACCAAGGCTTCGCTGGCGACCGAGTCGTTCATCTCGGCGGCGTCTTTCCAGGAAACCACGCGTGTGCTTACCGATGCCGCGGTCCGCGGCACCGTCGATCACCTGCGCGGTTTGAAGGAGAACGTTATCGTCGGCCGCCTGATTCCTGCCGGTACCGGTCGAGTTGCGCGAGAACGCAAGCGCGAGGAAGGCGAGACCATCGGCGATTCCGAAGCCGAACTGGCCGCACTGTTGCGCGCCAACGAGGAAGCTGAATCAGCCGAAGCGGTGCCTTCCGAGGGCGGCGAGGACGCGGGAGAGGCTTGATCCACGGGGCCGGTGCGCCGGCCCCGGTTCCAATCTTCGGAAGATGAAGGTACAATTCCGCGGTTATATTCATTGAATCGGCCGGCATCCGTGCCGGCCCGCACAGGCAGGAGTTTCAAGCAATGGTCAAGATTCGATTGGCCCGAGGCGGCGCAAAGCGCCAGCCGTTCTATCACATCGTCGTGACCGACAGCCGCAATCGGCGTGATGGCCGCAATATCGAGCGGCTCGGTTTCTTCAATCCGGTGGCTCGAGGTCGCGATGAGCGGCTGCGCATCGATCGCGAGCGCGTCGACCACTGGGTCGGACAGGGTGCACAGGTCTCCGAGCGGGTCACGCACCTGATCCAGGAAGCAGCCCGCAAGTCGACTGCGCCGGAAGCCTGATTCCGGCCAGCATTCGAGGCCCCGATGCGTGACGACGCCGACTGCATCGAACTGGGTCGGCTCGATGGCGCCTGGGGCGCGGCCGGCTGGGTGCGCGTCTTTTCGCTGACCGAGCCGCGTGAGAACATCTTCGAGTATCAGCCCTGGCGCACCGATGGTGAGCCGGGGCTTTTGCATGTTCGGGAATGGCGGCGCCAGGGGCCCCGGCTGGTCGCCCGACTGGACGAGGTCGCAGACCGGGATCGCGCCGAGGGGCTGCGGGGCTTGAAGCTGTTCGTCGAGCGCTCGCGCCTGCCCGAACCGCCCAGCGAGAGTTATTACTGGACCGATCTGATCGGGCTCGATGTCCTGGATGCCGCCGGGTGTTCGCTGGGTCGGGTTACCGGGCTCCTGGACGCCGGGGTTCACGACGTTCTCGAGGTTCAGCCGGAATCGCCCGGGCGCGCCGCCTTCCTGATTCCGTTCGTGATGTCGCGGTTCATTCTGCGGGTCGACCTGTCGGTCGGCCGCATCGAGGTCGACTGGGACCCGGAATGGCTGACCGGCGAGTCGGGCCGATGACTTCGGCGGCGACCATCCCGTGTTGACCGAAATCCACGTGGTTACGCTGTTTCCGGACTGGTTCGACCATTTCAGGACGCTCGGCCTGACCGGGAGGGCGCTGAGCGACGACCGCGTGCGCCTGCGCTGCTTCGATCCCCGCGCGCATGCCGTGGGCGTGCACCGAAGCGTGGACGACCGGCCTTATGGCGGCGGTCCGGGAATGGTGATGCGGCCCGAGCCGCTGGCCCGCGCGATCGAGGCGGCCCGGGGCGAGCCGCCGGCCACGGTTTCGGCGCTGACTCCGCAGGGTAAGCGGCTGGATCAGCAGGCGGTCGCCGCGCTGGCTCGACGCCCGCGCCTGGTCCTGGTGTGCGGACGCTACGAGGGGATGGACGAGCGCGTGCACGATGCGCTGATCGACGAGGAATGGTCGCTCGGCGATTTCGTGCTTTCGGGTGGGGAATACGCCGCGGCGGCGCTGATGGACGCCGTGCTCCGGTTGCAGCCCGGCGTGCTGGGGCACGCCGACTCGGCGGCGCAGGATTCGTTCGCCGACGGGTTGCTCGACTGCCCGCACTACACGCGACCGGAAACCTGGCGCGGCCGATCGGTGCCGGAAGTCCTTCGAAGCGGCGATCATGCCGCAATTGCCGCCTGGCGCCGGCGTCAGGCGCTGCTGCGCACCGCGGCGCGTCGTCCGGATCTGCTGGAGCGTGCCGAGCTCGATGACGAGCAGCGGAGCTGGCTCGATCGGCCCGCATCCGCGTCCGAATCCGGCGACAACTAAACCGGCCCCGTGCGGATCGGCTCACGAGTCGCCGGGTCTTGCCAGAAGGCCGGAAGTTCCGTTACAATTGCGAGCTTGCCCGCGGCGGTATCGAGCTTGCCCGCGGCCGCGACGAACCGAAGCATGGACCACGGATATGAGCACGATAATCGATCAGATCAACGCCGAACAGACCCAGCGAGACATTCCCGAATTCTCACCCGGCGATACCGTTTCGGTGAATCTGTGGGTGCGTGAAGGGGATCGCCAGCGCCTGCAGGCGTTCGAAGGCGTGGTGATTGCGCGGCGCAACCGCGGCCTGCATTCGGCGTTCACCGTGCGCAAGGTTTCGCACGGAACCGGCGTCGAGCGTGTGTTTCAGACCTACAGCCCGTTGATCGACTCGATCCAGGTCAAGCGCCGCGGTCGCGTTCGACGCGCCAAGCTGTTCTACCTCCGAAATCTCGAGGGCAAGGCCGCGCGAATCCGCGAGAAGCTGACCTCGCGTCCGCGTACCTGATCTTCGGTCCGGGCGCCGGTCGACCGACCGGCGCGCACCGCTGATGATTCGATCCGTCCGCCGGGAGCTGCCGGTCCCCGATGCCGCTGCATTCAGCAGGGTCGGATTCGGCGCGAAATTTCCCGGGCTCCCACGCGTTCACGAAATCGGGCTGGAGAGTCCCTGATCCGGGACCCGGATGAGGCTGGGACCGTTACCCGGGCAGTCCGTCAGGCCGAAGCCGGTCCTGCCGCGACGCTTGCGGCGTCGGAGTCGCTGCCATCCCGATTTTCCTTGCGATTGCCGTGGCCTTCGGCCGTGCCGGCGGCCTTGCGCGCGGTTTCGCCGTGTTCGGACAGGTCCTCACTGGAGCCGTTGAAGCGTCCCCCGGGCTCGATGACCAGCTCGGCGGTGTGTACCTCGCCCTTGACGCTGCCGCCGGCGATGATCTCGAGACGCCCCGCCTTGATCGAGCCGTCGACGCTACCGCTGACGACCACGCTGGATGCCTCGATCCGGCCGCTCAAGCCGCCCTCGGCACCGATCACGACGCCGGCTTCGGAGAACACGTCGCCTTCTATTCGGCCGTCGACGTGGAGATCGTCGCTGAGGCTGAGGTCGCCGACAAGTTTTGTGCCTGCGGCGATGATGGTCGATCCATTGCGCGAACCTTGTTGCGCACCGTCCTTGCCAAAGATTGCCATTGAACCCGCTCCTCCTGTTCGAATACCGTTCGGTAGCGCTCGAAAGACCAATCCATGAACGACTTGGGGTCGAGCCGTCTTTCGAGGTAGCGAACCTCGTAGTGCAGATGCGGCGCCGACGACAGGCCGGTGTTGCCGGTGCGCCCGATCGACTCCCCCTGGGTCACGTATTGTCCGACTTCGACGTCCACCTCGCTGAGGTGCGCGTAGACGGTGGAAAAGCCGTAATTGTGGACGATCTTGATCATTCGCCCCATGCCGCTGCCCGGGTTGTCGCCGGCAAACTCGACGACGCCGTCGGCCGTGGCCGCGACCGGCGTGCCGATGCTGGCGCGAAAATCCACCCCGCCGTGCAACCGGGTGCCCTCCACGACCGGGTGTTCGCGCATGCCGAAGCGGCTGGTTACGCGGGCGGCCTCGATCGGCGATCCGCTGGGAATCGAATCGAGCATCAGGCGTTTCTCGAACGCCGTATGACTGGCCACGGAAATCCGTTCGGCAACCGGCAGCGCCGGCGCCGAATCGATACCGACCAGCGCTTCGAGCTGCTCCAGCTCGTCGGTCAGGGCGATCAGTTCCGCGGCGCGGGCATCGACCTGCGAACTCAACTCCGACTGGCGCGCGAGCAACTGCCGATTCTCCGCCTGGACTTGCGATTTCTGTTCGTTCAACTCCGCTACCTGGGCATCCATGGTGCCGATCCGTCCCGATAGCGCGAAGATCACCAGCACGCAACCGAGAAACGTGGTCACCATCAACCCCCCGGCGGCCAGCGCGAGCTGGCGCATCAGCTGGGTCAGCGTGAAATGACGCGCTTTGCGGCAGTCGGTGATGGTGATCCGGTAGTGATGGCGCATCGGGGGTGGACCTGAATGACGAGATGGACGCGTCGGGCCGGGCTCGGTCCCGAATAGACCGATCATTATTACCAACCGTTGCGACGGATGCAAATGATCGCCGGGGTGCGGATGTGAACCGGCTCTCCTTTCGGCCTTGAAAAAGGCGTTGTCGACGCCCAATTGATGGTCATCCCAATAGCCCCCGAAGCGGAATGACCGAAACCAGAGTCTCCGAAAGCGAAACCCGTGCCTTCGACGCCGAGGTCCACCAGCTGCTCAAGCTGATGGTCAACGCGTTGTATTCGAATCGCGAAATCTTCCTGCGCGAGCTGATCTCGAATGCGTCCGATGCGCTGGACAAACTCCGGTTTCAGGCGCTGACCGACTCGACGCTGGCCGGCTTGGACCAGGATCCCGGGATCCGCGTACAGATCGATGCCGAGGCCCGGCGGCTGGTCGTCGAGGACAACGGTATCGGCATGAATCGCGACGACGTCGTCGACAACCTTGGCACGATCGCGCGTTCCGGAACCGCGCGCTTCCTGGAATCGCTGAGTGGCGACCAGAAGGCCGACGCCAAGCTCATCGGCCAATTCGGCGTCGGCTTCTATTCGGCGTTCATCGTCGCCGATGCGGTTGTCGTCGAAACGCGCCGCGCGGGGAGGCCCGCCGAGGAAGGCGTTCGATGGTCTTCGGACGGCAAGGGCGAGTACACACTGGAGACGATCCGGCGAGACGACCACGGAACGCGCGTCGAGCTCGAGATCTCGGCCGACCACGTCGACCTGCTCGAAGTCGACGGGATCAAGCGCATCGTGCGCCACTACTCGAATCACGTTTCGTTCCCGATCCGGGTGGTCGCGGCGAGCGACGAAGCGGACGATGCCGAGGTCGTCAACGACACCCAGGCGCTGTGGGCCCGGTCGAAGAGCGACATCGAAAACGAGGAGTATCGGGAGTTCTACCAGGGGCTTTCCGGAGATTTCCAGCCGCCGGTGAAGTGGGCGCACCATCACGTCGAAGGCGCGCAGAGCTATTCGATGCTGCTGTTCCTGCCGTCGCAATCGCCGTTCGACCTGGCGTGGAACCGCGATGACCGCCGCGGCGTCAAGCTCTACATCCAGCGCGTGTTCATCATGGATGCCGCCGAGCAGCTCGTACCGCGCTACCTCCGTTTCCTGCGCGGGGTCGTCGATTCGGCCGATCTGCCGCTGAATGTTTCGCGCGAAATCCTCCAGGACAGCCCGCTGCTGGACAAGATCCGAGCAACCGTGGTGCGGCGTGGGCTGGACATGATCGAAAAGCTGGCCGAGCAGGGCGGTGAGGCCTGGGACACGTTCCAGCGGGAATTCGGCAACGTACTCAAGGAAGGCGTGATCGAAGATCCCGACAACCGCGATCGGATCGCCAGGCTGTTGCGCTTTGCCAGCACCGCGAAGCCGGAACCGAGATCGGTGTCCTTTGCCGATTATCTCGAGCGCGCCGGCGAGCCTGCCGAAACGATCTGGTATCTGACCGCCGACAGCACTGACCGGGCGCTGGCCAGCCCGCACCTGGAGGCGTTCGCGAAGTCCGGCGTCGAGGTTCTGCTGCTGACCGACCCGATCGATGTCTGGGTGGTCAACCACCTGTCCGAGTTCGACGGCACGCCGCTGAAGTCCGCATCCAGCGGTGAGTTCGTCGGCGCCGACGACGATCAGGACCCGGATGCGGCCGAGTCGGACGCGGCGGCCGACCAGGCGGTGAGCGGAACGATCAAGAAAGCCCTGGGGGAGCGCGTCGGCAACGTCCGTGCCACCCGAAGGCTGACGGATTCTGCCAGCTGCCTGGCCGAGGAGGCCGGCGGCATGACGCTGCAGATGCGACGCATGCTGCAGCAGGCCGGTCAACCGGTACCCGATTTCAAGCCGGATCTCGAGATCAATCCGCAGCACCCGCTGGTGCGGCGGATCGCCGAGTCCGACGAGGAAAGCGAACGCGCCGAACTCGCGCACGTCCTGCTCGACGAGGCGCTGCTGATCGACGGTGGCGACCTGGGCGATCCGGCCGCGTTCGTGCGACGTGTCAACCGCCTGCTGGCAGGAAACAGGACTTCCGATTGAAGCGCGGTGTTGCCATGCAAGCGGCAATTTGATACACTAGCAAGCTCGATTGCGGGGTGGAGCAGTCTGGCAGCTCGTCGGGCTCATAACCCGAAGGTCGCAGGTTCGAATCCTGCCCCCGCTACCAGGTTATCGGTGCAGAAAAGCCCCTGGTCGTCAGGGGCTTTTTTGTTTTCCGCGACCGGGAAAATGACGCGAATGCCGGCCCGGCGCCCCGGTCGTGAAGATGCGGCCCGGAAATGCGCGAGCCGGCGTTCTGGATTGACGGCGGTCGGCCCGCAACGCGGCCGTGCCGGCCAGGAGAGCGATGGATGTCGGTGCTCGACGAACTGAACCGGTTGATTCGACCCGCGGTGGAAGCCTTGGGATTCGAGTTCGTCGGACTGGAATATGTTTCCAATCCGAAGAACCGGCTGATTCGGGTCTATATCGATCGAGAGCCGGACGGCATCGGCGTAGAGGACTGCGCCGAGGTCAGTGGTGAAATTTCTGCGCTGCTGGATGTCGAGGACCCGGTGTCCGGACAATACAGTCTGGAAGTATCGTCGCCCGGCATCGAGCGGCCGTTGTTCGAGCCCGAGCACTACCGGCGCTGCATCGGCGAGGAGGTGTTGGTGCATCTGCACGCGCCGATCGATCGCCGGCGCAAGTTCAGGGGCCGGGTCGTCGACGCCGATGACTCGAAGCTGGTGCTGGACGTCGACGGCGATTCCGTCGAACTGGCCTTCGAGCAGATCCGGCGCGGGAACCTGAAGCCGGATATGGATGCGCTGCTGGCGCAGCAGGGCTGAACCGAAGAACACGACCGTGCGTCGGCATGCGAGCCGGCGCTGGAAGCGAGCCGGCAGGGATCTGCCGGATCAACAACCGATCGGAACTTGAGCGATATGACGAAGGGAAAGGAAATCCTGCAGGTGGCCGAAGCCGTCTCCAACGAGAAGGGGCTGTCGCACGACATCATCTTCGAGGCCATCGAGGCGGCGCTTGCGTCGGCCGCGCGCCGGCGTCATCCGGAGGATATCGATACGCGGGTGGCGATCGACCGCACGTCGGGCGAATACGAGGCGTTTCGGCGCTGGGAGGTCATCCCGGATGATCCGGAAGAAGTCGAGCTGGAGTCAGAAGACCGCCAGATCCGCCTCATCGAAGCGCACAAGATCGATTCTGATCTCGAGGTCGGCGATTTCATCGAAGAACCGATGGAGCCGCCCGAGTTCGGCCGGATTGCGGCGCAGGCCGCCAAGCAGGTCATCGTCCAGCGCGTGCGCCAGGCCGAACGCGAGCAGGTGGTCGAAGCCTACGCCGACCGCGTCGGCGAACTGGTGACTGGCTCGGTGAAGCGCCTCGAGCGCGGCGGAATCTACATCGATCTCGGCGAAAACGCCGAAGCATTCGTCCCTTCGCGGCATACCATCCCGGGCGAGAACGTCCGCATCAACGACCGGATTCGCGGTTATCTCTATGAAGTCCGCCCGGAACAGCGCGGCCCGCAGTTGTTCGTCAGCCGCACGATGCCCGAACTGGTCATCGAGTTGTTCAAGATCGAGGTGCCGGAGATCGGCCAGAACCTGATCGAACTCAAGGGGGCGGCCCGGGATCCGGGGCGGCGCGCGAAGATTGCGGTGCACGCGCTCGACTCGCGTACCGATCCCATCGGCGCCTGCGTCGGCATGCGCGGATCGCGGGTCCAGGCCGTGTCCAACGAGCTCGCCGGCGAGCGTGTCGACATCATCCTGTGGGACGAGAATCCGGCCCAGTTCGTGATCAACGCGATGGCGCCGGCCGAGGTCAGTTCGATCATCGTCGATGAGGATTCGGGTTCCATGGACGTGGCGGTCGAGGAAGCCAACCTGTCGCAGGCGATCGGGCGCGGCGGCCAGAACGTCCGCCTGGCCTCCGAGCTAACCGGCTGGGAGCTCAACGTGATGACGATCGAGGATGCCGAAGCCAAGGGCGAAGAGGAATCGCGCGGCGTTCTGCAGATGTTCGTCGAGAAGCTCGACGTCGACGAGGAGCTCGCGGGAATCCTGGTGCAGGAAGGGTTCACCAACGTCGAGGAAGTCGCCTACGTGCCCGAATCGGAGCTGCTGGCGATCGAAGAGTTCGACGAGGGCGTGGTTGCCGAATTGCGCCAGCGGGCACGCGACGCGCTGTTGACCCAGATGATCGCATCCGAGGAGCAACTCGAGGAGAACCGTCCGGCCGAGGATCTGCTGGCGCTCGAGGGCATGAACGAGTCGCTGGCGTTTCGCCTGGCCGAAAAGGGAATTCGGACCCGGGACGATCTTGCCGATTGCGCGGTCGACGAACTCGAGGACATCGAGGACCTGGACGCCGATACCGCGGCCAAGTTGATCATGGAAGCGCGCGCCCACTGGTTTGCCGAAGAGGATTGATGCACCACGTCGCATCGCATCGAGCCGGAATACATTCTGAGGAGTTTCAATGTCGCAGGTCACAGTTACACAATTAGCCGAAGTGCTCGGGGTCACCCCGGATCGGTTGCTGGCGCAGTTCAAGGAAGCCGGCATTTCGATCAGTGAGTCCGATGCTACGGTGACCAACGACGACAAGAAGAAGCTGCTGGCGTATCTGCGCAGCTCGCACGGCAAGAGCGGCGACCGCGACGAGGCCGACGCGCCGCGCAAGGTCACGCTCAAGCGCAAGACCGTCAGCGAGTTGAAGGTGCCGTCGGGCGGTGCCGGTCGCCACCGCGGCCGCGGCCAGGCGCCGTCGCGTACGGTCAATGTCGAGGTTCGCAAGCGGCGCACCTACGTCAAGCGCGGCGCGATGGCCGAATCCGAGCAGACCGATACCGAGCGCGAGGAAGCGCTGCGCAAGCTCGAGGAGTCGCGCCAGCAGCGCGCCGAGGCCGAGGCCGCCGAGCGCGAGATGGAAGAGAAGCGTCGAGCCGAACGCGAGCAGCGCGAGCAGCAGGAAGCCGAAGCGCGCGAAATCGAGCAGGCCGAGGCCGAGCGCCGGCGCGCCGAAGAAGAAAAGATGCGCGAGGCCGAGCAGCAGGCCCGCGAGGAGGCCGAAAAGCGCGCGCGCGAGGAAGCGCAGGTGCAGGCCCAGGCCGAGGCCGTGCGCAAGCAGGCCGAGACCAAGAAGCGCCGCGACGAGGAAACGCGTTCCAGTGGCGCCAAGAAGAAGGGCAGCAAGACGCGCTACGGCCGCGAGGAACTCCACGTTACCGCGCGCAGCAAGCGGCGCAAGCCCAAGCGCAAGGGCAAGTCGACCAGTGTCGGCGGCGAACACGGCTTCCAGATGCCGACCCAGCCGGTCAAGCGCGATCTGCAGATTCCCGAGTCGATCACGGTGGGCGATCTGGCCAAGCTGATGGCGGTCAAGGCCGGCGATCTGATCAAGGCCCTGATGAACATGGGCTCGATGGTCACGATCAACCAGGTTCTGGATCAGGAGACGGCGATCCTGGTGGCCGAGGAGATGGGCCACGAGGCGCGTCCGGCCGAGCAGCAGGACATCGAAAGCGAACTGGTTTCCGAGGAAGAGGAAGCCGGCGATGCGGTGACGCGTCCGCCGGTGGTGACCGTCATGGGTCACGTCGATCACGGCAAGACCTCGTTGCTGGACTATATCCGCAGAACCAAGGTGACCGAAGGAGAGAGCGGCGGCATCACGCAGCATATCGGCGCGTATCACGTCAAGACCGACAACGGCGTGATCACGTTCCTGGACACCCCGGGCCACGCCGCTTTCACTTCGATGCGGGCGCGCGGTGCCCAGGCCACCGACATCGTGATCCTGGTGGTTGCCGCCGACGACGGCGTGATGCCACAGACCAAGGAAGCCATCCAGCACGCCCGCGCCGCCGGCGTGCCGCTGATCGTGGCGGTCAACAAGATCGACAAGCCCGAGGCCGACCTCAACCGCGTCAAGACCGATCTGTCGGCCGAGGAAGTGGTGCCCGAGGACTTCGGCGGTGAAGAAATCTTCGTTCCTGTGTCGGCCATTACCGGCGAGGGAATCGACAGCCTGCTGGAAGCGATTCTGCTTCAGTCCGAGCTGCTCGAGCTGCAGGCTGTGCCTGATCGCCGGGCGCGCGGCGTCGTGGTCGAGTCTTCGCTGGACAAGGGCCGCGGTCCGGTCGCGACGATCCTGGTCCAGGACGGCACGCTGCGCAAGGGCGACATGGTCCTGGCCGGCGAGGAGTTCGGCCGCGTGCGCGCGATGTTCGACGAAACCGGTCAGGGCATCGATGAGGCGGGTCCTTCGATCCCGGCCGAGGTGCTGGGCCTTTCCGGCGTGCCGAATGCCGGCGACGACGTGCTGGTCGTCGCCGACGAGCGCAAGGCCAGGGAAGCGGCCGATCAGCGCAAGTCCGCAGCGCGCGAGGGCCGGCTTGCCGAACGCCAGGCGGCCAAGCTGCAGAACCTGTTCGACCAGATGGGCGAAGAGGGCGCATCCGGCGAGCAGCAGAGCGTCAATCTCGTCATCAAGGCCGACGTCCAGGGTTCTGCCGAAGCGCTCAGCGATGCGCTGACCAAGCTGTCCAACGACGAAGTCAAGGTCAACGTGATCGCTTCCGGTGTCGGCGGCATTACCGAGTCGGACGCGGCGCTGGCGCAGGCCTCCAACGCGATCATCATCGGCTTCAACGTCCGCGCGGACGCGGCTGCGCGCAAACTGATTTCGGAAGCTGACCTGGACCTGAACTACTACAGCATCATTTACGAGGCGATCGACGACGTCAAGAAGGCAATCTCGGGCCTGCTCGGTACCGAGATCAAGGAACAGATCATCGGCCTGGCCGAAGTCAAGGATGTGTTCCGGTCCTCCAAGCTCGGCGCCATCGCCGGTTGCTTGGTGGTCGAAGGCGTGGTCAAGCGGTCCAACCCGATTCGCGTTCTACGCGACAACGTGGTGGTGTTCCAGGGAGAACTCGAGTCGCTTCGCCGGTTCAAGGACGACGTCAGCGAAGTCCAGGCCGGTACCGAGTGCGGTATCGGGGTCAAACAGTACAACGACGTCAAGCCGGGCGACCAGATCGAGTGCTATGAGCGCTACGAAGTCGCTCGCACGCTGGAAGACTGAGGCCGGGGCCGTGGCGAACGATCGCTCCGAACGCGTCGCAGGTCTTTTGAGGCGGGAGCTCGCAGATATCCTGCGCTCTTCGGTCGAACCCGAATTGCCGTCGTTGATCAGCCTGACCGACGTCGAGGTTTCGCGCGATCTCAGCCATGCGCGTGTCTACATCTCGGTGCTGGATATCGAGAAGGCGCCGGAGGTGATCCGCACGCTGGCCGACGCGACCGGAGAGATCCGCCACCGGCTGGCCGGGCGCGTGCGGCTGCGGATCGTGCCGGAACTGAAGTTCGTCCACGACACGGCCAGCGAATCGGGCCAGCGCATCGAGCAGCTGCTCGCCGCCGCGCGCAAATCGAAGTCGTAACGCATCCCCGCGCACAATCGTCGCGCGGGCAGCACGAAGCGCGCACCGGGGACACGAATTGGAACCCACCGGGCAGAAACCGTGGCTGGCGGCCGGATGGCCGGTCTGCATTCGCCGTTCCGGAATTCCGCGGCAGACCGACGGCTCTGGTCGCTTGCTTCGCGCTCTATTCTTCTTGAACGATCATCATGCATGGGTCGATGTCGCGATGAGCACTGACGGAATTCTCTTGCTGGACAAGCCCGGTGGACTCACGTCCAACGCCGCACTGACCCGCGCCAAACGCGTGCTGGGTATACGAAAGGCCGGTCATACCGGCGCGCTGGATCCGATGGCCACCGGCCTGCTGCCGCTCTGCTTCGGCCAGGCGACCAAGGTTTCGGCCTTTCTGCTGGATGCCGACAAGCGCTACCTCGCGGAATTGAAGCTGGGTGCCGAGACGGAGTCCGGTGATGCCGAGGGTGAGTTGATTGCGTCGCAGCCGGTGGGCGCGTACGACGACGAGACCATCGAAGCGGTGCTGGCGCGCTTTCGCGGACCGATCGACCAGGTGCCGCCGATGTATTCGGCGCTGAAGCACCAGGGCCGGCGTCTGCATGAGCTGGCCCGGGCCGGCATCGAAGTCGAGCGCAAGCCGCGTCCGGTCGTGATCCATTCGCTGGAGTTGATCGAGCGAAGCGCGGAACGCCTGACCCTGCGCGTCGACTGCAGCAAGGGGACCTACATTCGTTCGCTCGCCGTCGATATTGGCAAGGCGCTGGGCTGCGGCGCGCACCTGACCGCGCTCCGACGCGAAGACAGCGGTCCGTTCCGGCTGGCCGATGCCGTCACGCTGGACCGGCTCCAGGCCATGAACCAGGAGCAGGCGCGGGCGATGCTGCTACCGGCCGATGCCGCGCTACCGGACTGGGCGAGCATCGACATCGATCCGCAGGCGGCCGCCGACATCGGCCACGGTCGAGGTGTTGCGACCGGGCGTGACGCGGAGGATCGGGTCAGAATCTATTCCGACGGGCGTTTCCTCGGGCTGGGACGGATCGACGCCGGGGGCGTGTTGCGCGTGCGTCGGCTGTTCGTCTGACGCCGGCTCGATCGACCGGCAGGGCAGCTCAGTTGTCGGGTTTGCAGAACTGCTCGTAGAGCTGGCCGATGATCGCCTCGACGCCGTTGTTGGCCAGGCGGTAGTAGATGGTTTGCTGCTCGCGTCGGGTCGCGACCATGCCGCTGTTGCGCAGTACCGCCAGATGCTGGGAAAGCGCCGATTGCGAAAGCGGAACATGCTCGTTGATCTGCGAAACCGACATCTCGGCGTCCAGCAGATGACACAGCACCATCAAGCGGTGCGGATTGGCCATCAGCTTCAGGAACTGGGCCGCGTCTTCGGCGTGACGCGCCATTTCGGCGAGCGGCATGGCGTTCATCGCCTGTGCGTCACGTGCTGGGGTGTTGTGTTGTGAGGAGCGCATTGATGAATTATGGCGCGAATCGACGGGAATTTCCAGCGCATTGGAACGAGAATTCCGGCGCCTGTGAGCCCCGGGCCCCGGCTGCGAGTAAAATGATCGGCCTCCACGCATCCGGACCCGGAACATGAGCCAGACCGCAGAACAGTTGCAGCGTGAAACCGAATCCGCCGACCACCCGCTTCGGTTCGTGACTGCCGCCAGTCTGTTCGACGGCCACGATGCGGCCATCAACATCATGCGCCGCTTGATCCAGGCCGAGGGCTGCGAGGTGGTGCACCTCGGCCACAACCGCTCGGTGCGCGACATCGTCGAGGCCGCGATCCAGGAAGACGCCGACGGCATCGCGGTCAGTTCCTACCAGGGCGGGCACAACGAGTTCTTCCGCTACATGGTCGACATGCTGGCCGAGCGCGGCGCCGGCTACGTGCGAGTGTTCGGTGGTGGCGGCGGCACGATCACGCCCGACGAGATCCGCGCGCTGCACGACTACGGCGTCGAGCGCATCTATCACCCGGACGACGGGATGGAACTGGGCCTGCAGGACATGATTTCCGATCTGGTCGGGCGAACGCGCAGCGCACGCGCGGCCCGCAGGGAGCCGCAGTTCGGATTGCCGACGGCGGGCGCATCGACGGATTTCGCCGATATTGCCGCTGCGCTGTCGGCGATCGAGAACGGGACGCTTTCGGAACACGAGCTGGCGCAGCTTCAGCAGGTCTCCGGGGCCGACAGGAAAACGCCGGTCGTGGGCCTGACCGGCACCGGCGGCGCCGGGAAGTCTTCGGTGACCGACGAGTTGATCAACCGTTGCCTGGGCCAGTTCCCCGATCGACGCATCGCGGTGCTGGCCGTGGATCCGACCCGGCGCCGTACCGGCGGCGCGCTGTTGGGCGACCGGATCCGGATGAACACGCTGCGCTCGGAGCGCGTCTACATGCGTTCGATGGCGACCCGTCGCGAGCATCTGGCGACCAGCGGCGTGCTTGAGCAGTGCATCGCCTATCTGCGCGCTTCCGGATTCGGCCTGGTGATCGTCGAGACCGCCGGCATCGGCCAGGCCGATACCGAGATCGTCGACGTGGTCGACTTCCCGATCTACGTGATGACCTCCGACTACGGCGCGGCCAGCCAGCTCGAGAAGATCGACATGCTCGACTTCGCCGAAATGGTGATCCTCAACAAGTACGAAAAGCGCGGCGCCGAGGATGCGCTCAGGGACGTGCGCAAGCAGTGGAAGCGCAATCGGTTGGCGTTCGATCTGCCCGACGAGCGCGTGCCGGTCTACCCGACCATTGCCAGCCAGTTCAACGATCCCGGTGTGACCTGGATGTTCGCCAACCTGTGTCGGCTGCTGGTCGAAAGGCTGGATCTCGACGAGCAGGAATGGATGCCCGCGACCGGGGCCACGCCCGAGGAGCCGCGCGCCGCGGCCCTGATTCCCGGCAAGCGGCAGCGCTATCTGGCCGAGATCGCCGAGCAGGGACGGGCGATCAATCGACGCGTCGAGTCGCAGGCCGAAATCGCACAGCAGGCCCAGAGCCTCTACAACGCATTGTCCGAGCTCGGCGATCCGGCGCTGCCGCCGGAACTGGCGGCCTTCGACGCCGTCGACGATACCGGCGGTCTGGGCGACGACATGGCGGCCGCCATGATTCAGCTTCGCAGCGCCTACAACGAGAAGCTGGGCCAGCTCGATGCCGACAATCTGTTGCTGTTGCGCGAATGGCCCGCGCGGCTCGAGGCGATCACCTCCGAGGAATACAGCTACACGGTGCGCGGTCGCGAGATCACCGGTAGCAACTACCGCGAATCGCTGTCGGGAACACCGATTCCGAAGATTGCTGCGGCCGGCTATCGGGACTGGGGCGATCGGCTGAACTACCTGGGCAAGGAGAATCTGCCCGGACACTATCCGTATACCGGCGGCGTCTATCCGTACCGTCGTACCGGCGAGGACCCGACGCGGATGTTCGCCGGCGAGGGCACGCCCGAGCGCACCAACCGGCGCTTCCACTACCTGTCGCGCGGCCAGGACACGGCGCGCCTGTCGACCGCCTTCGATTCGGTCACGCTCTACGGCGAGGATCCCGCCGAACGGCCGGACATCTACGGCAAGGTCGGCAACTCCGGTGTCTCCATCGCCACGCTGGACGATATGAAGAAGCTGTATTCGGGCTTCGACCTGTGTGCGCCCACGACCTCGGTATCGATGACCATCAACGGTCCCGCACCGATGATCCTGGCGATGTTCATCAATACCGCCATCGATCAGCAGGTCGAGAAATACCTGGCCGAGAACGGCCGGCTCGAGGAGATCGACCGGCTCAAGGCCGAGCGTTTCAGCGATTCCGCGCTGCCCGAGTACGAGGGCGAGCTGCCCGAAGGCAACGACGGCCTGGGATTGAAGATGCTCGGAATCACCGGCGACGAGGTGCTGGATCGCGAGACCTACGACCGGATCAGGGCCGAGACGCTGTCGAGCGTGCGCGGCACGGTGCAGGCCGACATCCTCAAGGAAGACCAGGCGCAGAATACCTGCATCTTCTCGACCGAGTTCGCGCTGCACATGATGGGCGATATCCAGCAGTACTTCATCGACCACGACGTGCGCAACTTCTACTCGGTCTCGATCTCCGGCTATCACATCGCCGAGGCCGGCGCCAACCCGATCACGCAGCTGGCGTTCACGCTGGCCAACGGTTTCACGATCGTCGAGTACTACCTGGCCCGCGGGATGGACATCGACGCCTTCGCGCCCAACCTGTCGTTCTTCTTCTCCAACGGCATGGACCCGGAGTACGCGGTCATCGGTCGTGTGGCGCGCCGCATCTGGGCGCGCGCCATGCGCGAGCGCTATCGAGCCAACAAACGCTCGCAGATGCTCAAGTACCACATCCAGACGTCCGGTCGCTCGCTGCACGCGCAGGAAATCCAGTTCAACGACATCCGCACCACACTGCAGGCGCTGTACGCGCTGTTCGACAACTGCAACAGCCTGCACACCAACGCCTACGACGAGGCGATCACGACGCCGACCGAAGAATCGGTGCGAAGAGCCGTGGCGATCCAGCTGATCATCGCGCGCGAGCTGGGCCTCAACCTGTGCGAGAACCCGTGGTCGGGCAGTTTCATCGTCGAGCAGCTCACCGATCGGGTCGAAGAGGCCGTCTACGCCGAGTTCGAAGCCCTGAGCGAGCGCGGCGGCGTGCTCGGGGCGATGGACTCGATGTACCAGCGCGGCAAGATCCAGGAAGAATCGCTGTACTACGAATCGAGAAAACACGACGGCAGCCTGCCGATCATTGGCGTCAATACCTTCAAGCCGAACAAGGGCGAGGAAGAAGAGTTGCCGCAGATCGAGCTGATTCGATCGACCGACGCCGAGAAGGAAGACCAGATCAAGCACCTGCGCCGCTTCCAGGCCGCCCGCAACGCGATCGACCCCGATTCGCTGGAACGTCTGAAGACCTGCGCACGGGAGCGTGAAAATACGTTTTCGGCGCTGATCGAGGCGGTGAAGTACCACTCGCTGGGCCAGATCAGCCAGGCCCTCTACGAGGTCGGCGGCGAGTACCGGCGCAACATGTGACGGGCCGGAAGCCGGGCCGACGTGTGGCGTCTGCCACGGCGCGCGATGATGCCGCCACGCGCGTGCTGGAGATCCGGCACCGCCGATGGTTCGACGGCTGGGGTCGAGCGAACGACGCGCGGCATCCCGCGCAGAGGGCGATCAGCAGCGTGTGCGTCGTGGTCCCGGGGCGTGGACGACGTCCAGGATGCCGATCGTTCGCGCCATCGTCGCGAGCGAATCGCTGACCGGACCCAGCGACGAACTCGGGATTTCGATCTGCAGGCCCGCCGGGCTCGCCACTTCGATGCGTTGCACGTTGCCGCCATCCGCGCCGAGGGGATCCACCGGATCGGCGAGCGCCAGCGCGACCAGTGTGGCGGCGACCACGAACAGTTCGACCAGTCTTTCGGCATTTCCTGAAAACATTCGATCTTTCCGTTTTCCAGCATCGATCCGACGGCCGGATGCGATGCGCTTACCCCGATAGACGCCTGGGGGTGGCAAAAGGTTTCATCCGGGCGCGAATTTTCCTTCGACGGCGCTGCGGCCCTCGACGCTCCTGAGCGCTGCGAGCGGTCAGAGCACGCCCTGGGCCAGCATTGCGTCGGCCAGCTTGACGAAGCCGGCGACATTGGCGCCGCGACGGTAGTTGACGCGGCCGTCGTCGTCGGCGCCGTAGGCCACGCAGCGACCGTGAATCGCGCGCATGATGCGCTGCAGTTCGCGGTCGACGTCGTCCTTGGGCCAGACCATGTGCTGGGCGTTTTGAGTCCGCTCCAATCCGGACACGGCCACACCGCCGGCATTGACCGCCTTGCCGGGCGCGAAGGCGGTGTCGGCCGACTGCTGGAGCACTTCGATGGCGTCGGTGGTGCAGGGCATGTTGGCGCCTTCGGCCACGACCCGGCAGCCGTTTTCGACCAGCTCACGCGCGTCGTCTTCTTCGAGCTCGTTCTGCACGGCGCAGGGCAGGGCGATGTCGCAATCCACGCCCCAGGGCTTCTCGCCGTCGTGATAGTCGAGACCGCGGGAAGCGGCGTATTCGGCCAGAGAGCCGCGTTCGTCTTCCTTGAGCGCGTGGATTTCGCGCAGCTGATCGCCGTCGAGGCCGTTTTCGCAGAAGATGAAGCCGCCGGAGTCCGACAGCGTCACGACCCGGGCGCCGTGTTCGATGGCTTTCTCGGCAGCGTAGCGCGCGACGTTGCCGGCGCCGGATATGGCGATGCGCTTGCCGCGCAGGTCTTCATCCATCCGCTCGAGCACGTGCTCGATGAAGTAGATCGCGCCGTAACCGGTGGCCTCGATTCGGAGCTCGGACCCGCCGAAGGCCACGCCCTTGCCGGTGATTGCGCCGACGAACTGGTTGGTCAGGCGCCGATACTGGCCGAACAGGTAGCCCACCTCCCGGGTGCCGGTGCCGATGTCGCCGGCCGGAATGTCGCGGTGTTCGCCCAGGTACGGGTACAACGCGGTCATCAGCGACTGGCAGAAGCGCATCACCTCGCCGTCGCTCTTGCCCTTGGGATTGAAGTTCGAACCGCCCTTGGCGCCGCCGATGGGCAGGCCGGTCAAGGCGTTCTTGAAGCACTGCTCGAAGCCCAGGAATTTGAGCACCGACTCGGTGACGGTGGGATCGAGCCTCAGGCCGCCCTTGTAGGGGCCGGTGGCATTGTTGAACTGGACCCGCCACGCGCGGTCGACCCGCGTGCTGCCTTGGTCGTCGACCCAGCACACCCGAAACGAGACAATCTGGTCGGGCTCGGTCATACGCTCCAGAAGCATCGAAGACTGGTAGCGCTCATTCTCGGAGACATAGGGAACGACATCGGCGGCGACTTCCTGCACGGCCTGGTGGAACTCGGTCTGGCCCGGGTTGCGTTTGATCAGTCCCTGCATGAAGCAGTCCAGATCGTTGGCGTCGGCGGCGGAGAAGCAGTCGATGGGGCGGGATTCGGTCATGAGGCTGATGGTCTCGGGGAACGATGGCCGGGTGCTCGCTGGGCGCAGCGAAAGTCAAGGTTATCAGTT
>CAYPZP010000039.1:0-21397 GCA_964415285.1 uncultured Halomonas sp. | reverse complement strand
AACTCGTCGGGGTTGACCGCGCCCTGGACCACGCTCTCGCCAAGTCCGTAACTCGAGGTGATGAACACCACGCCGCGGTATCCGGATTCGGTATCCAGCGTGAAGATCACGCCGGCCGCGCCGGTGTCGGAACGCACCATGAGCTGGATGCCGGCCGACAGCGCCACATCGGCATGCTCGAAGCCGTGGTGAACACGATAGGCGATGGCGCGGTCGTTGTACAGACTGGCGAACACCTCGTGGATCTTGCGCGCGACCGCTTCGAGGCCGCGGACGTTGAGGAACGACTCCTGCTGGCCGGCGAACGATGCATCGGGCAGATCCTCGGCCGTGGCCGACGAGCGCACGGCGACTTCGATGCCATCGCCGAATCGGCGCTCGAGTTCGGCCCACGCATCGCGCACCGCCTCGCTCAAGGCCTCGGGAAGCGGCGTATCGATGATCCACTCGCGAATTTCGCGGCCCGCCGCCGCCAGCTCGCGGACGTCGTCGACGTCCAGGTCCTCGAGCCGGTTCCGGATGCGACGATCCAGGCCCGTCTCGGACAGGAAATCCCGATACGCGGCCGCCGTGGTGGCGAATCCGCCGGGTACGTTCACCCCCAGCGAGGCCAGATTGGCGATCATTTCGCCCAGAGAGGCGTTCTTGCCGCCGACCTGCTCGAGGTCGTCCATTCCTAGCTGGTCCAGCCAGCGGATATACTCGCTCACGATGCGTTGATTTCCTTGTCCCGATTCCCGACCCGACATTGTAACCCCGGAGTCTTCATGACCGAACCCGCCTCCATCGCGCCGGGCCCCGGCCGCGCGCCGTTCGCCTCGCTCGCAAACCGCCGCCCCGGCGCGGCCGGGCTTTGCCTTGCCGGGTGTTGTTGTCGACGGCAAAAGCGGGAAGAATAGCGCCATGCGTCGAACCGTCCTGTTCATCTCCGACGGCACCGCCATTACCGCGGAGACCTTCGGGCACAGCCTGCTGACCCAGTTCGGAGGCCTGGATTTCCGCCAGATCCGGCTGCCGTTCGTCGATACGCCCGAAAAGGCGCGCGAAGCGGTCGATCTGATCGACCGCGCGGCGCGCTCCGACGAGCTTGAGCCGCTGGTTTTCAGCACCATCGTCAATCCCGAGGTCGGCTCGGTGCTGGGGCAGGGGAAGGCGCAGGTCTTCGACATGTTCGCGACCTTCATGCCGCGCCTCGAGGAGGTCCTGGGCACGACCGGATCGCACGCCGTGGGCCAGGCGCACGGCATCCGCGATACGCATCATTACGAGGACCGGATGGAGGCCACGAACTACGCGCTGGCCCACGACGACGGCATTTCGAAGCGCCTGGAGAGCGCCGACGTCATCCTGGTCGGGGTGTCCCGATCGGGAAAAACGCCAACTTGTTTGTATATGGCCTTGCATTTTGGGCTGAAAGCCGCAAACTATCCGCTGACTGAGGAAGATCTCGAAAAACCGCGCCTGCCGGATTTCCTGCGCCAGCACAAATCCAAGTTGTTCGGCTTGAGTATCGATGCCGAGCGGCTGTCGGAGATTCGCCAGACGCGGCGCCCGGACAGCCGGTATGCATCTCTGAAGCAGTGCCGCTACGAGGTCGACGCGGCTGAATCGCTGCTCCGGAGCGAAGGCGTGCCGACGCTCAGTTCGACAACCGCGTCGGTCGAGGAACTTGCGAGCCGAATCGTGCTCGAACTGGAGTTGGACCGAGATCGATTTTGAACCATCGAAAATTCGATTTGTCAAGAATCGGAATTTTGGAATGTCTGTGCTAGGCTGCTGAAATGCTGACACAATTGCGCAATCCGAATTCGCTATCGCGCGTGATCGCACGTCGCCTGCCCTCGTTGCACTCCGGCGTTTTTCACGCGTTGAGCGGGTTGATGCCGGACGACCTGGGTCGAAGCGACGTGCTGGTTTCGAAGATCGAGGACGCGCCGGAACTCTACATGCGGGTGCTCGAACGCCATAACTACACGACGTTCCTGCAGCTGACCTACCTGCTCGGCCCCGAACGCGAGCAGCACCCGAATGCCCACATCCGCGTCTATCACGATGCCCGGATGGCCGAAGCGACCTCGTTTTCGCCGGAGCAGGGCATCGAGCGGCTGGCCGGCCCGGATCTGCCGGTGCGCGGGCTGGTCGAGCGGAGCTGGCGCATGAACCGCGCGTTGCTGAAATGGCTCGAATATCTGCTGGCAGAGGGTCACAGCGCTGCGACGATGCGGCCGGCCGAGGATACCCCGCCCGAGTTGCCGGATCCCGAGCCGATGCCTGCTGAAGTGGTCGACGAGAGCGTCCGCGCCGAATAATCCGGGCCGAAGACCGGTAATGATGATCGCGCCAGGGCGCGATCGCCTCAGCCCGTGGTTTCCCATTGCTGGTGCTCGGCCTCGTGGACCCGGCCTCCCGCGTCGAGCAGCATCAATCGCATCTCGATCTCGAATCCGTTTTTCCCGGCACGGATGTCGAACATGCGGCCCGCGGCAGCACCCTGCTTGCCCGATGCCGACGCCGAAGCGGTGCAGAAGACCCGCGTCATACCGGCAGCCCCATCCGCCAGCGCCCACTCCCGATTCCTGTGCAGGTGCCCGTGCAGCACCAGGGCCGGGCCGTGCTGCCGGAGTATTTCGGTCAGTTCGGCGTCATCGCTCAAGGCCTTGCGCGGTTTGCAGGTATTCGGCAGCGGTGGGTGATGGATCAGCACCACGCGGCAGCGTCCGCGATGCGCCCGAAGACACTCGACCAGCCGCCGGCGCATGTCCGCCCCGAGCCGACCGCCGGCGCGCAGCGGCGGCGTGACGATGGCCGAGTTCAGTCCGATCAACACCAGGTCTTCGAAGCGCCGCGTCACCGGCCATTGCGGGGAGTCCGGATCGACGTGCAGATAGTCGGCCCAGCGCCGGCGGATCGGACCGTCCGAATCGCGCGCGAAGACGTCGTGGTTTCCCGGAACCAGCAGGGTCCGCTCGGGCGAAGCCAGGCGGTTCAGCCAGTCGCGCGCTTCGGCGGCTTCGGCATCCAGGCCGATCTGGCACAGATCCCCGGTGATCGCCCAGGCATCGGGTTGTTTCGCTGCCAGCGCGGTCGTCAGCGAATCCAGGCGCTCGCGCCGGTGGCGCCTGCGGCGACCGGTCTGCCACGACAGCCACGACAGCCAGCGCTTGCCGGCGCGAAGTCCGGGACGCCAGTGCGCCAGCGACGTCAGATGCGGATCGGTGATGTGGATCAGGCGCAATTCGGGCCTTCCGGAACCAGCAGCGTGCAGTGTACCCGCGCGCCGTCGAACGGGCGGGCAGGCGCCGCTGTGGCGCCCGCGGTGCGATAATGGGCGGTGATCAGGCCGCTGGATTCGAGTCGATGTTCCTGGACGCTCAAAAGCTCAACGAGATGGATGGTGCGCGGTTCCGGGCCACGCGCCCGTTTCCGTGGGCCAACCCGGCCGGCGTGCTGACTGACGAAGGCTTCCGAACGCTCGTCGACGAATTGCCCGAGGTTTCCCGGTTCAAGCCGGTCTTCGGCCGGTCGCGCAAGCACGGCCAGCAGAGTCACGACCGCTACGCGCTGGAATGGCGCGACGATCTGCCGGTTTCCGGGGCGTGGAAAGCGTTCGTCGAAGAACTTCGCGGCCCCGAGTACACCGCTTTCCTCGCGCGGATGATCGGCCACCGGCGGTTCAGTCTGAAATTCCACTGGCACTACACGCCGGACGGCTGCTCGGTCTCGCCGCACTGCGATGCCGTCTGGAAGCTTGGTTCGCACATCTTCTACCTCAACACCGCCGAGGATTGGAAGCCGGAGTGGGGCGGCGAGACCCAGGTGCTGGACGATCACGGGCGCTTTTCAGCGCGCAGCGCGCCGGCGTTCGAGGATTTCGACGAGGCGATGAGTTCGGAATCGATCGGCAACCGCAGCCTGCTGTTCATCCGCCAGGGCAATTCCTGGCACGGCGTTAAGCCCATCGATTGCCCCGAGGGTTACCTGCGCAAGGTGTTCATCGTCGTGATCAACAACGACAAGCCGTGGTACCGGCTGCGCAGTCGGCTCAAGATCTGACGACGCCCGGTTTCCGGTTTCCGTTTTCGGCAATTCGACGGATGCGGAAAGCGGACAACGCAACCGCCCCGTTCACCCCCAGGCCTCCGGCTCCAGTAACCCGGGCTCGATTCCGGATAGAATTCCGGCCAGTTCCTCGAGAAACGGGCCCAGCGCCGAGGACTTGCGCCAGACTAGCGCGATGGTGCGCTTCGGCGCCGGCTCGGTAAACGGCCGTGTGACGAGGTTTTCGGTGTGCGCGACCGGCGGCTTGACGGCCAGCACCGGCATCAGCGTGATCCCGGTCCCGGCGGCGACCATCTGGCGCAGCGTTTCCATGCTGGTCGCGTGAAAGTCGAGCTGCTCGTGCGCGCCGGATAGCTGGCAGACTTCCAGTGCCTGGTCGCGAAGGCAGTGACCGTCCTCCAGCAGCAGCAGTTCCTGCTTTTCGAGGTCTTGCAGCGTGATCGAATCCTTCGCTCCGAGCGCGTGCGCCTCGGGGATCGCGAGCACGAACGGTTCTTCGAACAGTTTGCGGGTCTTCAACTGGTCGTCGTCCACCGGAAGCGCCAGCAGGCCGGCGTCGAGCCGGCCCTGGTGCAGCATGGACAGGACGTCTTCGGTTTTTTCCTCGAACAGCCGCAGCGTGAGCCGCGGAAAGCGGCGACGAATCTCCGGGACCACGTGCGGCAGGAAGTACGGTGCCAGCGTCGGGAAGATCCCGACCCGCAACGTGCCGGAGTGCGGATCCTTGCTTCGACGCGCGATGGCCTTGATCGAATCGGCCTCGGCGAGCATCGCGCGGGCCCGTTCGACGACCTCCTTTCCGACTTCGGTGAGCATCACCCGACGCGGTGAACGCTCGACCAGCTGTACGTCCAGCTCTTCCTCGAGCTTTCGGATCTGCGTGCTCAGCGTCGGCTGACTGACGTGGCACAGATCGGCCGCCTTGCTGAAATGGCGCACGTCGGCGAGCGTAACGAGGTAATGGAATGCCCTCAGGTTCATAGGGCAATTCTATCCGTTTTTTCCGATTCATTGCAAATCGTGATTGTGCGGCGCGACACGCCCGGTACGCGGACCGGGCGCGGCGCCCGGTCGCCTCGACATCGCATCGGAACAGCCGGTCGATCGCTCAGCCGGCGGCCTGGCCCTGCTCCAGCTCCTGGGGTCGGGCTTCACGCACGCCGCGCACGGTGACGTCGAAATTGAGTTCCTTTCCGGCGAGCTCGTGATTGGCATCGATGGTGACTTGCTCACCCTCGATCCTGGTTACCTTGACCACCAGCGGTCCCTGGGCGGACTCGGCGTTGAAGCGCATGCCTGGTTCGACGTTGTCCATACCGGAAAACGCTTCCATCGAGACCTGCTGCACCAGTTCCTGTCGATGCGGGCCGTAGCCTTCTTCCGGATCCACCTTGACCTGCAATTCGTCGCCTTCGGCCTTGCCTTCCAGCGCCTTTTCCAGTCCCGGGATGATGTTGCCATGACCGTGGAGGTAGTCCAACGGCTCGCGCCCTTCGGACGAGTCGATCACCTCGCCGTCGTTGTCGGTCAGCGTGTAGTCGATCGATACGACGGTATCGGGGGATACCTGCATGGAATTTCCTGTTGATTCGAGTGGTCAAACAGGATAACACCGCACCTGAAACGCGGCGGCCCGGCACCGGTTGCCGCACTGGAGTCACGACGTGTCCTTTCGCATCCGAAACGCATTCGGCCGCACCCGGATCGCCGTTCTGGCGGTTCTCGGGCTGCTGGCGATCGCGCTGTACCTTTACAGCGAGCGTGCCGCGCCGCCGGAACCCGAATCCCCCACGCTCCGGCCGAGCGCGGAGCCGGCGGTAATTGATCCGCGCGCGACGCGACCACCGCCGCCGTCGTCCGGGCCGGCCGCGCAATCCGGGCGCCCGTTCCCGGACGCCGCCGAACCCACCGGAAGCGACGACGGCGCCGGTGCCCGGAATGCCGGTCCAGTGCCGGATGCAGCACCCCCATCCCCGCCCGAAGTATCGCTGCAGCGCGCCGGCGCGCGGTTGCGTGTCGCGCTCGCCGAACGGCTCAGTCCCGAGCAGCTCGAGCGCGTCGTATCGCAGCAGTTGATCGAGCGACTGGTCGCGACCGTTCACAGTCTCGACGCCGAACCGGTGCCGCTGCGGTTTCGACCGCTGGCGCACGTGCCGGAACTGCCGCACGTCGAGCCCCGGGGCGACGGGTGGACGTTGCCGGCCGGGCCCGATCCGCGCTATGCGCCGTACCGCGACCTGTTCGAGCGGCTGGATGCGCAGGCGCTGGCCGATCTTTTCGCGCGTCACGAAGCGGCCTTCGATGCGGCCTGGCGCGCGCTCGGTGAAACGCCCCAGCCGTCGTTCAGGGTGCGCCTGGTCGAGGTACTGGAGCACCTGGCCGCGTTCGAGACGCCCGCCGAGCGGCCCCGACTGATCCGGCCCGAGGTGCTCTACGAGTTCGCCGACCCGTCGCTGGAGGCGCTTTCCTGGGGCCGCAAGATCCTGATCCGGGTCGGTCCTGAGCACGCCGATGCGATCCGGCGCAAGGCCCGGGAGCTGGCGGACGCGCTGAAGGCGCCGGTTCGGCCGTAGCCGGCGCTGCAGGAATGGCGTGCCCGCGGTGATTCGGCAGATCGGTGGTACCTTGAATCGGCTTGAATCAACGCCCAGGAGAGATCGATGCGAAATCCGTTGTTGATGCCGTCCTTCGCGGCGATACTGGCCCTGATGCTGAGCGGCTGTGTGGCCAGCCCGTTCGGGGAATCGGGCTCGGCAGCCGCCGACCTCGGTCCGGCCCAGGCCCTCCGTCAACCCGGACGGATCGGCGAAACCGTGCTCTGGGGCGGCCGGATCGTCGGCGTCGTCAACGCCGGAGAATCGACCGAACTCGAAGTGCTGGCGCTGCCGCTGGGGCCGGGTCACCGTCCGCGGCGCGACGCCGAGGGCGGCGCACGCTTCGTGATCCGCCACGACGGCTTTCTCGAGCCGATGACCTTTGCGCCCGGGCGATTCGTCACTGCGCTGGGCGAGTTCTCCGGCATCGAGTCGCGCTCGGTCGGCGCGTTTCCGCTCGATCACCCGGCGCTGTTGGCCCGGCAGATCGAACTCTGGCCGGTCGAGGCAAACAGCAGCCGCGCCAACGTGAATTTTGGTATCGGCGTTCGCCTCTAGTGGAGCCCGCCACTCATTGTGTAACTTATAGCGAGTCGGAGCGCGTTGAGCTGCAAGGCCGGTCTCGCAGGGAATGGCAGCGTCCTTTCCAAGAGACACAACGCCGCAGGTGAATGCGCTCCGGCTCGCCCTTCGGGAGCGCGCCTGAACCGACATTACGGCGTTGCGTCCCTTGTAAAGGGCTGGCCATTCACCGCCGGCCGCGCCTTGCACTGTCGCTTCAGGCGCACTCTGCAAGTCAAACAATGATTGGCGGGGTGCTCTAGCCCGGAATCTTCATGAAGCCGACTGCTGCGACACTACCAGCCCCTGCATCCGGGGCGCTCGACTCGTTCGCGAGTCCTCGACGTACTGTCGAGTACGCCTGCGGTCCGCTCGGTCGCCAAACACCCCGGCTACAGGCCCTGGCGTCGTCTCGTGACGTCGGTTCATGAAGAATCCGGCCTAGGGCACGACGGCGTCGACGGTTCCGGTGTGGCATCGCGCAACGGCGGCCCGGCGCGTATCGCTTCAGCGTGCGTGACGCTCCAGCGCCCAGGCGACATGCTCGCGCACCAGTTCGGACGGATGGTCGCGGCGCGACGCCAGTGCCTGGACGAGCTCGGGCGTGGTCGGCGCGTTGCCGAGGCCCACGGCCAGGTTGCGCAGCCACCGCTCGTGACCGATGCGGCGAATCGCCGTTCCCTCGGTGCGGGCCAGGAACGTGGATTCGTCCCAGCCGAACAGCTCGACCAGCGAGCCGGCGTCGAGATCCTTGCGCGGGCGGAAGTCGTCTTCTCCGGTGAACCGGGCGTAGCGGTTCCACGGGCACACGGCCTGGCAGTCGTCGCAGCCGTAGACGCGGTTGCCGATCGCTTCCCTGAACTCAATCGGAATCGCGCCCTTGAGTTCGATGGTGAGGTAGGAGATGCAGCGCCGCGCATCGAGTTGGTACGGCGCCGTGATCGCATCGGTGGGGCACACGTCGATGCACTTGCGGCACGAGCCGCAGTGGTCGCGCACCGGCGCATCCGGGGGCAGGTCGAGATCGGTGTAGATTTCGCCGAGAAAGAACCAGCTCCCGGCACCGCGGTCGAGCAGGTTGGTGTGCTTGCCGATCCAGCCGAGCCCTGCTTTCGCGGCCAGCGGTTTCTCCATCACGGGTGCCGAGTCGGTGAACACCCGGTAACCGAACGGACCGACCGCTTCGGCGATTCGCTCGGCGAGCTTCTTCAGCCGGGCGCGCATCACCTTGTGATAATCGCGACCGATCGCGTAGCGGGAGATGCAGGCCGCGTCGGGTCGATCGAGCAGTTCCCCGACCGGCGTCGCGTCGGGCGGCAGGTAATCCATGCGCGCGACGATCACCGAACGTGTTCCCGGCACCAGTTCCGCCGGTCGCGTGCGCTTGGTGCCGTGCCGGGCCATCCACTCCATCTCGCCGTGCCGGTTTTCCGACAGCCAGCGCGCCAGGTCGCGCTCGGTGCCGACCAGATCGGTGTCGGCGCATCCCAGTCGCTGGAAACCGAGCTCGCGGCCCCACTCGCGAATCGACGCTTTCAGCGACGATGCGTCGAGGCGCTCGCGATCCTTATAATCCATTGCATGCGACATTGCGCTCGATTATCCCATTGTCGACGCGCGCCGCGGAGGCTCCGATGAACGGTTGTCCGCTGTATCGGGCCGAACAGGTCCGCGAACTCGACCGGCGCTCGATCGAGGATCACGGCATCGACGGCTACACGCTGATGTGCCGTGCCGGTTCGGCGTTGTTCGGTGCGATCCGGGCGCGCTGGTCCGAGGCGCGACGGCTGCTGGTGTGCTGCGGCGGCGGGAACAACGGCGGCGACGGCTACGTGGTGGGTCGGCTGGCGCTCGAGGCCGGCATGCAGGTCCGTATCTACGCGCAGAGCCCGCCGGACAAGCTGCGGGGCGATGCGGCGCGGGCGTTCGAAGACTGGCGCAGCGCCGGCGGTGAGCTGGTCGACCGAGCCGAACCTACCGATGCCGACGTGGTCGTCGATGC
Organism: uncultured Halomonas sp.; assembly: GCA_964415285.1. Taxonomy (GTDB): domain Bacteria; phylum Pseudomonadota; class Gammaproteobacteria; order Xanthomonadales; family Wenzhouxiangellaceae. Next base: position 12,181 of record CAYPZP010000039.1, on the reverse strand, counting down.
GCTGCTGGGCACCGGCCTGGATCGACCGGTACGCAACGACTATGCCGCGCTGATCGGCCGGATCAACGCCTCGGGCGTGCCCGTCGTCGCCGTCGATGTGCCCTCCGGGCTGTCGGCCGACACCGGCATGCCGCAGGGCACGTCGATCCGGGCCGACGTCACCGTGAGCTTCATCGGCCGCAAGCGTGGCCTGGAGACCGGGCGGGCCGGCGATTTCGTCGGTCGCTTGCTGTTTGCCGACCTGGAGACGCCGGCATCGATTCATGAAGACCTCGGGCCGGATGCCTGGCGGCTGGATGCTTCGGCGCCGCGCAGCGTCCTGCCGCCGAGACTGCCGAGCACGCACAAGGGCGATCTCGGTCACGTGCTGGTCTGCGGCGGTGATCACGGCATGCCCGGGGCCTGTCTGCTGGCAGCGCGCGCGGCATTGGTCGCCGGCAGCGGCCTGGTGTCGATCGCCACGCGCGCCGCGCATTCGATCGCGCTGGCGCCCGGGCTGCCCGAAGCGATGTGGGCGGACGGCGAGGACGGCGAGCGGCTCGACGCGCTGGCCGGGCGCGCCGACGCGATTGCACTGGGGCCGGGGCTCGGCCGTTCGGAGTGGTCTCGCTCGGTATTCGACCGGGTATTCGGATTCGACGGGCCGCTGGTCGTCGATGCCGACGGACTGAACCTGCTGGCCGGCCGATCCGGGTCCCGCGACGAGTGGGTGCTGACGCCGCATCCCGGCGAGGCCGCCCGCCTGCTGGAATGCGGCGTCGACGAGATCCAGGGCGATCGTTTCGCCGCAGCCCGGGAAATCGCCGCGCGCTACCGCGCGGTCGCGGTCCTTAAGGGCGCCGGAACGCTGATCGCCGACCCGAGCGGCGATGTCGCCGTGTGTCCGTTCGGCAATCCGGCCATGGCCACTGCCGGCATGGGCGATGCGCTGACCGGCATCATCGCCAGCCTGCTCGGCCAGGGCGTTCCAGCCTATCCGGCCGCCTGTGCCGGGGTCGTACTGCATGCTCGCGCGGGCGACGCCGCGGCGGTCGATCGCCGCTCGATCCTGGCCGGTGAGCTGATCGACGCGCTGCCGTCCGTGCTGCCGTGACCGTTGCGACGGTCGCGAACGAAGCCGCGATGCTGGATCTCGGCAGACAGCTCGCGCAGCGCTTGTCCGGGGGCGACGTGGTCGAGTTGTCCGGCGAGCTCGGCGCGGGCAAGACCACGCTGGTCCGGGGCGTGCTGCGCGGCATGGGATTCCGCGGCCGGGTCAAGAGTCCCAGCTACGGGCTGGTCGAATCCTACGCAGTCGCCGGCCTGGAAGTCCACCACCTCGATCTGTACCGGCTCGGCGATCCCGACGAACTCGATTTCATCGGCATCGAGGAGCTGAGCGGTCCGGATTCGGTGTTGCTGATCGAGTGGCCGGAGCGCGGGCGGGGGCGTTTGCCCGCAGCCACTCGGCGGATTGGCATCGAACATCGAGGAACCGAGCGCCGGGTCACGGTGAGCTGACTCGGGCCGGTCGAACCCGCGGTGCAACACCGCGGGCGCGTGCGGCGCCTCGTTCCATTTGCGGTCGTGGTTCGGCAACGGGCCAGGGCCATTCACTGCAAACCGCGCTTCCCCGAAACCGGCCGGTTCAAGCCCTGGTCATTCGACCGACGCCCCGCCAGCGACCCCGATCGGCGGTGATATCGACTCGACGGTCCCCGTAGGCTGGCCCGGCTCGAAGCCGGTTGTCCACTTTCCGGCGCGCTTTTCGAATAACTGGATCAGGTGCGGTGGTGAACGGGATCGGGCTGCATCGAATGGACCGGCATCCCTTCGCGCGGCGCAGTTGGCGTGCCGCCCGGCCGGCGATGGCTTCGCGTCCAGGCGGATGCAGGGGATGGTATCGAGGTCATCGATCGTCAATGGTTCGGGGCTGGAGGAAAAACATGAAATCGAGAACTGCGGTATCGCTCAGGTGTCAACTCGCGGCCACGCTGCTGGCCGGGTTGCTGTTCGCGCCGGTCGCGATGGCCGAAACGCTGCGGCTTTCATTGCAGGGCCAGCTTGCCGACAACGGCGAGCCCGCGAACAACGACTACGACGGCGCTTCATTTTCCGGATTCCTCGAAATCGACCTGGCGCGACCGCTGGGCAATGGCTCGGACAATCAACACTATGACCTGTCGAGCTGGGATATCTCGCTGGTGCCGGCGCCGCCCAATGCCGGCGGGGCCGGGGTCATTCGCCTGGCCGGCACGGGAGAGGCCGACGACCTCGGGGAGTTGACGCTGGATCAGTTCGGCGACCGGCTGGTGGTGCTCGTCCAGGAAAACAATCGCCCGGCGAATCCGCGCGTGCTGTTCGCGATCTTCGACGCCGGCGTGACGATCACGGCGACGACACGGTTCGAGGACCTGCTGGTGGTTGATAACCAGCTCTTCGCGACCCGACCCGTGTTGTTCAGCGGCGGCATGCAATTTGCCGTGGGCACTACGCCGACGGGGACCGATTCGGCCGAACTCGACATCGCCACGACTGCCGTCACGCGCTACGTCGACGGCAATGCCGGCGACGACCAGGGCGGCGGCAATACCTGCGCGGTGTTCGACAATCCCTGCGCGACCATCCAGCAGGCGATCGATTCGGCGCAGGGCGGAGACACGATCCAGATCGCCGACGCGGTCTATACCGAGTTGCTGAGCGTGGACAAGGCGCTGTCCATGCGCGGACAGTCGCGCAGCGGCACGATCATCCAGGCCGCCGCGGATCGCGGCACCGCGGTGGATCGAGTGATCAGCGTGGCCGACGATACCGCTTTCGAGCTCTCCGACGCGACCCTCCGTCACGGCCGGGCCGGGTTCAGTACCGGCAGCAGTGAAAACGGCGGCGGGCTGGAGAGCCTCGGCGGCAACCTGCTGCTCGAACGCGTCACTTTTACCGACAACGATGCCGAAGGCCTGGGCGCGGGATTGCGAACCGGCGCTAACGCGGTCGTCCTGATCGATGTCGGCTTCTCGAACAATGGAGACGTTTCCACCAGCAATGGCGGAGGTGCTTATCTGGGAGAGAACGGCGTCGTCACCGACGTGACGATGAATCGGGTGCGCTTCGAGAGCAATGCTGCCGTCGCCGGCGGGGGACTGGAGCTGTTCAACGTTCAGGCCGTGTTGAGCGACGTGGTTTTCGCCGGCAACACCAGCAGCGGCGAGGGCGGCGGCCTGTTCTATGAAGGCAGCAACAGCGTGATCTCGAGCCTGGAGATGTCGAACGCGGCATTCATCGGCAACAGCGCCGGCGATAGCGGCGGCGGCATGCACACGTCGACCAACGACACCCCCTATGAATTGGTCAACGCTGTGTTCAGCGGCAACTCCGCGTCGCTCGGCGGCGGGATCTACAACCAGGCCGGCCTCGACGCCGGCGAGCGCGTGCTGACGAACGTCACGATGTCGGGCAATCGCGCCGCCTTGCGCGGCGGGGGGATCGACCGCCCGTTGGACATGACCTTGCGCAACACCATCATCTGGAACAACCAGGATGCATCCGGTACCGGTACGCCGGAGGCGACCATGGACGATTTCTTCTCGAACAGCCTGATCGAGGTCAGCAGCAGCCTGCTCCAGGGGTATCCCGCCAACGAGTTCCCGGGCAGCGGCAATCTCGACGGCGCGAACGTTTCGAACAACCCGTTGTTCCGGGGCGCGGTCAATCCATCCGCCGCGCCGGTCGAGAGCGGCAATCTCCGGCTGCGTCTGGAGTCGCCGGTGCGCGATCGGGGCGACAATACCTTCGTTGCCGGCGTCGGCACGGATCTGGATGGGGAGGCACGGATCGTCGGCGGCGTGGTCGACCTCGGGCCCTACGAAGGCACCGACGTGCTGTTCGCCGACGGTTTCGAGCAGGCGGGGTTCTGACGGGTCGGATCGGATCAGTCAGCGCCCAGCCGGCGCCGCATCTCGTCCAGTCGATCGAGCGCCGCGTGCGTGACGGACGCGTCGGTGCCGTAATGGCTGCGATAGGCCTCTACCGCCTGTCGCTGCTGGACCAGTGCCGCGCGATCCCGCCCTGCGGCCTCCAGCGTGCGCGCCAGGTTCTCGCGCGTCACCGCTTCGTTGCGCGAGTCGTGGATTCGACACAGGCGCAGCGCCTCGCGCAGCCAGCGCTCGGATTCGTCGAAGCGCTCAAGTGCGCGCAAGGTGTTGCCCAGACCGTGCGCTGTGAACGCAAGAAGCAGGTGGTCCGAGGGCAGCATGCGCACGCGCTGGTCGTGCAGTCTCAGGTACAGATCCACGGCTTGCTGGAGGTTGCCGGCGGCGCGCTGGAACGAGGCCAGGTTCGAAAGCATGGTCAGCGTGTCGGGATGCGTGCGCCCCTGTAGCCGCGCATGCACTTCATAGGCCGCTTCGGCGATTTCCGCGGCCCGGGCCGGGTCGCCGTTGAGGTCGTGAGCGAACGCCAGTTCGGCCATGCGGGTCGCGGTGGTCGCGTGTTCCTCGCCGTACAGCGCCCGGGTCATGGCCAGACCCCGTTGCAGCAGCGCCATGCCGTCGGCCGAATCATGGGACTTGAATCCGAGTGAATGAAGCGCCTCGGCGATGCGCGGATCCGGCGGTTCGATCCGGGCCTCGAACAGCGACAGGGCGCGGCGAAGATCCCGGATGCCGGCGTCGAATGCATCGGAGCTTCGGGCGGCGTGGTAGGTGCGAAGAAAGCCACGCAGGTGGATGGTATCGGCCAGCGCGATGGACTCGGGGCCGTCGCGCCGGCGCTGCAGCGAGGCAATCCGGTCGAGTCGCTCGACCGCGGCTTTGAGGTCGCCGTCGAATGCCTCGGCCTCGGCCAGCAGGTGCTCGAGATCGAGGATCGCTTCAGTATCCGGATGCGCGGATCGGCGATGGATCCGCAGCGAGTCGCTGATCACTTCGCGGGCGCGAGCCCAGCGGTCGATTCCCTGCAGCGCCTGGCCGAGAATGCCCAGCAGCCGCGCGCGCACGACCGGGTCGCGCTCGAGGCTGCTGCGCACGTATTCGACGTAGCGATCGAGCAGATCCCCGAGCGAATACAGCTGATCGACGGGGTTGGCCGCGTCCGACATCCGGATCATGCCGGCCATCGATTCGACCAGCCTTTCGCTGCGCTCGGCGCTGGCGATGGCCCGGTCGCGCTCGCGTTCGAGCGCAGCGGCCTGCAGCGCGAGCAGCGCGACCGACGCGCCCAGCAGGATCACGAACGAGGCGGCCGCCGTCACCGCAGCGCGATGGCGCTGGACGAAGCGCCCGGCCCGGTACCGGCGCGTGGCGGCACGCGCCTGAACCGGCAGCTGGTTCCGGTGGCGCCGGAGGTCTTCGGCCAGCGCCGAAACGCCGGCATAGCGTTGATCGGGGGATCGCGCCAGTGACTTGAGAGCGATGTTGTCCAGGTCGCCGGCCACGCGCCGGCGCAACGGGGCCGGGGCTTCACCGAACGCCTGTGCGCGTTCGGCCGCGTCGGCATCGCGCCAGCGCGCGCTCGGGAGGCGGATTTCGGCTTCGTCGATCGTCGTGGCGATCCGGTAGGCGTTCGCGCCCTCGATGCGGTAGGGCAGGCAGCCGCTGATCAGCCGATACAGCAGGACACCGAGCTGGTAGACCTCCGAGGCGATGTTGACCGGCTCGCCGCGTGCCTGTTCCGGGCTGGCGTAGCTGGGCGTCATGCGCCCGGCGGCAATCGTCGTTTCCGACTGAGCCGGTTCGAGCTCGTTTCGCAGCAGTGCGCCGAGGCCGAAATCGACGATGCGAAGCTCGCCGTCGCGCGTGACCAGCAGGTTCGACGGCTTGATGTCGCGGTGCAGGATCAACTGCCGGTGCGCGTGGTCCAGCGCGTCGCAGGCCTGCAGGAACAGGTCGAGTCGCGCCTCGATCCCCAGCGCGCGGCGCTCGACGTGGCGAGTCAGCGGCTCGCCGTCGATATGGTCCATGGCAAACCACGGCCGACCCGAGTCGGTCACGCCGCCGTCGATCAGGCGCGCGATGCCCGGATGCTCGAGGCGGGCCAGCAGGCGACGCTCCCGCTCGAACAGTTTCAGCGTTGCCGGGTCGCGGGCTGCGTCGGCAAGCACCTTGAGCGCAACGCGCTGTTCGAAGCCGCCCGTCGTGCGCTCGGCCAGAAAAACCACGCCCATGCCGCCGGCGCCGATTCGCTCGATGATGCGAAAAGGACCGATGCGGGCGCCGAGGGTCAGGCCGTCCTGATCGGCCAGGGCCCTGACCAGCGCCTCGCCCAGCGTGTGATCGGCGGTCGACGGCGTATCCAGGCCGCGCAACTCTCCCCGTGCCGATTCGAACAACCGGTCCAGCAGTCCGCGTTCGTCCTGCGAGAACGCATCCAGGTCGACCGCTTGTCCATCGAGGAGAAGCGCCAGGGCACGATCGATTCGTTCCCAGCGATTCGGATCCAGGCTTGCCATCCCTGTCCCGGACCGGATCGGATGCATCCGGGTGATCGGGACCGTTTATCCTTCCGGCATGGTAATCGATCCAGCGTTCGGCGGCGTTCGATGAAGGATGAAGGTGAAGGCGAAATCACCCGCCTGCTCAGCGCGGCAAGGCGCGGCGGGGAGGCCGAGGCGGATGCGGCGCTGGCGCGGGTCTACGACGACCTCAAGCGCATCGCGCGAAATCAGCTTCAGCGCTGGCGACCGGGGGAAACGCTGAATACCACGGCGCTGGTGCACGAAGGCTACGCCAAGCTGGCTCGCTCCCAGACGCTGGAGTGGGTCGATCGACGGCATTACTTCGCGGTCGCGGCACGCGCCATGCGCATGGTCGTGGTCGACTACGCCCGCGGCCTGTTCGCCGACAAGCGCAGCGGCGTGCGAGTCGATATCGACCTGTCCCGCCTGCCGGACGACGGACCGGCGCGAGCCGAACAGGTGGCGCTGGTCGATCAGCTGCTGGAACGGCTCGAGGCGCTGGATCCGGAAATGGTGCGGATCGTCGAGTGTCGATTCTACGCCGGCTACACGCTGGACGAAACCGCCGACGCGCTGGAGATCTCCCGGCGGACGGTTCAGCGCAAGTGGGAGCGCGCTCGCGCCTGGCTGGTCACGCTCGGGCGCGAGTCGGACTGAAGCCCGGTCATCGCGTTCAGTCCGCTTCGTTCCCCCGGATGGAATCGACCGCGGCTTCGATTGCCGGCAGCAGATCGGATGCCTGGTGATTCGGCAGTGCGGCGATGATCTGAAGATGGAATCCGTCGCCTTCGAGGATTGCGCGGCGAATGTGGACCTTGTCGCGGTGTCGATAGTCGACCCCAAAGCCGCGCAACGGACCGACTCGCAGTTCTTCGTCGGCGTCCACCAGCGAGGTGCCGGCGCCGGCACGAACGGCTTCGTAGGAAGCGCTTGGCGGCCCGTCGGCGATGGTCAGCGTGAACTTCATACCGGACCGACCCTGAACCTTGATGAAGTTCCAGTCGGCCGGCGGATCGTGCAGCGGCTGATTGCTGCCCCGGTCCAGCGTAGGAATGGGCAGCCGGACGCCAATCACCGTCAGCGGTTTCTTCTCATCGGTGCCGATGCGACCCACCCAGCGCGCCGGCAGCTCGATCGAAAAGCCGTAGCGCCGGTTGTCGATCCGAACCGAACCCGCGGCCGGTGGGGCCTCGGATTCCGGACTGCGTTGCGCCCGACTGAACTCGCGGGCGTCGTCGGCGGCGATCTGCTCCACCGCTCGACCCCATTGCTCCAGGCGCTCCAGCCAGGCTTCCGGGTCGCGCATGCCGCGGAATCCATGGCGGCCCTGATCCGGCCCGCGAACGTTCGAATCCGTGCTGGCCACTCGGGACCAGACCACGTCGCCGACGTTTCGCAGCCGGCCTTCGATGCCCTGCAGCACTTGCAGCCGTCGCAGCCGATCCGGGGCCAGTTCCCGCAGCTTTCTGCCGTTGTGGAAGGTCATCAGGCGGCGGTCGGTGACGACGTAGGTCCAGCGCCCGCGCGGGTCGCGCAGCGCGAGGGCCAGCAGGCCGAACAACGCGACGGCGCTTCCAGCCACCATCAGCCGAGGGTCGATCGGCGTGGACCCGGCCAGCCGCCACAGGTATTCGGTCGGCGTCAGCCCCGAGCCGGACGACAGGGCGAGTGCCGCACCGACCGTCAACGCGATCGCGATCACGAATGACGTGGCGCGGAACAGTCCCCAGCGATCGGGGCTGCCGTGCCAGATGACAGGTTCGTCGCGATCGAGCTGGTCGGCGATCGCGGGCGGCAGCGGGTCGCCTGGCGTGCGCGGGAATTCGGCTCGCAGGTTCTCGTTGGGATCAGGCACTGCGCGGCTCAGTCCTCGTAGCCGTCGCGGAACAACACTTCGCCCAGCGATCGCGCCGGCGCGAACTCGCTGGTGTTGCCGTCGGCGTCGGTGGCGAGCGCAGTGAAGTGTCCGTCGATGCCGAAGCCTGCGGGCAGTTCGAGGGTCACGGTGGCGTCGGCGCCGAAGGTGTCGAAGGTCGCCGTGTCGAGAAACTGGAAAGCCTCGCGACTGCCGTAGCCATCGGCTCGGTAGAAATCGACGGTGATCGGATAAGTCTGGTTGCCCGGGTCGGAATCCACTCGGAAAGTCACCACCGTTTCCACGGGGCTGGTGCCGGCGATCGGGACGGCCTCGCCGAACTCGGGGTAATTCATCCGCCGGTTGGCGCCTTCGTCGAAGTCGCCCGGATCGTTGGCGGTGGGGCCGCCGACCGAACCCACGCCCAATTCGAACTCGAGGATATCCACGCCGATGCCGCCGTTGTCGGCGATCGAATTACCGAAGATCGTATTCCCGGAAATCGTAGAGCTGTTCGCGAGCTCGACGCCCGCGCCGCCGTTGTTCAGGATCCGGTTGCCCTGAATCACGTTGTCGGCCGCGTCGAGAATCAACCGGACGCCTGCATCCGCGTTGCTGACGACCCCCAGGCCGACGGAAAAGCCGATGTCGTTGCCGAGGATCTCGTTGGCCGCGCCGTCGATCACGATGCCGAACGAGGTGCTGTTGCCGATTTCATTGAACGTGATCTGGTTGTTGTCCGAGCGCACCCGAATGCCGGTGGAATTGCCGGGGCCGACGCCGAGTCCGAGCCCGGCATCGATGCCCAGCCGGTTTTCGGTGACCTCGTTACCGTTTGCCTCGATCTTGATGCCGAACGTTGCGTCGGCGATCCGGTTTCTGCGAATTACGTTGCCGCTGCTGCCGGCAATCGATACGGCGATGCCGGATTCCGGTCCGATGCTGTTGTCGGTTCCGATTTCGTTGGCTTCCACCGTCACGTTGGTCGCGGTTCGGTCAGTGGAGCCGATCGTGAACCCGAGCTGGATCGCGGCTACACCGGCACCGAACCGGTCGATGATTCGATTGCCGACCGCTCCGCCAATGGTATGGCCGTCGCCAACGACCCGGATCGCGGGAGTCGCATTGTTGAAGAACACGCCGGTGCCGGGTTTGAAGCCGAAGGTATTGCCGTCGACGGCGTTGTTGTTGCCCGATATCTCGACTTCGGCGTTGTTGTTGTTGGCAAGATGATTCCCCGATCCATCGCCGGCGTTTCCGCCGCCGATCCGGTTGTTGTCCGGAGTTTCACTAACGGTTTCGAACAGCAGGATTCCAGCGCCGCCGTTGACGCCGTTGGGCCGAGCAACCAGACCGTCGGCCGACATTCCGATCACGTTGCCAAGAATTTCGTTACGGTCACCGCGGATCTCGATCCCGGCGAGGGAATTGCCGGAGATCACGTTACCGAGACCGGTGACGTTGCCGGGCGGTCCGTGGCGGCCGATGACCGCGTTGTTTCCAATCAGCTGGATTCCGGGACTGCTCAGGGAGCTCGGATGGGGTTCCCGATCGCCGTCCGCGTTTAGGCCCAGCACGCAGCCGTCGACCCGTCCGCCGTCGTTCCCGTTGCTGAAGCGGATCTGGGGTCCCGGGAAGCCGACGATGCCCAGACCGTAAACCTCAAGCGCGCCGGAGGACGCTGCGATGCCCGGCGCGAAAACGGGAAATTCGGCTGCGACGGCCGTCCCGTTCAGGTAGACCGCCGGCTCCAGCGGCGCCCAGCCGGGAGCGGTGGAAGCGTCGATTACCAGGTCTCCGGTGATTCCCGGCAACGCGCCGAGCAGTCCGCTGTCCGGCGCGATCTCGCCGGCAACGGAAAACTCGATCCGGTCGGCACCGGCCAGCGCATTGGCTTCTTCGATTGCCGCGCGTAGCGTGCACTCGCTGGACGTTGGGAAACTGTCGTCGCAGATGCCGTCGCCGGGATTCGAGTCTCCGGCAAACGTGTCGTCGAGCAGGCTGTCGACGACGAAGGTCGCGGCCGGCGCTGGCGTGGAAATGAGTGCCATACAGGCGAAGAAAAGCAGGTTCTGGATCGTGTGCATCGGGAGTTCCGGAAAGTGGCTTTGTCCCTGATGTTCGAAACGCATCGAGAAAAGTGGCCACTTCAGTTTCCGAAGATCGAATAGCAGTGGTTAGAGAAGCGCTTCGGCCACCGAATGCCATCCGCGGTGTCGGGCGGGTTGACGATTGGCATCACTTTCAGCTGGGAGAACGAAACCATGCTCCGAATCAAATGTCTGGATTCAATCTCGTTCGCCGTGGCGTTGGCCGCAGCAATATCTTTCGCGGACGTGCGCGCCGGCGGCGGTTCGGACTGGATTCAACCGGGCGTCGGTGCATGGACGGAGGCGTCGAACTGGTCTCCGGCCAGGGTTCCCGATTCCAGCTTTGGTGACGAGCCGACTATCGACAACGGTGGAACCGCGCAGGTCACTGATGCCGAGCCGCCGGTCATCGGTCGATTGATGATCGGAGAGTCCAACTCGGGCACTCTGGAAATCATGAGCGGGGCGCTTGTGGAGTCGGATTCCTTCGTCACGCTTGGACGTAACGCGGGATCGGTCGGAATGCTGACGATTTCCGGCGCCGGGTCCGAACTTTCGGTTGTCGCAGGAATGAATCTAGGCCGTCTCGGGTCAGCCACCGTCCTGATCGAAGACGGTGGTTCCTTGACCAGCAATATCTCCGGCTCGGTCATCGACACGATCATCGGCGAGGCGCCTGGTTCGATGGGCCAGGTCACGGTCCGGGGACAGGGCTCGGTCTGGCAGGTCAACGATGATCTACGCATTGCGATGCCGGCTTCGGGTGCCGGGCCCAGCGGCGGTTCTGCAATGCTGGAGATTTCAGGCGGCGGGGTGGTGGCGAGCCTCGGCGGCGCACTCGCGTCGGGCGCCGATGCCGCGGCGAGCGTTGTGGTCACCGGGGCAGGATCGCAATGGGACTCGATGGGTGCCGATATCTTCGTCGGCGCCGGCAGCGTCGATTCGCCCGCGGTGCTGCGCGTGGAGCAGTCCGGACGCGTCAGCGCGCGGGATCTGGTCGTCAATCCCAGCGGCGCGGCCGGAAACCGGCGCGTCGTGCTGGGCGACGGCACGGCGCCCGGGATTCTGGATGCCGAGCGCATATTCGGCGCCGGAAGCGGCGGCGGATTGCTGCTGATCGACCATGACGATCCGGAATACTGGCTGACGCGCGACGGCAGCCCGACCGGAATACCGGTGACCCTTGCAGCCGGACTTCGAATGCGACATTCCGGGCCGGGAACCACGTTCCTGGCCGGGGCGAACGAGTTCAGCGGCACGATCGATGTCGAGGGCGGCGCGCTGATCGTGGTCGGCCAGATCTTCGCCGGCAGCTTCATTTTCGACTCGACGATCAACGTGCTGAGCGGCGGCACGTTGGGCGGCGACGGACAGGTCGCGAACGTGACGGTCGCCGGGGGCACGATCGCGCCCGGCCGATCGGCGGGCACGCTGGCCACCAAGGACCTGGCGCTGGACGCGGCGAGCACGCTGGCTTTCGAGCTGGCCGGCCCCGGCACCGTCGGTGGCGGCGTCAACGACCTGATCACCGTCGACGGGAGTCTGGTACTGGACGGTGAGGTCGACATTGCCGATCTCGGTGGATTGGCCCCGGGCCGGTATCGCTTGATCGAATACCAGGGCGGTCTGACCGACAACGGCCTGGACATCGGCGCCGCGCCGGCGGGGTTCGGCTACCAGATCGATACCAGCACCGCCAACCAGGTCGAGCTGGTGGTCGGCACCGACACCGCCTCGGCGCTGGTCTTGCCCGAGCAGCTCTCGTTTGCGAACGTAGAGCCGGGGCAGAGTTCCACCCCCGAGCCG
>CAYPZP010000038.1:0-21465 GCA_964415285.1 uncultured Halomonas sp. | reverse complement strand
GCTGCGCGACGATCGTCGAGCGTGTACAGCGACACGCAACGCCCCGCCGCCTCCACCAGATCCCCGGAAGGCCGGCAGCGATGCCGGCCTTTTTTTATGCCGCCGCGGTCGTCGAACCCGCCTCCTCGTTTCCGGGCCTCGCGGCCCGCGTCTTGCGCCTGACGGCGCGGCGACCTTTGCGTCGCTGCGCGACGATCGTCGAGCGTGTACAGCGACACGCAACGCCCCGCCGCCTCCAGACCCACTTCGATTGTGTCGCCAAGCGACATCACATCTGCGAGTACACGGACTCGCAACCGCCCCGGAGAAGACCCGGCCACCGTGCCGGGTCTTTTGTTTTCTGCTATTCCAGGGCGGCTCGTCGAACCCGCCCTTCTCGATTCCTTTCCTGCCGCCCACAGCCGTGGTCGACTCGCCGCCGCGTTCGAAGACCCGTGTTTGGACAGGGGTCCTGCAGCGAGCGTTGCGAGCGGCCCTGCAGAGCGGTGAAATATCGTCTATGCGCTCCATTATGCAATTTATACTTTACATAATGCAACTTATATAGTACATTAGAGACCATGAAAGCACCGCCGGCGAAGAACCGACTCAAGCTCGCGAGAATCGCATCGGGCAGGACCCAGGCCGAACTGGCCGATGAAGTCGGTGCCGCGCGCCAGACCATCGGGCTGATCGAAGCCGGGCGATACAACCCGAGTCTGGCGCTGTGCATCAAATTGGCACGCGCCACCGGCAAGACCCTGGACGGGCTGTTCTGGCCCGGAGGAGACGAATCATGATGTTCAAGACCATCAACCTCGACGAACGAGCGGTTTCGAGCACGCGCTACGCGGCGGCGATCTGGCTAGGCGTCACGCAGGTGCTTCTCGCCGGCGTCGTGTTCTATCGCCTGTACCTGCTCGGCCAACCGGATGAGCAGATTCGCGACTTCCAGGCGGTTCTCGCGATCTCGCTGTTCGGCTATATCGGCCTCCAGCTGTTCCTCGGCGGCGTCATGCCGGCGTTGACCTGGAGAGGCGCGGTAATCATCTGGGCCGTGCTCGCAGGCGCGATCGCAATCGTGAGCACAGCCGTTCACGGCTGGCCCGAAGCCTCGGAATGGACCAGCACCTGGCTGCCCGGACTGCTGGGTCCGGCGCTGCTCGTAGGTGCCTACGCGCTGGCCGCATGGCTGGGTCAGCGTCGGATCGAACGGCAGATGGATGGCCCCGACGCCGTTTGAACCGATCACGCGGATCCGGACGCGCCGCGCGTCCGGATCGGCCACTCTCCGCCTTTCATCGATCTCTTTGCGCATCGCCGAGCCGAACCGGCCCGGTCCGCTCTGGCGCATGTCGCCCGTCCCCGGCATCGCTATACTCGGTGCCAGAGCCCACTTCCGCCTTGCCCATGCCCCTGTCCGGTCAGTCCTTCGCGCGCTTTGTCGAGCGCGCCGGGAAGCGCATTCCCGATCCCGTGATCATCTTCATGGCCCTGTACCCGCTGGCGTTCCTGCTGACGGTAGTGATGTCCGGGCACACCTTCGAAACCGCCGGCGCAGGCGGCGAGCCGGTGCAGTACGAGATTCTCGGCATGCACCAGGCCGAGCACGTGCGCTGGATCTTCGACAACGCGCTGCTGGCCAACTGGCTCGGATTCGGCGGCGGCGTGCTGGGCGTGATCCTGGTCGTGATGCTGGCCGTGGGCGTAGCCGAGAACTCGGGCCTGTTCGGCGCGCTGATCAAGCGTGCCGGATCGCACCTGCCGCAGAACCTGCTGCCGCTGGTGTTGATCTTCATCGGCATCATGAGCTCGCTGGCCACCGACGCCGGCTACCTGGTGCTGATCCCGCTGGCCGGATTGCTGTACGCCGGTCTGGGGCGCAACCCGCTGATCGGCATGGCCGCCGCGTTCGCCGGTGTTTCGGCGGGCTTCAGCGCCAACCTGTTCCCGGGCCCGGTCGACGCGATCATCGGGCTGAACGCCAAGATCTTCGCCGAATCGCAGGGCGTGCCGTTCACCACCGCGGCTGGCCAGGCCCTGAACCCGGCAACGATGCACTGGTATTTCATCGTCGTCTCGACCTTCGTGCTCGCCGCCACCGGTTTCTGGGTCACGCGCCGGTTCATCGAGCCGAAGCTGGACGGCGAAGAGTTCGTCGTGCCGCCGGATATCAACCCGGGCGAATTCCAGGTTACCGAGTCCGAACGCAGAGGACTGCGCGCGGCGGTGCTGGGCACGCTGGTCGCGCTGGCGATGATCGTGGGACTGGCCCTGGGGCCGCTGGCGAGCTTCACCGACGAGGCCGGCACGATCGTTCGGCCGTACATGAACAACATCATCCTGCTGATCTCGCTGTTCTTCGTCGTCACCGGTCTGTTCTTCGGCGTGGCCACCGGCAAATTTCGCAAGCTGATGGACGTCGTGCAGGCGATGGTCGGCCAGATGAACACCATGGGCTACATTTTGGTGCTGACGTTCTTCACCTACAACTTCCTTGGGCTGCTCGGCTACAGCGGGCTGGGCTCGTGGATCACCTACCTGGGCGCAGAGTTCCTTCAGGCGCTGGGGCTGCAGCAGTTCCCGGTGCTGCTGCTGATCGGCTTCATCCTGACCACGGCCGTCATCAACATCTTCATCGGCGGCCTGACATCGAAGTGGATGCTGCTGGGCCCGATCTTCGTGCCGATGCTGTACTTCGTCAATCCGGCGATGACCCCCGACCTGGTCGCCGCGGCGTTCCGCGTCGCCGATTCCTCGACCAACATCATCACGCCGATGATGACCTACGCCGGCGTGATCCTGGCCTTCATGCGCAAGTACCGGCCCGACATGGCCTTCGGCGATATGCTGCTGATCATGATGCCCTACTCGATCGCGTTTCTGCTGGTCTGGACCGCGCTGCTGGTCGGCTTCTTCACGCTGGGCATTCCGCTCGGCATCTGAATTCGGCGCAAGGATATTGAACTTGCCGACACGGGACCCCAAGACAGCCGGAACCGACACGGGAACCCTGCCATGACCGATTCGCAAGAGCGCAACAGCGCCCTCCTGACCATCGCGCTGTTCGCCGCGTTCGCCGACGGCAACAAGCACGAGGATGAACGCGAGGAGATCCGCTCGATCGCCGAATCGCTGGCCGGACCCGACGCGCCCGACCTGCGAGCGCTCTACCAGGATGTCCTGCTCAAGCGGGTTTCGCTCGGCGACGCCGTGGCAAGGCTCGACGATCCCGGCGAGAAACACCTGGCTTACGAGATGGCCGTCGGCGTGTGCGATGCAGACGGCCGGATGACCGAAGACGAGCGGGTGTTCCTGAACGAACTCAAGCAGCATCTCGGCATCGGGTCCGGCGAAGCCGCCGAGATCGAGCACGAGGCCGAACAGATCGTGGAATTGACCGAAGCGGCTGCACCGGCCACCGTCCCGGCGCCTGCGACCGGAACCGCCGCGAAAGCTGCAGCTCCGGTGGACGAGGCCGCGCTGGACCAATCCATCCTCAACTACTCGATCCTCAACGGGGCGCTGGAGTTGCTGCCGCAGTCCTGGGCGTCGATGGCCATCATCCCGCTGCAGATCCGCATGGTCTACGGCGTCGGCAAGGAATACGGCGTCGAGCTCGATCGCGGCCACATCAAGGAATTCCTGGCGACGCTGGGCGTCGGCATGACGTCGCAGTACATCGAACAGTTCGGACGCAAGCTGATCGGCGGCCTGTTCCGTGGCGCCGCCGGGCGCGGCATCGGTCGCATCGGCCGAACCGCCACCGGCATGGCGTTCTCGTTCGCCTCCACGTATGCGCTGGGCCAGGTGGCCAAGCGCTACTACGCCGGCGGCCGGCAGATGAGCACCGAGTTGCTCAAGCGCACGTTCGACGAGGTGCTCGGTTCGGCCAAGCAGATGCAGGGCGACTACATTCCGCAGATCGAGCAGAAGGCCCGGAGCCTCGACATGGGCGAGGTGATGGGCCTGGTCAAGGGCCGAGGCACGGTTTGATCGTCCGCCTTGCACAGGAACCGTCGCTTCGATTCCCGACGTGAATCGGAATCGCAAGGCCGACAGCCGTGATAAAGTCAACGTATTGATCAAGGCCATTCCGGAGAGTTGATTCGTGATCGATACCAACCCCCAAGTCGTCTGCAACCTGATCGAACTGGCGCGTGAATTCCACGCCCAGCAGGAAGTCACGATCGACGACGAGCCGGAGGGTCTGGGCCACGATGCCGAGGCGCAGATTCTTCAGGCGCACGCCGGCGATCCGGTTCTGGAAGAGTTCCGGTCGGTGCTCGACGACCTCGCACCGCAGGAACAGCAGCAGGTCGTTGCGCTGCTCTGGCTGGGCCGGGGCGACTACGAAATGGACGAATGGGACGACGCGGTCACGTATGCCGAGGAAGCCTGGACGCCGACCACGGCAGACTACCTGCTCGCCCACCCGATGCTGGCCGAGTACCTGATCAACGGTCTCGAGCAGCACGGGCATTCCTGCGACTGAGCACAAGACTCAGTCCGCGGATGACGCGGCACGCTGCAAACGGTCCCGAACCGCCGCCCAGGACGGCTCGTCCGGCGGCATCTCCGCCACGATGCGATCGGGTACCCGTGCATCGGCCTGCCGCAGCGAGGCATACAGCGCCCGGGCATAATCCTCGGGGCGGGCCGGGAGCTGAATATCGTTCGGGTCCCCGCCGGGAGCCGAAATCCCCAAAACCACGATCCGCAGTCCCTGGTTGCGCCACCGCGCAACCTGCGCCGTCAAGCCGTCTGCTGGCAACAGCGACAGCCGACTCGCGGGCGCGTAGTGCGACGCCAGCCGGCCCGAAGCGCGCGCGCCTTCGCGAGCCGCGGCGATCTGCGGCACGACGCCCAGTCGCTCACCGATGGCTTCGACCGAAATCATGCCCGGCCGCAGTACCAGCGGTGTCGAACCGCTGAGATCGACGATGGTCGATTCGACCCCGACCTCGCACGGACCGCCGTCGACGACGGCCGCCACCTCGTCGCCGAACTCCCCGATCACGTGATCGGCGGTAGTCGGACTGACGTGCCCGAAGCGATTTGCCGACGGCGCCGCCAGCGCACGACCGCAGCCTGCGAGCAACGCCTGGGCAACCCGGTTGCCGGGCACGCGCAGCCCCACCGTGTCCTGACCGCCGGTGATGATGCGATCCACGTGCGCTGCGCAACGCAGGACCAGCGTCAACGGCCCGGGCCAGAACGCGCCGGCCAGCGTCCAGGCCGCGTCGGGAATGTCGCGGGCCCATTCGGCCATCGCCGCCGCGCTGGGCAGGTGCACGATCACCGGGTGGTCGGCGGGCCGTCCCTTGGCGCGGAAGATCGCAGCCACCGCCTCATGGTTCGATGCATCGGCGCCCAGCCCGTAGACTGTCTCGGTCGGAAACGCAACCAGCCGACCTGCCTTGAGCAGCGCCGCGGCGCGCGCCAGGTCTTCCGGGCCGGTGCCCAGCCGGATCACGGGCCGAATTTCTCCGGGCGCATGACCTCGACATCCGACAGCAGCAGGATCATCGCATAGTCGTCGTAGTAACGGTCCTGCAGGTGCCGGGCCAGGCGCCGGGCCGTGGGTTCATCGCAGACCACCTCGACCCGGATATTGCTGTCGGCCTCCCAGCCGGCGTCGCGCACGCCGCGGTGGCCCTTGCCGCGCGCATTGGTGATCGTGTAGCCGCCGGCACCCAGCCGATCGAGATCACGGGTGAGCCGCGACTCCAGTGCGCGCTCGGTGATCACGGTCAGCAGCTTGCGCACGAACGGCTGCGCCGGTCGATCGATCTGCTCTTGGTCGTCTGTGGACATCGAGACCTCTCAGAAAACGGTTTGGATGCGGCCGGCCAGTTGCCAGTACAGGGGAATGCCGACCAGCACGTTGAAGGGAAAGGTGATCCCCAGCGAGGCGGTCAACGACAGCGTCGGATTGGCCTCCGGAAGCGAGATTCGCATCGCGGCCGGGACCGCGATGTAGGACGCACTCGCGCCCAGCGTGGCCAGCAGCATCGCGCCGCCCCGGGAAAGTTCGAGCGGTACCGAAATCAGCACCCCGACGACAGCGCCGAACAGCGGCATGACGACGCCGAAGACCGCGAGAAACAGGCCGTGGCGGCGCAGGCTCCCCGCCTGGCTGGCCGCGATCAGGCCCATTTCCAGCAGGAAGATCGCCAGGATGCCCTTGAACAGGTCGAAGAACAGCGGCTCGATAGCCGCCAGTCCCTCGGGGTCGGACAACCAGCCGATCAGCAGTCCGCCCAGCAGCAGCACGATGCCCTTGCCGAGAAACACCTCGTGGGCGACTTCACCCCAGCGAGTATTACGATCCAACCCGCGCGCCAGCACGATGCCGACGACGATGGCCGGAATCTCCAGCACCACCAGCAGCAACGGCATCTGCGGCTCGAAGCCGATCTCGCGCGACGTCAGCCACGCCACGGCAACGGCGTAGGTGCCGACGCTCACCGAGCCGTAGTGCGCCGCGATCGACGCGGCGTCGGCGCGCTTGAAGCGCCCGATCAGAAACAGCAGCGGATACGCCACCAGCGGCAGGAAGACGCCCATCGCCAGCGCCGCCAGGATGTCGGGCAACAGCTCGAGAAACGGCTGACGCGCAAGCTCCACGCCGCCCTTCAAGCCGATCGCCAGCAGCAGCAGGATCGACACGAACTCGTAGATCGACGACGGCAGGCGCAACTCCGAGCGCAGCAGCCCGGCGGCCATGCCCAGCAGGAAGAACAGGATGATCGGGTCCATGTCGGTTATGCGTCCAAAGCCCTCGCTGGTCGGTTCACGCCGCGCCGCCGCCGGTGACGATGTGCAGCATCCGTCCACAGTGCTTGCAGTGCACGGCATCCTGATCGTGGCGATTCAGCCCGCAGTCCGGGCACTCGAATTCCACCTTGGCCGGTCGGAACACGGCCTGCAACAGGCGCAGGAACAGCGCCAATCCGATGATCATGATGATGACCGAAAGCAGCCGGCCGCTTTCCCCGGTCAGCGTGATGTCGCCGAATCCGGTCGTGGTCAGCGTCGTGATGGTGAAGTACAGCGCGTCGAGATAGTTCGAGATCGCCTCGTTGCTGCGCGCCTGCAGTGCGAACACCGCCGACGAGACGATGAAGATGAACACCAGCAGATGCGTGGCGCTGAAGATCACCTGCTCGTGGCGCGCGAACCAGCGATAGCGTCGCCTGAGTTCGGCGATCACGCGGTAGGAGCGCAGCAGCCTCAATGCCCGCAGCACGCGCAGGAAGATCAGATCCTCGACGATGGCCGGCACGAACAGCGACAGCGCGATCGCCAGGTCCAGCATCGACAGCGGCTGGCTCAGATACGCCAGGCGCTCTCGGCTCGCCACCAGCCGGGCCGCCCATTCCAGCAGCAGGTAGGCGCCGATCGCGTACTCCAGCCCGGCAATCCAGGGCGGGTGCGCCATGAAGGTGGTCGCGACGAAGAACCCGACCAGGACGACGTCGATGCCGATCAGGAACAGGCGCCAGCGGAACGCCCAGTCGCCGGACCCGAAGTACAACTCGCGCAAGCGCTCGCGGAAGCGCGTCAACGGTCCGCGTTCATCCATCGGCCAGCCGCCAGGCCACGTCGCCGCCGGCACGCAGCGGCACCACCACGTCGGCGCCGAACTCGACTTCCGCCGGCACCGGTCGTGACTCGCGAACCAGCGTCACGTGATCCGGGTTGACCGGCAGGCCGTAGAACGCCGGTCCGTGAAGGCTGGCGAAGCCCTCGAGTCGATCCAGCGCGTCGGCGGCATCGAACACTTCCGCATACAGTTCCAGCGCCGCCGGCGCGCTGAAGATTCCGGCACAGCCGCAATCGCTTTCCTTGGCGCCGCGCGGATGCGGCGCCGAATCGGTGCCGAGGAAGAACTTCGGATTGCCCGAAGTCGCCGCATCGACCAGCGCGCGCCGGTGGGCTTCGCGCTTGATCAGCGGCAGGCAGTAGTGGTGCGGGCGCAGGCCGCCGTCGAACATCGCGTTGCGGTTCATCAGCAGGTGATGCACCGTGATGGTCGCCGCGATCCGGTCCGGCGCCTCGGCCACGAATTCCACCGCGTCGCGCGTGGTGACATGCTCGAGCACCATCCGGAGCGCCGGAAAGTCCTTGGCCAGCCGCTCGAGGTGTCGCTCGATGAACACCGCCTCGCGATCGAACACGTCGATCTCGGCATCGGTGACCTCGCCATGCAGCAGCAGCGGCAGATCGACGGCCTGCATCGCCTCCAGCGCCGGCGCGGCGAGCCGGAGATCGGTGACGCCGGAATCGGAATTCGTGGTCGCTCCGGCCGGGTAGTACTTGACCGCGTGCACGAACTCGCTGTCGGCCGCGCGACGGATCTCGTCGGGCGCGGTATTGTCGGTCAGATACAGCGTCATCAGCGGCTCGAAACGCACCCCGCCCGGCAGCGCCGCCAGGATCCGGTCGCGGTACGCCGCGGCCTGCGCGACCGTGGCAACCGGCGGCTTCAGGTTGGGCATGACGATGGCCCGGGCGAACACGCACGCGGTCGCCGCCACGGCCGTATCGAGCATGTCCCCGTCTCGAAGATGCAGGTGCCAGTCGTCCGGTTTTCGTATTCGGATGCGGTCCAAAACGCGTTGTCGCCGGCTCGGGGTTCGTGGCATTCTACCGACCCGCCCGGCACCCGTCATCCGAATGCTGATCAGCCTGCTCGCCGTCGCCCTCGGTCTCGCGCTGCTGCTGTGGTCGGCCGAGCGATTCGTCGCCTCGGCCTCGGCGCTGGCCGCGGGCTTCGGCGTCCCGCCGCTGCTGATCGGCATGCTGGTGATCGGTTTCGGCACCTCGGCGCCGGAACTCACCGTCTCGGCGCTGGCCGCCGGATCGGGCAATCCCGGCATCGCGCTCGGCAACGCGTACGGATCCAATATCACCAACATCGCGCTGATCCTCGGCCTGACGGCGCTGATCGGGCCGGTCATGGTGCAGTCGACAGCGCTTCGCCGAGAGCTGCCGGTACTGCTGGCCATCACCGCACTCGCCGGCTTCCAGCTCCTCGACGGCCACGTATCCCGGCTCGATGCCGCGCTGCTGCTGATCGTGTTTGCGGGTTGGGTCTCCTGGAGCATCTTCGACGCCCGGGGTCGAAGCACCGACCCGCTCGCCCACGATGTCGACCGCGAGCTTGCGCGCGATTCGGGTACGCCGCGAAGCGATGCACTCTGGCTGATCGGCGCGCTGCTGGTCCTGATCGCCGCATCGCGACTTCTGGTCTGGGGCGCGGTCGACATGGCCGGTCGCTTCGGCGTCAGCGACTTGGTCATCGGCCTGACCGTGGTCGCCATCGGTACGTCGCTGCCCGAGCTGGCCTCGTCGGTCGTCGCGGCCAGGCGCGGTGAACACGATTTGGCGTTCGGCAACATCCTGGGCTCGAACCTGTTCAACACGCTGGCCGTGGTCGGGCTGGCCGGCGCGATCGCGCCGCTGCCGGTGCCCGAAGGAATGGTTTCCAGGGACCTGCCGGTGCTGGTCGCGCTGACGCTGGTGCTGGCGCTGTTCGGCTTCGGCTGGCGCGGGCCCGGGCGAATCAACCGCCTCGAAGGCGGGCTGCTGGTGGCCGGCTTCGCCGCCTACACCACCTGGCTGTTGCTCCAGTCCTGAAGCGGCGATCGGGGCCCGGTAATCCGGCGCGAACCGGGGTCGCGTTCAGCCGGCCGCAACCAGCCACTGCCACAGCGGCACGGTCGCGGCCGAGAACAGCACGCCCCATGCCACCAGCGCCGAGGCCAGCGGCGGCGCCAGTCGCGCGCTGGAGGCCAGCGCGGCGGCCGTGATCATCGGCGGCATGGCCGATTCCAGCACCGCGACGTCGAGAATCGGCGAACCCACCCCCATCAGGCGTCCCAGAACCAGTGCCGCGGCCGGCAGCAGGATCAATTTGCCGATCAGCCCGAACGCCAGCGGCAGGCGATACTCCGGCACCAGCCGGAGCCGCAGCTGGAAACCCACCGCCAGCGTCACCAGCGGCAGCAGCATGTCGGCAAAAGCCTGCGCCAGGTCCATCAGCCAGGCCGGAAACCACGCGTTGCCCAGCGCCAGCGCGCCGAGCAGCGCAACGAACGGCGGAAACGTCACGATCCGGCGCGCGATCATGCGCGCGCTCGGCGTCGGGCCGTCGCCGTACCAGGCGAGCACGAACAGCGCATGCGTGCAGACGATCAGGAACGATCCGAACTGGTCGTAGACCACCGCGTAGCGCACCCGGTCGGCCCCGAGCAGCGCCTCGACCAGCGGAAACCCGAGAAACGACGTGTTGCCGAGCGGAATCAGCACCAGCAGCACCGCGGTCACCGGCCGGGCGAAGCCCAGCAGGCGCGACGTCCCGAGTACCAGCGCGATGGTCATCGCCAGCAGCAGCCACGGGATCGCCACCAGCGGCAGCAGGTCCCACGACGGTTCGAGCGTTGGTACGTGGATGAAGATCAGCGCCGGCAGGCACAGCACGATCACGACCCGGTTGAGGGTCTCGGCGGCGTTATCCGGGAACAGCCTTGCCGCGCCAAGCAGCCGGCCGAGCGCAATCAGCAGCAGAATCGTGCCGTAGGCGGCCATCGGGTCGGATTACGGACCGGCGAAGCGGCTCAGAGGCCCTCGAGCACGTCTGCGCCCTCGGGCACGACGAACTCGAACACCTCCGGATCGATCTCGGCGTTTCGTTCGATCCGCTCCAGCGTCAGGCGGGTCGACTGGCCGAACGGATCGAAGATGTCGAGCGTGCGCGGCTCACCGTCGCGGAAGGTCAGTCTCGCCATTTCGATTTCGGACTGCTCGGCCAGCGGCTCGAAGCGGATCTGGTCCGGCCGTTCGGAGGGCAGTACGCGATAGAACTCGCCGAGCAGGTCGGGACGGGTCAGCACCAGCATCGGCGAATTCTCCGGCGCCGGCTGCGGCCGCACGGTCACCTGCTCCAGCGACTCGTCGTAGTGCCAGAGTTGCTCGCCGTCGGCAACGATCTGCTGCGGAAACGGCTCCAGGTAATCCCAGCGGATGCGGTCCGGCGACTGGAAGAACATCCGACCGCTGCTTTCCTCGACCACCTCGTTGCTGCCGTCGATGGTGATCTGCGTGAAATCGGCGCTCAGGCTGTCGAGACCCTGCGCGAACTCGTCGAGCAGGATTCGCGCATCGGGCTGCGCGGCGGCGGGCAGCCAAAGCAGCAGCGCTACCATCAGGAAGAAGATTCGCAAGTCGGCACCGTTACGGGAAATCCAGTCGCGATTATGCCGCGCTCGCACTGAACCGTGTCTGAAGCTCGCCGCCGGAGACTCTCTCGGAGCCAAGACTCCGTACCTCCCGCCAACACGCAGCGCCGCGAGCGGTCCATTGCCGGTGATCGCCGGAGCGCAGGAACCGCAGCGTACGGATCGGGTACGTGAGGATTCCGAGCACCGCCGAGCGCCGTCAGCGGGTCGTGCAGTAACTTCCCCCTAGTCCCGCAGGGATTGGCGTCAGGGCGTCGCGAGTGGCTCGCCAGGCGTGATCGCGGGAGCGCAATGACCGCAGTGCACGGATCGGTGCATGAGGATCATGAGCACCGCCGAGCGCGCCTGGCGAGTCACGCAGTAGCCCTGAGGTCAATCCCGAGGAGGTGGTGCGGGGGCGAGGACCTCCCTTTGGCCATTGTGCTCCGGCTGACTCACAATGCCCTGCGCCTCCATTTCCTCGATCAGCCGGGCCGCGCGGTTGTAGCCGATTCTGAGCTGTCGCTGGACGCCGGAAATCGATGCGCGTCGGGATTCCAGCACATAGGCGACTGCCTTGTCGTAGAGCTCGTCGCTTTCGTCCCCGGAGGCGGATTCGAGCAGGCCGGTCTCGCCGATCTGCTGGCCGTCGCCCATGGCCTGGGTGTCGGCGAGCACTTCCTCGAGATAATCTGGCTGGCCCTGGGCGCGCAGGAACTCGACGACCCCGTGGACTTCGTGATCGTCGACGAACGCGCCGTGGATGCGCTCCGGGAGACCGCTTCCCGGCGGCAAATAGAGCATGTCGCCGTGGCCGAGCAGGTTCTCGGCGCCCTGCTGGTCGAGGATCGTGCGGGAATCGACCCGCGAGGAGACCTGGAAGGCCATCCGGGTCGGAATATTGGCCTTGATCAGGCCGGTGATCACGTCCACCGACGGCCTTTGCGTGGCCAGGATCAGGTGAATGCCGGAGGCCCGGGCCTTCTGCGCCAGCCGAGCGATCAGCTCCTCGACCTTCTTGCCGACGATCATCATCATGTCGGCGAACTCGTCGACGACGACGACGATGAACGGCAGCTTGTCGAGCTTGGGACGCTCCTCGCCCTCGGCCAGCGTACTGGGATCGACCATCGGGTCGTCGATCGGCTTGCCCTTCGACTTCGCCTCGGACACCTTGCGGTTGTAGCCGGCCAGGTTGCGCACGCCGAGCTGGGACATCAGCCGGTAGCGCCGCTCCATCTCGGCCACGCACCAGCGCAGCGCGTTGGCCGCTTCCTTCATGTCGGTGACCACCGGCGCCAGCAGGTGCGGAATGCCCTCGTAGACCGAAAGCTCGAGCATCTTCGGATCGACCATGATCATCCGGACCTGATCGGGCGTGGTCTTGTAGATCAGGCTCAGGATCATGGAATTGACGGCCACCGACTTGCCGGAGCCGGTGGTACCGGCGACCAGCAGGTGCGGCATCCGGGCGACGTCGGCCACCACCGGGCGACCGGAAATGTCCTTGCCCAGCCCCAGCGTCAGCGCACCCGAGGCCTTGACGTAGGCGTCGGAGGCGAGAATCTCGCGCAGGTAGACGATCTCGCGGTTCTTGTTCGGGATCTCCAGCCCGATCACGCTCTTGCCGGGGATGACGTCGACCACGCGCACCGAAATGATGCTCAGTCCGCGCGCCAGGTCCTTGGCCAGGTTGGCGATCTGGCTGCCCTTCACGCCCGGCGCCGGCTGCAGCTCGAACCGCGTAATCACCGGCCCCGGGTGCACCGCGACCACCTCGACCTCGATGCCGAAGTCCGAAAGCTTGAGCTCGACCTGCCGGCTCATGGCCTTGAGCGTGTCTTCGGAATAGCCGGCGGCCTGCTCCGGCGCCTCGTCGAGCAGCTCCAGCGGCGGCTGGCTTCCGGCGGGCAGGTTCTTGAACAGCGAACGCTGCGCGCCCTTCCTGCCCTTGCCTTCGGCATTCGTGGTTTCAACGCGCGGCTCGATGCGGACCTGCGGACGCTTCTTGCGCTTGACCGTATCGCGCTTTCGCACCTCCTCGCGCTCGGCGCGGGCGCGACGCCCGGCCATCCAGTCGCGACCGTCAGCGATGCGCGTGCCGCACCAGGCCCAGAACGTCAGCGCCCAGCGACCGACGCGGTCGACGACGTCGATCCACGACAGGCCCGTGAACAGCGTCACCCCGACCAGCACCACGACCAGGTTGATCAGCGCCGCACCGGTGAACCCCATGACCTGCACCATCGGCCCGGAGAACAGGTCGCCGACGATGCCGCCGGTATGCACCAGCTCTCCGCGCGGCTGCATCTCGAACAGAATGCAGCCCGACAGCGTGATCAACAGCAGGCCGGCGACGCGAACGCCCCACTCGGGCCAGCCCACCGGCTGGGCGCGCTCGCTGAGCAGCCGGAACGCCGCGGCAAAAATCAGCGGCGGCAGCACCCAGGCCATGTAGCCGAGCACCACCAGCAGGAAATCGGAGATCCAGGCGCCGAACGAGCCGCCGAGGTTATTGACGCTGCCGCCGCCGCTGCTGGAAAAACCTGGATCGCGCACGTCGTGCGTGAACAGCGTCAGCATGAGGTAGGCGGCCACCAGCGCCAGGAGCAGGAACAGCGATTCGGATACGCGCTGTTCGATGTTTTCCGGCATCCGATTCTGTGCGGGTTTTCGGGCGCTCCGCGGCAAGCTTGAGTCCTTTCTTTTTGTCGGCTAACCGATTATTTCAAAAAGCGTTTGTCTCATCCACCCACGGAGTTGCCGAGTTTCCGCCCCGCTGCCGTTTCGGCCACGGTACGATACACCGGTCGCTGCGGGTTGGAATCCGGCGGGAGGACCCGCACTTCCGCCTGACGCGCTCGAACGACACATCTTCCAAGGACCAAGTATACATGGCAGATTCCAGCCATCACCGCCTGCTGATCCTGGGCTCGGGGCCCGCCGGATACACCGCTGCCATCTACGCCGCGCGCGCCAACCTGGCGCCCGCCGTCGTCACCGGCATCGAGCAGGGCGGACAGTTGATGACGACCACGGACGTGGAAAACTGGCCCGGCGATTCCGCCGACCTGCAGGGTCCGGAGCTGATGCAGCGCATGCTCGCCCACGCCGAGCGCTTCGATACCGGCATCATCTTCGACCACATCCATACCGCCGATCTCAGCCAGCGCCCGTTCCGGCTCGAGGGCGACAGCGGCGCCTATACCTGCGACGCGCTGATCATCGCGACCGGCGCATCGGCGCGCTACCTGGGCCTCGAGTCCGAAGAGCGGTTCAAGGGCCGCGGCGTTTCGGCCTGCGCCACCTGCGACGGCTTTTTCTACCGCGACAAGCCGGTCGCGGTCATCGGCGGCGGCAACACCGCGGTCGAGGAAGCGCTGTACCTGTCCAACATCGCCAGTCACGTCACGCTGGTCCACCGGCGCGACGAATTGCGCGCCGACAAGATTCTGCAGGACCGGCTGTTCGCCCGCGAGGCCGAAGGCAAGGTCACCATCGCCTGGGACCACGTTGCCGACGAAGTCCTCGGCAACGAAGACGGCGTGACCGGCGTTCGCCTGCGTCACGTCGACCGCGACGCCACGCGCGACATCGAGGTCGACGCGATGTTCGTCGCCATCGGTCACGACCCGAATACCGGGATCTTCGACGGCCAGCTCGACATGGCCGATGGGTATATCCGCATCCGCAGCGGTCTCGACGGCATGGTCACGGCCACCAGCGTTCCGGGCGTGTTCGCCGCCGGCGATGTCGCCGACCACGTCTATCGCCAGGCGATCACCTCGGCCGGATTCGGCTGCATGGCCGCGCTGGATGCCGAGCGCTTCCTCGACCATCCCTGAACCCTCGCGGGTCGGCGACCGGCCGGAACCGAGCTGGAACGCGCTCAACCGGCGCGCCAATCCGTTCGCCGACCACCGCTTCCTTGCCGCGCTGGAGGCGTGCGGATGCGTCAGTCCCGATCGGGGCTGGACGTCGGCCGTCATGGAAACCGGCGACAACAGGGCGTTCGCCCCGGCCTGGCTGAAACACCATTCGCACGGCGAGTTCGTGTTCGATTTCGCCTGGGCCGAGGCCGCGCACCGTGCCGGCCTGCACTGGTATCCGAAGCTGCTGGTCGCGGTGCCGCTGACGCCGGTCACCGGCCCGCGCCTGCTGGGCGATTCCAGCGATCGAAGGCGCGAACTGATCGAGCGCCTGGAGCGGCGCGTCGAGGACGAAGCCCTGTCATCTTGCGCGGTGAATTTCTGCGACGACGCCGACCGCGCCGATCTGGAGGCCGCTGGATGGCTGGCGCGCAGCGACTGGCAGTTTCACTGGTTCAATCAGGCCTATGGCGATTTCGACGCGTTTCTCGAGCGCCTCAGAAGCAAGCCGCGCAAGAACATCCGGCGCGAGCGCCGAAAAGCCCGCGAAGACGGCTGGCGCTACCGCTGGATCACCGGCACCAAGATCAGCAGCGTCGAACTGGACACGGTGCATGCCTGCTATCGCACCACCTTTCTGCGCTACCGCAACCTGCCTGCGTTGACGCGCGCGTTCTTCGAACAGGCGGCGCGGTCGTTCGGTTCGCAGTTTCTGGTCTGCTTTGCATCCAGGAACGGCCAGGATCTGGCCTGCGGCGTCTTCTGGCGCAACCGGGAAACCCTCTTCGGCCGTTACTGGGGCGCGCTGGTGGAGACCCGCGACGTGCACTTCGAGACCTGCTATTACCAGGGCATCGAATACTGCATCGAGCACGGCATTTCGCGCTTCGAGCCCGGCGCCCAGGGCGAGCACAAGATCCGGCGCGGGTTCGTGCCGGTCCGTACCTGGTCTTACCACTACATCCGCCACCCGGCGCTGCGCGAAGGCATCCGGCGCTGGCTGGAAATGGAGCACGCGGCGCTCGAGGACTATCGCCGCCAACTCCGGGAAATCGAGCCGTTCCGCGACGACGGCGACGCATGAGCGACGACGAACTCACGTTCTCGATTCCGATGCTGGACTCCGAACCCGACGCGGCGTTTCCGGACCCGATCCGGAGCATTCATCCCGAGGGGCTGATCGCCGTGGGCGGCGACCTCGCGCCGACCCGGCTGAAGAACGCCTATCGGCACGGGATCTTTCCCTGGTACGAGGCCGGCGGACCGATCCTGTGGTGGTCGCCCGATCCGCGTGCGGTGTTGATTCCCGGCCACGTCCACGTCGGCAAGCGCCTGGCGCGCACGCTGCGGCAGGAGCGCTTCGCGATCACCATCGATGAAGACTTCGAGGCGGTGATCGACGGCTGCGCGTCACCGCGCGCGGACGCGGCGGGCACCTGGATCACGCCGGAAATGCGAGCAGCCTACATCGAACTGCACCGGCTGGGCGTCGCCCATAGCCTCGAGGTCCGGCGCAACGGTCGGCTGGCCGGCGGCCTCTACGGCGTCGCGCTGGGCAGGATGTTCTTCGCCGAGTCCAAGTTCCATATCGACCGTGATGCATCCAAGATCGCGCTCGTCGCCCTGATGGACCGACTGCTCGAACAGGGCTTTCTGCTCTGCGACTGCCAACTGTGGAATCCGCACCTCGAGCAGTTCGGGGTCCGGATGATGAATCGGCCGGATTTCATCCGCGTCGTGCACCACGCCGCGGCCGGACCGGATCTTTCACTGACCTGAGCAAAGCCGCCCGGCTGCGCGGCCGAAACGCCATCGCAGGCATCGTTCCATAAAAAAGGCGCTGCCCGTTACGGACAGCGCCACCCCCAGCTACCACGACAATTCTCCGGAGTGATCTGGGCCCGGGGAAGAGGACCCGAAAGCGCGGTTACTCCGGGATTGTCAATGGCCTACCGTTGAACTTCTCCTTTCATTGCCTGGTCGGTCGCCATCGATCAGCGGGTTCGACCCACGGATGACCCATCGAACACGACGGGCAGTTCCAGCGCCGCGAGTTCGGTGAATCGACCGCCCCGGTTCAGCGAATACACGATCACCGATGCCGATGAGCGATTCAGCGCAACCTCTGCGAAGTAGCCACTCTCGCCGCGGGTCCGGCTGGCCGCGCCGCGATCGCCGGTTCCATGGCCTTCCGCTTCGAGGCCGGTGCCGTGGCCTTCGGCGGTCAGGCCGGTACCGTGACCTTCAGCGGTCAGACCGGTGCCGTGACCTTCGGCGGTCAGGCCGGTGCCGTGACCTTCGGCGAGGAGGCCGGTGCCGTGACCTTCGGCATCGAAACCGGTGCCGTGGCCCTCGGCCAGCAGTCGCTGGCATGAGCCCATGCCGGTCAGACCGGTGCCGTGCCCTTCGGCGAGAAAGCCGGTGCCGTGACCTTCGGCTGTCAGGCCCGTTCCATGGCCTTCGGCGGTCAGGCCGGTTCCATGGCCTTCGGCGGTCAATCCCGTTCCGTGACCTTCGGCCGTCAGCCCCGTGCCGTGGCCTTCCGCCTTGAGGTAGCCGGTGCCGTGGCCTTCGGCGTCGAAACCAGTGCCATGACCTTCGGCGAGCAGTCCCGCGGCCGGGCCGCAGGCGGAAAGACCGTTCAGCGATACCAGCGCGTAGCCTTGCCGCATCGAACTGGCGCCTGCAATCAGGTTCGTTTCATCCGCGATCGTCACGCGGATCTGCTGGTCGTCGACCTCGACGAATCCGCGAATTTCGGCAAACGCCGCGGTGGTCGACAACGACAGCGCCAGCGCGACGGCGGCGGCGCGAAACGAACCCGGGCGCCAGCCGGTACCGTTTCGTTCGATGCCCGTGCCGTTCTTCTCGATGCCGGTCCCGTTCTTTTCGATCATTTCGGCCCGTATGCCGGTGCCGTTACGCTCGATTCCGGTGCCGTTCTTCTCGATGAATGTGTTCGTCAACATGTCGTGCCTCCTGAGCCAAAAAAGTGAATTGGAATCCCCCGATTTCAATGCCTAATGGGCAAACGTGAACCAGCCGACGCCCACCGTCTTCTGTCCCTCTTCGGGTGCATCGGCCTCATAACGATCGAGTACGTGCTCGATATCCAGGATCTGCGCCTCCAGCAATTCGCGGAGTTCGCCGATCAGCTCATCTTCCAGGTCCGCGGGAATGCGCCGCGACAGGCGGTCCTGCTGGAGCAGGCGCTCGCTCTTGTGGATCGCGAGCAGGTTGTGCTCCACGGTGTTGGTCAAGCGCGCGATCGAAAACGAGCCGGTATCGATGATCGTCTCGTCGGAAGAATTGATCGGCCGGAAATACGGATCGACCATGCGCACGTAATCGCCATCGACGATCTCGACGTTGCCCGATTCGGTGAGGCGTTCGAGCACGGTCTGACAGGTCACGTTGCGACCCACCACCGATCCGACCAGCGCCTGGAAGGCGATCGACTTGCCGAAGATCGGCAGTTGCCGCGGCTCGCCGTGTTCGTCGAGAAACGATGGATTGGAACGCCACTTGTGCAGAACGCCCGCCTCGGGACACAAGTCGACCACGCTGCAATTGTCGGAATCGGAATCCTCGGCCTCGATCGCCGAAATCGTCCGGGTATCCAGTCCGGTGAGCATCGCCAGCTTCGATTTGGTCACGCGCCCCTTCGGATCATTGCTTTCAATCCACTTGCGCGCCTCTTCGATGTATACGCGGCGAATCTGCTGCACCAGGAATCCGCACGAGACCCGGCCCACGATCAGCCGGATCATCGGGCGCACCATGCGCTCGATGGCCCGCGCCATGCGTGCGCCGTGGTTTTCCTGCGCCGGTGTCGATTGATTGTCTGTCAACATGTCAGGCTTCACTCCTCAACCGTTCCGGCGCGATGACCTGCGGCCGGCTGAATTCGAATCCCTGTATCCACTGGATGTCCAGATCCCGCAGCAGCGCGAACTGGGTCGAACTCTCCACGCCTTCGGCGACCAGCGAAACGCCGGTTGCGCGGGCGAACTCGCGCAATCCGTGGAGCAGGCGGAGATGTCCGGGGTGCAGATCGACAAAGCGCACGAGGCTTCGATCGATCTTGACGAAATCCACCAGATTCGCCCCGATCAGGTCGAGATTGGAGAACCCCGGCCCGAAATCGTCCAGCGCGATGCGAATCGAGTGCGAGCGCAACTCTTCGATGGACGCGCGCGAGGCCATCAGGTTGACCGGCCCGCCGAACTCGACCAGTTCCAGCACGACGCGTCCGGAATCGATACGCCACTCATCCAGCGCCTCCAGCACAAACGACGTGAACTTCTCACGCTGCATCGAATTCGGATGCACGTTGATGCTGATCATGGTCTCTTCGGGCAGCATCGCCGCCAGTTGCAGGCACTGCCCGAACACATCCTGGTCGAACAGCAGGCCGCGGCGCCGATAGCCCTGCTCGACGAACTGCAGCGGCGTCATGTGACGCATGCTTCCGGTCGGGCGGATCAGAAATTCCACCCATTCCCCGAGCCGCGGGCGACTGGCGCGGCAAATGTGCTGCACCGCCATATCGCTCGGCAAGGCCCGTGTTTCGAGGTCAAGTACCTGGTGTTCCGGTGTCGGGGCGATCATTTCGGCTATTCCTGAACGTGGTTAGACGTTAATGACATTAGCCATGAATGTCAACAGGCATTGATGGCTAATTTCGCGTTCAGTGAGAAGGTAACCAAGTTAGCCATCTTTGTCAATATGCATTTTTGTCTATTTTTTCTTCGCCGCGAATCGGCCGCGTGCCGCTATCATTGCCAGCCCGATCGAAACCCGGCCCCAGCTCATGAAACCCGAGTCCCGGTTCTTCGCCAACCCGAAGCTCGAGCGCGTGTATCGCAACCTCGTCAACGAGGAAGACGCGCGCGTGTGCAAGGACATCTCCGACGACGCCTGCAAGGTCGTGCCCGGCAATTTCATGCTGCAGGTCCTGACGCAATTCCTGACCAAGCTCGGCGACGCGGTGGCGAATCCGAAAACCGTTCTCGCGTGGCTGATGTCGGCGCTGGCCGCCCCGCCCGCGATGACGGCGTTCCTGGTTCCGATTCGGGAATCCGGCTCGCTGATTCCCCAGCTCGTGATTGCCGCCTGGGTGCGTCAGCAGGCGGTGCGCAAGTGGACGTTCGTTCTCGGCAGCGTGCTGCAGGGGATCGCGGTCGCCGCCATGGGGCTGGTCGCCGTGACGCTGCAAGGCGCCGCCGCCGGCGCGGCCCTGCTCGGCGCGCTGGTGGTATTCAGCCTGTCCCGCGGCCTGTGTTCGGTCGCATCCAAGGACGTGCTGGGCAAGACGGTGCCGAAGACCCGGCGCGGGCGCGTGAGCGGCTGGTCGGCAACGCTGGCCGGCCTGATCACGATCGGCGTCGGCCTGTCGCTGTTGACCGGAACCGGCGCCGACGGCGATATCGAGTTGAGCCGCTGGCTGATCCTGCTCGCCGCGGCAGCGGCGCTCTGGGTACTGGCGGCCGGGACCTACGCCTCGATCCGCGAATATGCCGGTGCCACCGAGGGCGGCGGCAACGCGATCACGGAGGCGTTTTCGCGACTGACGCTGCTGCGCGACGACGCCGCGTTCCGGCACTTCGTCATTGCCCGCTCCCTGCTGCTGTGCTCGGCGCTGAGCGCGCCCTTCTTCATTCTGCTGGCGCACCAGAACACGGCCGGCGCGGTGCTGGCGCTCGGTCTGTTCGTGATCGCCGACGGCATCGCCGGCCTGGTCTCGGCACCGTTCTGGGGCCGGTTCGCCGATGTCTCGAGCCGCCGCGTGATGATCATCGCCGGCGCCGCGGCCGCGTCCACAGGCGTGTTGCTCGTGGCCACCGTCAACGGCGTACCGGCCCTGGCCGGCGAACCGTGGCTGTATCCGGTGTTCTTCTTCCTGCTGTCGGTCGCCCACGCCGGTGTGCGCATGGGCCGCAAGACCTACATCGTCGATCTGGCCGGCGGCAACAAGCGCACCGACTACGTCGCCGTGAGCAACACCGTGATCGGCTTCGTGCTGCTGCTGGCCGGCAGCATCGGCGCGCTGAGCTCGGTGATCTCGATCTCCGGCGTCATCGTCGTCCTCGCCGTCATGGGCTTCGCCGGCGCCTGGATGTCGGTGCGGCTGCCGGAAGTTACGGAGGATTGAAATCCGGGTTCCGGGTTCCGGGTTCCGTGATTCGTTGTTCGTTGTTCGTTGTTCGTTGTTCGTTGTTCGTTGGTCCGACTTCCGGTTTCCGGGTATCGGAAAATCTTCGCTTGCAAGGCAAGCTCCTACAGCGGTAGACAGCTCGGGCGCCGAAGCCCCACAACAGGTGTAGGAGCCGGCCTTGCCGGCGAATGAGAATTCCTCGCCACCTTCCGACCCCCCGACCACCAAATTTCGG
>CAYPZP010000037.1:0-21500 GCA_964415285.1 uncultured Halomonas sp. | reverse complement strand
GTGCGGCCGTGCAGGTGAGCGACGTTCTGGACGATGTACTTGAGGATCAGCAACTCATCGGCCTTGCGCGTCATCGAATTGAAGCGCGTGCCGATCTCGCACTGGCCCGCGGTTCCGACTTCGTGGTGATGGACTTCCACCGGAATGCCGCAGGCCTCGAGCGTCGCGCACATCAGCGAGCGCAGATCGGCCAGGCTGTCGACCGGCGGCACCGGGAAATAGCCGCCCTTGATGCGCGGGCGATGGCCGATATTGCCGTCGGAATATTCCTTGTGCGTATTCCAGGCCGCTTCCTCGGAGTCGATGTGATACGAGCAGCCGGAGATGTCGTTCTTCCAGCGCACGTCATCGAAGACGAAGAATTCGGGCTCCGGGCCGAAGTAAGCGGCATCGGCAATGCCGGTGGATGCCAGATAGGCTTCGGCGCGCTTGGCCAGGGAACGCGGGCAGCGGCTGTAGGCCTGCAGCGTATCCGGCTCGAGCACGTCGCAACGGAGGTTGAGCGTCGCGTGTTCCGAGAACGGGTCGACGAAAGCGGATTCCGGGTCGGGCATCAACACCATGTCCGATTCGTTGATTCCCTTCCAGCCGACGATCGAGGAGCCGTCGAACATCTTGCCCTCGGCAAGCATGTCCTCGTCGACCGCCGAAACCGGCAGGGTCACGTGTTGTTCCTTGCCCAGCGTGTCGGAAAAGCGGAGATCGACGAACTCGATGTCGTCGTCCTTGATCTGTTTCAGAATCTCGTTTGCACTCATCGCGGCGGGTTCCTTGGGTCAAATGGCCCCTTCATGTTAGCGGATTGACAGGCCGTGATTGTGACGGAGAGCAAATCCGGGCCCGCTCCAGCCGGGCCCCAAGCCGAGCGCGACGACGTCCCGGCGTTGGCGCTTCGGCGGCCACCTCAGGCACCGCCCGACGGCCAGAACCACCACAGCAGCAGCGCGCCCAGGAGCATCCGGTAGATCACGAACGGAAGCATGCCGAATCGACGCAGCCATGCCAGGAACGCCGCGATCGTCGCCCAGGCAACGACACCGGCAATCAGCGCGGCCAGAGCAAACTGGCCGAGCTCGAAGGATCCGCCGTCGGCCAGACCCGTGACGAAACCCCAGCCGCCGGCCGCAGCGATGATCGGAATCGACAGCAGGAACGAGTATCGCGCTGCTTCCTCACGCGTCAGCCCCAGCGCCAGGCCGGCGGTGATCGTGACCCCCGAGCGCGAAGTCCCGGGCACCAGTGCGAGCACCTGCGCCACGCCGATGGCCAGCGCCGACGGCACGCCCAGCGACTCGGCATCGGCACGGCGGCGGCCAAAGCGGTCGGCCAGCCACAGCGCGAGGCCGAACACGATGGTAGTGGCCGCGATCAGCAGCGGGCTGCGCAGCCAGAACTCGATCCAGTCGGCGGCCAGCGCGCCGACCACCAGCGCCGGCAGCGTGGCGACGGCCAGGCCGATCAGCAGCCGGCGCTGCCGCCGGTCTCCGTCCGGACGCAGGCCTTCGGTCAGCAGTGCCACGACGTCGCGCCGAAAGTAGACCAGCACGGCCGTCAGGGTTCCGGCATGCACCGCGGCGTCGAACGCGAGCCCCTGGTCGGACCAGATCAGGAAGCGGCTGGCCAGCACCAGGTGCGCCGAACTGGACACCGGGAGAAACTCGCTGATCCCCTGGATCAACGCGAGCACGACGACCTGCAGCAGCGTCACCGCTGCGCCTCACGCCACGCGACTCGGCTCGCCGGAACCCGGACTGCGGAAGCCGGCAACCCGACGATCACTTCAGGTCCGGATTCAGCGTGTACGTACCGGTGATGCTCGCCTGATCGAGGATATGACCGGCCATCGCCTCGAGCGCGGCGGGCCCGTCGAAATCCTCGTCCAGGGACAGGTTCTCGACGTCCAGCGCGTAGACGGTGAAGCGATAGTGGTGAAGCCGTTCATCGTTCCACGGCGGGCACGGCCCGTCGTAGCCGTAGTAGCGGCCCTCGAGGCCCTCGGCGCCTTCGAGAAACTGGGTGTAGTTGTTCAGACCCTGGCGCGCGCCGCCCGGCCCCGGCGGATGGCGCTTGCCTCCGGGCGTCACGCCTTCGCCGCACTGACCGGTCGCCAGTTCGCTGACCGCCGCGGGCACATCGACCATGACCCAGTGATAGAAATCCACCCGCGGCATGTCACGGGCCAGCGTGCGGCCTTCGGTGTTGACGTCGTCGGCGACCGAAGGTACGTCGGGGTCGACGCAGAGCACCGCGAACGACCGCGTTCCTTCCGGGAATTCACGCCAGACCAGGTGCGGACTGACGTTATCGGAAAGCGCCATGTGCTGCTCCGGGTCCGGCTTGCCGAACGCGAAGCGCGCCGCAATGGGCTGACCTTCAAGGATGTCGCGTGAGTCGAGTTGCATGAACGTGATCTCCTCGATATGGGTGGAAAGACCGAACGGGCGCCAGCCCGGATGATTCACGAAGCCGGCTGCCGCGAACCCGACAGATCCCGCATCCGGGGCGTTTTTTCCGGCGCCGAATCCTCAGCCGACGATCGAGTCCTCCGGCGGTCCGCCCGGTCGCCGGAACTCGCGCTCGCAGGGTCCGGGCGGCGTCTCGCGACGACGGCTCGTGAATCATCCGCGCTAGTGTAACCTGCCGTGATTCCCGTCCTGTTTCGAAGACTTCGATACCGGACTCGAACCCGGGGGACGCCCCTCGAAGCACGGGCCGGTGGTCCCCATCGTCGTGAAGCGCCATGAAGGATCGGGATCGGGATCGACGCGACGCGAAACTGCTGTACCCGCCACGCGTTCGGTCATTTTCCGCAGCGTGCCCGAGTCGACAGCGCATGGCGCAACGGGCCGTCAGGGGCACGCCCTTTACAAGGATGGCAACGCCGCAGTGTCGATTCAGCCGCGCTCTAGTTGCGGCGCGCCCGAACGAAAGAACAAGCGCGCTCATCGACAGCGCCAAGGCGCCTGGAAAAGGCGCGCCATTGCCATGGCCGGCGGGCCCGGCCTTGCGGCTCGGCACCTTCGGATTCGCTGAAAGTTGCAGAAGGAGTGGCGGGGTACACTAGCCGATTGATTCGAACGGACCCGATCGATCATGCGCCTTGTCTTCATGCTTCTCGCCGCACTGTTCTTCGCTCCGGCCGCCCTGGCCTCGCCACCCGGCCTGCCGAAAACGGTCGGCGAAATCGAAGCACCGCCGCTGGCCGACCTGCTCGGTTTCGAGCCCGGCACGCGTCACCCGCAGCCGCACGAGCTGGTCGACTTCTATCGCAAGCTCGCCGACGCCTCGCCGCGCGTTCGCGTCGAGACCATCGGCCGCAGCCACGGCGGTCGCGAGCACATCCTGGTCTACTTCGCTCGACCCGAGCGCCTCGAGCGGATCGAGGAAATCCGCGCCGAGCGGATCGAGAGCAGCCGTGACGGAGACGGCCCACCGGTGATCTGGCTCGGCTACTCGGTGCACGGCAACGAGGCTTCCGGCGCTTCGGCCGCAGCCGTCATGGCCTGGTATCTGGCCTGGGCCGAAGACGATCGCGTCGCGCGCTGGCTGGACGAGCTGGTGATCGTCATGGAGCCCGTGATCAATCCCGACGGGCTGGCGCGGTTCGCCCACTGGGTGAACATGCATCGCGGGCGCAACCCCTCGGCCGATCCGAACGACCGCGAGCACAACGAGGGATGGCCGAACGGCCGAACCGGCTATTACTGGTTCGACCTCAATCGCGACTGGCTGCCGCTGACGCATCCGGTGTCCCGCCAACGCATTTCGCATTACCGCCAGTGGCGCCCGCACGTGCTCACCGACGCCCACGAAATGGGCCACGGATCGACGTATTTCTTCCAGCCGGGCATTCCCGAGCGCAACAACCCGGCGACGCCCGTGGAAGTATTCGAGCTCACGCGCCGGATCGGCGAATACCACGCCCGACTGCTCGACAAGGCCGGCGAGCCCTACTACAGCCGCGAGAGCTTCGACGACTACTACCTCGGCAAGGGCTCGACCTACCCGGACCTGACCGGCGGCGTCGGCATCCTGTTCGAACAGGGTTCCGCTCGCGGCCACCGGATGGAGACCCCTTACGGCGAGCGGACTTTCGCCGACGCGATCGCCAACCAGGTTCGCACGTCGATCTCGACCCTGGACGCCAGCGCCGACCTGGCCGACGAATTGATCGAACAGCAGGCCCGCTTCTTCGAATCGGCGCGCGAAATGGCCGGCCGCGGCGGCTGGGTGCTGGCCGACGACGGCGATCCGATGCGCGCCCGGCGATTGCTCGAAATCCTGCTCGGACACGGTATCGAGATCCGTCGGCTTGCCGGCACCGCGAGCGTCGACGGCGTCGAGTACCCGCCCGGCAGTGCGTGGGCGATTCCGGCCGACCAGGACCAGTACCGCTTCGTGCGCGCGATCTTCTCGACGCCGACCGATTTACCCATGGAAACGTTCTACGACGTCTCCGCCTGGCCGCTGCAGCACGCCTTCGACCTGCCGCTGGAGCGCACGAACCGGCTGCCCGAGCTCGGCGACGCACTGACCGGTGCGACGCTTCCGGCTGCTTCCGGCCCGCCGGTCGACGCCGAAACGCTGGCCTGGATCGTTGGCTGGGAACAGCACCATGCCCCGGCGCTGCTCGCAACCCTGCTGTCCCGGGGTTATCGCGTCCAGGCCGCAGAGCGGCCACTGACCGTCACGGTGGACACAGCCGACCGGCCGTTCGGCCGCGGCGCGCTGATCATCCATTCCGGCATCCAGCCCGATCATCTGCCGCCGGTACACGAGGCGCTGGCCTCGGCAGCGACGCACCACGGCGTCGTCGTCCACGGTCTGACCAGCGGCCTTGCAAGCGCCGGGATCGATCTCGGCAGCCCTTCGGCACCGGTGCTGGAGGCGCCGCGGCCGGTGCTGCTGACCGGCGGCACGGTCAGCAGCTACGGCGCCGGCTACGTCTGGCGCTGGTTCGATGAACTCCTGGACCAGCCGGTGACCCGCATCGACGCCGACGAACTGGGCTCGGAGCTGGCCGAATACACGCATCTCATCCTGCCGCCGGGCAGCTACGGCCGGCTGGGGGAGTCGTTCTCCGAGCGGCTGGTCTCGTTTGTCCGCGACGGCGGACAGATCGTCGCGCTGGGCCGAAGCGCCGAGTGGGTCGAATCGCTGGACCTCGGCTGGTCGTACGCCGAGTCGGGCGACGACAGCGACGCCGACCCGCAGGACGACGGCAATGACGATGGCGAACGCGCCGCCTACGCCGACCACCGACTCGACGCCGCGCGCCGCATCATCGGCGGCAGCGTGCTCGGCGTCGAGCTCGATACCACGCACCCGCTGGGCTACGGCTATCCGCGCGATCGGCTGTCGACCTTCCGACGCGGTGCACACGTGCTGAAGCGAACCGACAACCGGTACGCGACGCCGGCACGCTATCTCGAAGCGCCGCTGGTTGCCGGATATCTGTCCGGGCGGGTCGCCGAACGACTCGCCGGCACGCCGGCGGTCGCCGCGGATCGTTTCGGCCCCGGACTCGTAACGCGCATTGCCGACGACCCGGTGTTTCGCGGCTACTGGGCCGGCGGCGAACGCCTGCTGGCCAATGCGCTGTTCTTCGGACAGCTCGTCGACTCGACCCGATTGCCGGAATGAGGAAAGGGGGCGGGGGCGAGAGCGCGCCCGCCCCGATCCGGCGCGATCAGCACCGCTCGCGGCAATCGGCGCCGTCGCTGCGCGATTCCCGGTGCGGCCCGGCGGCGGCGACGGCACGCGTCGCCGGCAGCAATCCGGGTTCGAGGGCGCGGATCAACCGACGTTTCGGAGCAGGTCTTCGTGCTCGCGGCCGGCCGTGTCGAGCAATGCATCGGCATCCAGGAGCTGGACCTGCTTGCCGCGGACGGTCAGCATTTCCTGCTTCTGCATCCAGCTCAGCGTGCGCGAAACGGTCTCGATGGTCAGGCTCAGATAATTGGCGATATCGCGTCGGTCCATCGACAGCCGGAAACGCATGGCGTCCTCGCCCCGCCGCTTGAGGCGTCGGGACATATTGAGAAGGAACATCGACACCCGCGCGCGCGCGTCCATCCGGCCGATCACGACCAGCAGTTCCCGGGTTTCGGCCATGTCGGCCGACAGCAGCTTGAGCATCAGGTGGTTGAGGCTGGCGCTTTCAGCGAGGATCTTCTGAAAGTCGCGGTACGGTATCTCGCAATAGTTGCTTTCCTCGAGCGCGACCGCGAATTCGGGATGTTTCTCGCGGGCAATCGCGTCCAGGCCGATCAGTTCTCCGGGCAGGTGGAACCCGGTGACGATCTCGTCGCCTTCGCTGGAGAGCTGGTAGGTCTTGACGGTGCCCGACTGCACCACGCAAACGCTCTTGAACGGCTGACCGCCGTGGAACAGGTGCTCCTCGCGCTGCAGGGATCGTTGGCGGCGAATGATCGCATCGAGCTCGTCGCGTCGCGACTCCGCCACTTCCTGAGCGAAACAGAGATCGAACAAGCCGCACTGCCTGCAGCTGGTCTTCGGGGCGGACCCATCGTTGATGGGAATCGGTTTGCTCACGGATTAGCGCTCCCTGATACAGCCGCAACTGGAGCGCAGAATAGCAGACCGGCGAGCGCGTTTGGAAGCAGCCCGCTCAGAATCGGTCAGCCATCCGGAACGATGATTCCGGATGGCAACCGGGTACCGCGACCCAACCCAGCCGGGGCTGCGTCACGGCGCGATCAGACGATGCGAGAGAATTTCTTCGACGTCGACTGATCGTTCCGGTCGAGGTAGGCATCGAACGCCATCGCGATGGCGCGCAGAAACAGCAGGCCTTCGGCGGTCGCCTGGAAGCCATGGTCGGTCCAGGCCATCAGGCCGTCTTCGACCAGCGGCTCGAGTCGCTCGAGTTCCTCACCGAAGTACGCGCGAAACGAGAATTCGTAGTCACGTTCGAACGGCCGATAATCCAGTTCGCCCCGGCACATGATCGTGCTGATGACCTCGGCGCGCAGCCGGTCGTCGGTCGTCCGATTCAATCCGCGGGCGATCGGCAGACGGCTGTCGCGCACTGCGATCTGCCAGTCCATGAGCTTGCGCTCGTTCTGCGCGAAGCTGTCGCCGACTTCGGAAATGGCGCTGGGACCGAATGCCAGCAGGTCCAGCCCACCGTTGGTCGAGTAGCCCTGGAAGTTGCGCACCATGGTTCCGTCGCGGCGTGCCCTGGCGAGGTCGTCGTCGGGCAGCGCGAAGTGATCCATGCCGATGAACTCGTAGCCCGCATCGAGCAGTCGCGTCAGCGTATTGCGGAAGATCGCCAGCTTGACCGACGGCGCCGGCAGTTCCTCGGACTTGATGCGCTGCTGCGGCTTGAACAGGTGCGGCAGATGCGCATAGTTGAACAGCGACAAGCGATCCGGCTTCATCTCGATGACCCGCTCCACGGTCCGGGCGAAAGCCTCGGTGGTCTGCTTCGGCAGCCCGTAGATCAGGTCGACGCTGATCGAATCGAAATTCAGCGCATGCGCCGCGCCGATGACCGAAGCCACCGTGGTCTCGTCGTGGATCCGGTTGACGGCCTTCTGCACCGCGGGATCGAGGTCCTGGATGCCGACCGAAATGCGGTTGAAGCCGATTTCCCGCAACCGGCGGACATCGCCCGGCTCCACCGATCTCGGATCGACTTCGAGGCCGATTTCGGTGTCGTCGGCAAAGCGGAAACGCGTGCGCAGCAGACGCATCAACTGGTCGATCTGGTCGCTGGTCAGAAACGTCGGTGTTCCGCCGCCCAGGTGCACCTGCCGGACGATCCGATCGGAGTCGATCCGCGGCGCCACCAGGTCGAGTTCACGCTCGAGATCGACCAGGTATTCCTGGCCCGCGGTCGTGGAACGCGTGATCACCTTGTTGCAACCGCAATAGAAGCACGGGCTCGAACAGAACGGGACATGCACGTAGAGCGAGAGGTCGGCGGGAATCGGCAGCCGGTTGCTTTCGCTCAATGCGGTTTGCCAGTCGCGCGGCCCGAAGTCCTCCGTGAACTGCACTGCGGTCGGGTACGAGGTGTAACGCGGGCCTGCGCCGCCGTAGCGTGCGATGAGGTTGGCGTCGAACTTGGGTCGAACTGGGGAATGCATGCCTGGGCCCGATAGATGTTGGCAGATTGGAGCAAAATATACGGCGATGCGCCAGCAAGGGTTTTGACTCGCATCAATTTTGTGGATCACCGGTCAGCCGCGCAAAGACTCGATCCCGAACCCGGCCCGGCAAGCGCTGTTCGATCGCGCGCGGCGCGAGGGGTTCTTCGGCGGCGCCGCCGAACGGCCGCCTGGAACGAAGCCGGCTCCACGCACGATCGGTCCGGGTTTTCCCTGGCGCTCAGGGCATCACGCAATCGACGAGAAAGCGCACCCCGGGATGGCCGAACCGGTGCGCCAGCCAGGGCCCGACCGCAATCAGAACGCCGGTTGCAGCCATCACGGTGGCGGCGCCGCCGCGCAGCCAGGGCGCTTGAATCCGGCTGCGCAGGCGCGCCAGGCCCAGACCGCCACCGAGCAGCAGCGGGAGCGTGCCGACGCCGAACCCGAGCACCATCGCGATCGTCGCCAGCGGATCGGCCAGCAGGATCGCAGCGCCCAGCACCGCGTACAGCAGGCCGCACGGCAAGAGGCCCCACAGCAGGCCCAGGCCGATCGCCTTGTCCCAGGTATCGGCGGGCAGCAGGTGACCGAAAAGCGGCATGACGCGGCGCGTCAGGGGTGCGGCCAGGTCGCCGAACACGTCCCGTAACCGGCCCGGCAGGCCGATATACACGGCGATCAGGATCAGCAGCAGGCCCAACGCGATGCGCATCGCCGGCCCCGCGGCGGCCGGCAGCAACTCCCTCGGCAGCATCCCGACCAGGGTCAACGCCAGCCCCAACAGCAGATAGCTGCTGAGTCGGCCGACGTGGAAACCCGCCGCCAGCCGGTCCCGGCCGCGCGGCACCTGTCCGTGCAGCACGGCCATGATTCCGCCGCACATCGCAACGCAGTGGGTCGACCCGAACAGGCCGGCGAGAAAGCCGGTTATCAGCGCGGCACCGAGCGTCATCGTCGAAGGGGGAAAGAAGGAGGAATGGGCATCGAGGAGGGCGGAAGTGGGTTTTCAGTTTTCAGTTTTCAGTTTTCAGTTTTCAGTTTTCCGGGTTCCGGGTTCCGGGTTCCGGCTTCCGGCTTCCGGCTTCCGGCTTCCGGCTTCCGGCTTCCGGCTTCCGGCTTCCGAACCATCGTCGTCGAGAATGTCCATCGCCGGGGTGTCGAGGTCGTCGAACTGATCGTTGCGCACGGCCCAGAAGAAGGCCCAGATCGCCAGACCGATCAGCACCAGCGACAGCGGGATGAGGATGTAGATGATCGTCATGAAGCCGGTGCCGCCGCGATCCGGGTTGGCTTCGGCAGCGATGGCTGGGCTCCGGCGCTGCCGGCCCGTCCCAGTCTCCGGGCATTGAGCACGACGATCAGCGAGCTCGCCGACATGCCGATCGCGGCCGCCCAGGGCGGCACCCAGCCGGCCGCGGCCAGCGGAAGTGCCGAGAGGTTGTAGGAAAGCGCCCACACCAGATTCTGGGCGATCACGCGGCGCACCCGGGGCGCCCGGGAAAACAGCCTGGCCAGCGGCCCGAGGTCGGTGCCCGTGGCGACCAGGTCGGCCTGGGTCCTGGCAATGGCCGCGCCCTCGGCCAGCGCAATCGAGACGTCGGCACCGGCGAGCACCGGCGCGTCGTTGATGCCGTCGCCCACCATCGCCACGGTCGCTCCGGCGCCGCGCAGGCGTTCGACCAGCGCCAGCTTGTCGGCCGGCGTCTGGGCCGCATACCGGCTCTCGATACCCAGTTCATCGGCCAGCGACGCCACGTTGGGCGCGCGATCCCCGGAAGCCAGTACGATCTGCAGCCCGCGCTCGCGCAGCGACTCCAACAGCGCATCGACGCCCTCGCGCAGCGACGTCTCGACCCGAATCCAGGCCGGCGGCGAACCCCGGTCATCGACCAGCACCAGCCAGATGCCCGATTCGGGCGGCTCCACCGCCACATCGGTGTGCTCGGCGACCCAGTCCGGCCGCCCCAGCCACCAGTGCCGGCCCGCGACGCTGCCCGAGACTCCGGCGCCGGCGCGGGAGAAGGGCGATTCGACCACCAGGCCCCGATCGTGCGGGGTGAACGCGCTGGCGACCGGATGCGTGCTGATGCGCTCCAGCGCTGCGGCAACCGCGAGCAGGTTCTCGCGCGAGCGATCCCCGGGCGTCCGGAGCTCGGCCACCTGCATACCGGGACGCGTGAGCGTTCCGGTCTTGTCCAGCACCACGTGCGTGACGCGTGCCAGCCGCTCCAGCGCGTCCGGGTTAGCCGTCAGCACGCCTTCGACCGCCAGGCCGCGGGTGGCCGATGCCAGCGCCGTCGGTGTGCCCAGCGCCAGCGCACACGGGCAGGCGACGACCAGCATCGCCAGCACGATCGGAATCACGCGCGTCGGATCGATCTGCCACCAGTAGCCGGCCGCCAGCGCGGTCGAGACCAGGATCAGCGCGATGAACCAGCCGGCGGCCCGGTCCGCGAACTGTGCGAGACGCGGTCGGGTGCGGCGTGCCTCGCTCAGCATCTCGACGATTTCCGACAGCACGGTTCCGCGCCCGACCCGCTCGACGCGCACCTGCAGCGCACCGCCTGTCACCAGGCTGCCGGCCATGACC
This sequence comes from uncultured Halomonas sp., assembly GCA_964415285.1. GTDB lineage: Bacteria > Pseudomonadota > Gammaproteobacteria > Xanthomonadales > Wenzhouxiangellaceae. The sequence goes on along the minus strand of CAYPZP010000037.1, from coordinate 10,790 downwards.
GGTGCGCCCGGCGCGCGCCGGCGGGGCCGGGATTCACCGGTCAGCAGCGATTCGTCGACCGAACCGCTGCCCTCGACGACGACGCCGTCGGCGGGCACGATTTCGCCGTCGGCCACCAATACACGGTCACCGACGCAGAGTTCGACCAGGCCCACCGCTTCGCTGCCGGTCGCGGTCAACCGCCGCGTCTGGCTCGGCAGCGCCCGCGCCAGCGCGCTGTGAATCGCGCCCGACTGCTGACGCGCCAGCATCACCGCGAAGCGCCCCAGCAACAGGAAGAAGACGAACATCACGACCGAATCGAAGTACACCTCGCCGCTGCCGAACAAGGTGATCAGGACGCTGGAAAACAGCGCCAGCAGGATTGCAGCGGCAACCGGCACATCGAGCCCGAGATGCCGCTGGCGGAGGTGATTGAATGCCGAGCGATAGAACGGCTGGCCGGCGTACAAGGCAACCGGCACGGCAACCAGCATGCTGATCAAGCGGAAGAAATGCTCGGTTTCGGGATCGATGCCCCCGGCACCGAGGTAGTTGGCCAGTGCATAGCTCATGACCTGCATCATGCCGAGTGCGGCGACGATCAGGTAGCGCAGCATTCGCCGGCGCTCGTTGCGGTCGCGGTCGAGGCCCGAATGCGGCGTATCCAGGTGCGGCGGATAGCCGATTCGTTCCAGCGCCGCGGCCAGCGCCGACAGCGGCGTGCGCTCGGCGTCGAATCCCAGCCGCAGCCGGCCGTCGCCGACATCGAGGCGGCATTCGTGCACGCCGGGAAAGTGGGTGAGATAACGGCGCACCAGCCACGCGCACGCCGCACAGTGAACGTTTTCGAGAACCAGCACGAGACTGCGCCGGCCCCGGTCATCGGCGCTGGAATGAAAATCCAGCACCGCGTCCCGGTCCCATGCCGCGTATTTGCCGGGGTCGACTTCGCCTTCGGGCCTGGCCGGAAGCGCATCGCGGAAATCGTAGTAGCGAGACAGGCCGGATGAGTGGATCAGCGTCGCCACGGCCCGGCATCCGGCACAGCACATCGGCCGGCGCTCGCCCTGGATCTCGACACCCAGGTCGGCCCCCGGCGGCACCGGCTCACCGCAGTGGAAGCAGGCTTCGGGGGAAGGCGCTGGCGCCGCGGAGGAATCGAGATCGGGCCGTTTCACTGGGTCGGATTCGCGTGGGAGAGGTCAGGTTTCAGGATCAAGGCAAGGGACCCGGCTCGACACGCTCGGGGAACAATCTCGACGGGCCGAACTGCCACCGGCGCCGGGTTCGGCCGCCAACGCCGCTTTTGCCTGCCGAAACCCTCGACCTGGAACCGGTTCCCCGCATTCACAGCCGCTGCGGAACGAGCTCGACTTCCAGCACGCCAGCTTCTTTTCGATAGGTCGACGAAATCCACCAGCGCTGCTCGGGATCGGAGACGATCATGCGCCCGCGGGGCGGAATGTCGACCGCTGCGGCACGATATTCGCCTGGCGCGATCCGGTCCAGCGCGATCTGGCGGTCGCGAGTCGAATCGGTCGGATGCTGGACCAGCAGCACCAGACGCTCGCCCAGCGCGGAGGTATCGAGCGCCTGCATGCTGAGCACCCACTGCCCGCCGCGCTCGCCGAGTTTCCCGGTCAGCCCCATGGCTTCAGCCGCATCGGCACGCTCGTGCGTATCGACCAACGCTTTCCCGAGTTTCGCGTAGTCGCCGGTCATGATGTGCGGCGGATTCCTCACCGCCACGCTGAACGTGATGCTGGCCGAAACCACGCCCCACGACACCACGCCGATGATGAACCAGGGCCAGAATTGCTTGTACCAGGGCGTTGCGTCGTGCTGTTCCATTCGTTCGGTCCGAAAAATGAAGGTCGGGTTCAGGTCTGAGGTTTAAGGTTCAACGTTTTAGGGTTTGGGGTTTGGCAGCCAGATTTTGGGGTTCGGGTTCCCGGGTTTTTTGGAACAAGATCCGGGACGCTTCCTGTTGCACGCCGGAACGGAACGGCTCGACCCGCCGACTCGAAGCGCTTTTCCGTAAACCTTAAACGCTGAACCTGAAACCTCCTGTCCACACCCTCGGGCCGGTTCATCCCAACAATCAGCGCTGCATCCCGACCGATGGACGTCACGGCCGTTCCGGCGGCACGTAGAAGCGCGTTTCGGCCCGGGTCAGCAACTCTCCCGTCGCGTCGTTGGACAGCGAAATTTCGATTTCGTGCATCCCCGGGTCCAGCGCTTGCGCCGGGAGCGCGAGCGTCATCGGGCGATTACTGACCTCGCCGGGCGGAACGCGGAACGCATCCGACGGCGAGACCACCCGCAAGCCTTCGATTCCGGAAGCGCGCACATCCAGCGCCAGCGGCGCTTCGGTGCGATTGGTCACCTTGAGCGCGAACGGGTTCTCGATTTCGTCGCCGGCCGCGCGATACAGCGCGGTCCGGTCGCGCAACACGTCCAGATCGACCATCTGCCGACCAGCCAGCATGAGGCCGAACAGCGTGACCAGGCCGGCCAGCACCGCCAGGTAGATGAAGATGCGCGGTCGGACGATTCTGGTCTTCTCGCCGGCCATGGCGCTTTCGGTGGTGTAGCGGATCAGGCCGCGTGGATACCCCATCTTGTCCATGACCTCGTCGCAGACGTCGACGCAGGCGGCACAGGCAATGCATTCGATCTGCAGGCCGTCCCGGATGTCGATGCCGGTGGGACAGACCTGGACGCATCCGTAGCAGTCGATGCAGTCGCCGAGTCCGAGCTGGTCCTTGTCGGCATCCTTGCGGCGCTTGCCGCGCGGCTCGCCGCGTGCCTCGTCATAGGAAATCACCAGGCTGTCGCGATCGAACATCGCCGACTGGAAGCGCGCATAGGGGCACATGTACTTGCAGACCTGTTCGCGCAGATAGCCTGCGTTGCCGTAGGTCGCGAAGCCGTAGAAGAAGGTCCAGAAGACTTCCCATCCACCCGCGTTGAAGGTCATCAGCGACGGCACGAGTTCCCGGATCGGCGTGAAGAAACCGACGAAGGTGATTCCGGTCCACGCTGCGAACGTGATGTAGAGAAACTGCTTGAGCGCCTTCTTGCGCAGCTTCTCGACGGTCCAGGGCGCCTTGTCGAGCTTCATGCGCTTGTTGCGCGGGCCCTCGGCGAAGCGCTCCATCCACAGAAACACCTCGGTCCAGACCGTCTGCGGACAGGCGTAACCGCACCAGAGCCGGCCCGCCAGCGCGGTGAAGAAGAACAGCGAAATCGCCGCGATCGCCAGCAGCAGCGCCAGCATCACGAAGTCCTGCGGCCAGAACGTCAGGCCAAAGATGTGAAACTCTCGTGCCGGCAGGTCGAACAACACGATCTGCTGTCCGCCGAGCTGGATCCACGGCAGCAGATAGAACAGGCCCAGCAGCACCCAGGCGGCCAGAACGCGAAGTCGGGAAAACCTCCCCTCGGTCTCGCGCGGATAGACCTTGGGCGGCTTGACGTAGAGCTTGATTTCCTGCTCGTTGGACGCTGTCGTGGAGTTGCTCATCGAGTCGAAACCGGGAAATTGGAAACGCGAATCGCCGCGAACGAACGCGGATGAAAGCCGGAAGCGCCGGGGAACCGCTGGATCAATCTGCCCGGGCGTGCTCGCCAGGGTGAAGCACTGTCCCGCTGCATCCGGAGTCTCTCATTGTCAATCCTTCGTCGACGTCGTGTCATGGCCTTTCGAGTACTTCCGGGTCGGTTGCAAGCAGCCCACGTTCCCTCACCGAGCCCGTGGTGCGGCGGTCACGAGCGGAAGCGCGACGACGGACGCAGCAGCAGCCAGGTGAACGTGCACGCCGACGCGAAACCGGCCCAGAACCCGAGAAACGCGATGGTGTAGCCCAGCTCGCGACTGATTTCACGCCCCGGGAAGCTGATCGCGGCCAGGTCGATGGGATCGACGAAAGCGAACAACACCATCGTCGCCACGCCGGCAGCGAAGAACGACGGCCAGAGGATCGCGCCCAGGCGTTGAGCCAGAGGACGCGGCGGCGGGTCGGCGGGCCGATCCCGATCGCCGACCGCGCCGGTCACGGCGCCGAGGTTCCGCTGCCGGACTGTCCGCCGCCCTCCGAATGCAGGCTGTAGATGTAGGCTGCGGCCAGTCGCGCACGCGTTTCCCCGATCAGCGGCTCCTGCGCCGGCATCACGCCGTTCCGGCCGTTGCGGATGGTCGCGCGGATCGAATCGATATCGCCGCCGTAGGTATAGACGCCGTTCGTCAGATCCGGCGCACCCAGCACCGGATTGCCCTTGCCTTCGGGACCATGGCAAGCGATGCACAGTTGCTGATAGCGTGCGCGGCCGGCCTGCGCCATGGCCTCGTCGACCGGCTCGCCGGCCAATTGCTGCACGTAGACCGCCGTGTTGCGCACGCCGTCTTGGCCCAGCGCATCGCCGAAGGCCGGCATCGCGGCCTGCCTGCCGTTGACGACGCTGTGCTCGATCTGGCCGGGTTGACTACCCCAGATCCAGTGATCGTCGGTCAGATTCGGATAACCGCGTGCGCCGCGTGCGTCCGAACCGTGGCAGGTCGAGCAGTTGTGCGCATACAGGTTGCGTCCCATCTCCACGGCCTGCGGATCGCCCGCCAGTTCGACCAGGGACAGCTCATCGAAATGGCCGAAGCGCTCTTCGAACGCTGCCCGGGCAGCCGCCATTTCCTGCTCGTACTGCTTCTCCTGAGACCACCCCAGCGCGCCGTCGAAGCGTCCCAGGCCGGGAAACAGCACGAGGTAGGCGATCGAAAAGATCACGGTGATCCAGAACAGCCCCAGCCACCAGCGCGGCAGCGGATTGTTCAGCTCACGCAGGTCTTCGTCCCAGACGTGACCGGTGGTCTCATTGCCCTGCTCGTCCTTGCTCGAGGGCACTTTCATCCGGCTGCTGTAGAGCAGGAACCAGATCGTCGCGACCAGGGTGCCGACGGTGATGATGACGATGTACCAATGCCAGAAACTGCTCATTGTTCTTTCTCCTTGTCCCGGGACGCCGAATCGTCCCGATCCTCGAGCGGCTGGCGCGCCTGCTCGTCGAAGTCCTCACGACGCTTGATGACGAATACCCAGATGACCACGGCCAGGAAGCCGAGCAGCGCCAGCAGCGTGACGATCCCTCCGGTCATTCACCGCCTCCCGCGGCCATGGTCGTCGCCTGCCGCTGCCCGGCCCAGTCCGTGCCCAGCCCTTGCAGGTAGGCGATGATCGCATCGAGCTCGCTGACGCCGACCAGTTCCTCGGCAGCTGCGTCGATCTGTTCGTCGGTGTAGGGATCGCCCAGGCGCTTCAGCGCGCGCATCCGACGCTGGATCGAGACCGGGTCGACCAGGTCTTCGGCCAGCCACGGATACGCCGGCATGTTCGAATCCGGAACCACCGCACGCGGGTCGACCATGTGAATCCGGTGCCAGTCGTCGGAGTACTTGCCGCCGACCCGGGCCAGATCCGGGCCGGTGCGCTTGGAGCCCCACTGGAACGGGCGGTCGTAGACGAACTCGCCGGCCACCGAATAATGGCCGTAGCGCTCGGTTTCTGAACGGAACGGACGCACCATCTGGCTATGGCAGGCGTAGCAGCCCTCGCGGATGTAGACATCGCGGCCGGCCAGTTCGGTGGCCGAATAGACATCGACTCCCTCGGCCGGCTCGACCATGGTTGCGCGGAACATCAGAGGGACGATCTGCACCAGGCCGCCGAGACTGATCACGACGACGATCAGCACCGCCATCAGGCCGATGTTCTTCTCGATTCTTTCGTGAGCCATGGGGTGTCCTCCTTCAGGCCGGCTGCGGGATGGCGATCGAACGCGCCCGATCGGGGGCGTTCTGCCAGGTCTTGTAGACGTTCCAGACCATGAACACCATGCCGCTCAGGAACACGGCCCCGCCGAGCAGCCGCAGCATGTAGTACGGCTCGGTTCGCTTGAGCACCTCGATGAAGGTGTAGGTCAGCGTGCCGTCGTCGTTGAACGTCCGCCACATCAGGCCCTGCATCAGGCCGGCCGCCCACATCGACGTGATGTAGAGCACCGTGCCGATGGTCGAAGTCCAGAAATGCCATTCGATCGCCTTGGTCGAGTACATGCTCTCAACGCCCCACAGTCGCGGGAACAGCGTGTAGAGGCTGCCGATGGAAATCATCGCGACCCAGCCCAGCGCGCCGGAGTGCACGTGGCCGATGGTCCAGTCGGTGTAGTGGGACAGCGCGTTGACCGTCTTGATCGACATCATCGGACCTTCGAACGTCGACATGCCATAGAACGAAAGCGCCACGATCATGAAGCGAAGGATCGGGTCGGTGCGCAGCTTGTGCCAGGCACCCGACAGCGTCATGATCCCGTTGATCATGCCGCCCCAGCTCGGCGCCAGCAGGATCAGCGAGAAGATCATGCCCAGCGTCTGCGCCCAATCGGGCAGCGCGGTGTAGTGAAGGTGGTGCGGGCCGGCCCACATGTAGATCGCGATCAGCGACCAGAAGTGGACGATGGACAGCCGGTAGGAGTAGATCGGCCGGTTGGCCTGCCTGGGGACGAAGTAGTACATCATGCCCAGGAAACCGGCGGTCAGGAAGAAGCCCACGGCGTTGTGGCCGTACCACCACTGCACCATCGCATCGACCGCGCCCGAATAGACCGGGTAAGACTTCCACATACCGGCCGGGATCGACAGATTGTTGACGATGTGCAGCACCGCGATCGTCAGGATGAACGCGCCGTAGAACCAGTTGGCGACGTAGATGTGCTTGATCTTGCGCTTGACGATGGTGCCGAAGAACACGATCGCGTAGGCGACCCAGACCACGGCGACGAGCAGCGCCAGCGGCCATTCCAGCTCGGCGTATTCCTTGCCCATGGTCTTGCCCAGCGGCAGCGTCACGGCGGCGCCCACGATGATCACTTGCCAGCCCCAGAACGTGAACGCCGACAGCGCGTCGGAGAACAGCCGCGCGTGGCAGGTGCGCTGGACCACGTAGTAACTGGTTGCGAACAGCGCCGAACCGCCGAACGCGAAGATCACCGCGTTGGTATGCAGCGGGCGCAACCGGCCGTAGCTCAACCACTCGATGCCGTAGGTCATATCGGGCCAGATCAACTGCGCGGCGATGATCAATCCGACCAGCATTCCGACGATGCCCCAGACCACGGTCATGACCGCGAATTGACGCACGACTCGGTCGTTATATGTTTGATTTTCGGTCATTATTTCATTCCCGCTAGATTCCGCAATGCGGCGGTATTGTCGGGGACCGCGGAAGCACCGAATTTGACACGGATCAAACCACGACCGGGCCCGGCGAGCGATCCCTCCAGCGCACGGTATCATCGTTCGATGGTCGGCGATAAATTTCGATTGAAACCCGGGGACTGGCTGGTGGCCGAAGCCACCCGGCGCCGCGAAGAAGCGTCGGAGACATTTCCTCTGGACAATGAAGCGACGCGCCAAGCCGCGCGCCTGCCCGACCCGGTTCCACGACGCATCGTCGCCCGGGCGCGCGGTCTTCCCGGCGCGACAGACCTGGTCGGAGAAGTCCGGCGCATGAATTCGATGCTGAAAAGGGCGGCGGCAGCGTGGCTGCTGCTGGGCGCCATCGCCGGAATCGCCGCGGCGGCCAACCTGCGCATGGGCGGAACGACGATCGCGCTGTCCTACGCGCTGCTGGCGCTGCTGGGCATCCCGCTGCTGATGCTGCTGATGTGGGCGCTGGGCGGACTGGTCGGCCGTGGTTCCGGGAACCCGGGTCTGCCGGGCCGAATCACCTGGATGGTCGCGCGCCGATTCGGCGCCGGTGCCGAACGGCGATACCTCGCCGCCGCGGCCGCCGACCTCGGTCGAATCGGCGGCCGCCGGCTGATGGCCGCCGTCACGCACGGATTCTGGACCGCCTTCTTCATCGGCGCAATCGGCTGGACCTCGCTGCTGTTCCTGGGGCTTCGCTTCGACTTTAGCTGGGAGACGACGCTGCTGACCGGACCGTGGGTCGGCGAGATGATCCTGTGGATCGGCACGCCCCCGGCCTGGCTGTTCGGCCTCGAACTGCCCGACGCAAAGCAACTCCAGGCGGCACTGGTGGATCGCTCCGCCGCCGCCGACCGGCGCCTCTGGGCCGGCTACCTGATCGGCGCACTGGCGTTCTACGGCCTCATTCCGCGCGCGGTGCTGGCGGCCTTCTCGATGTGGCGGTGGCAGCGGCTACGGCCCGGCCTGGACCTCGGACGGACCGGCTATCTGCGGCTGCTGCCGGCGCTGGCGGGCACCAGTGCGGCGGCGGCGCCGGAAGGACCCGTGCCCGAGGGCGATGGACCGGATTCAAGGTCTGCAGCCGGCAGACGGGACCGAAAAGCCCGGCCGGGCAGCGGTCTGCCCGTTGCCATCGGCTTCGAGCTCGACGACCCGGAGCCGGCCTGGCCCCCGACCGATGCATCGCTGAGGGTGCTCGGCCGGGCCGACAACCGGACGCAGCGTCGACAGATCGAGGAGGCGATCCGGATACTGGATCCGAAGCCGGCCGCGATCGTGGTCTTCGTATCGCCGGCGCGCACGCCGGATCGCGGAACCGGCCGCTGGCTGGCCGAGCTGGAGCGCATCGCGCCGGTCCGGCTGCGGTGGATCGACCGCGGCGCCGCACGATCCGGCGACGGCGCACCCCGGCATCGAAGCGACGACTGGCTGGCGATGTGTCAGCGATTCGATCTTGCCCCGCCGGAGCGGCCGAAGCGCGACGCGGATTCGAGCGATTCGGTCGCGGAGGATTGACAGCGGCCGCCTGTGACGGCATTGTTTCATTTGCATACGCTGATCAATCGGAACCGGCCCGGACGGCTGGACTTCGAATCAGCGCATCGTGCAACGCACGGAGCCGGAACGGTCCGCTGTGCGGCATCAGGCAACATTCCGGTGAATCGAATCTCGCTGCTCGATCGGGACCGCTGCGGGCGCCGGGACTGAATCGAGTCGGACGCACGAGGGAGCGGGAACATCCGTCAGCCATTGAACAACCTGCGGCGCCGCCGCGCCGCAGCGAAGTCGATCGCGGTGGCCCTGATCGTCCTGGTCACCACCGGCTGGACGGCGGCGACCGCGGCCGTGCGGCAGCCCTTCGTGCCGCTGGACGACGCGCTGGTGCTGTCGCAGTCCAGCGTCCAGGTCCTGGCCCAGGACCGCGAGGGCTACCTCTGGATCGGCACCCAGGCCGGCCTGAACCGATACGACGGCTATTCGATCGACTCCTGGTACGCCGATCCCGACGATCCCGACACGCTGTCCCACGGATACGTGCGCGGACTGCTGGCCGCGCGCGACAACGCGCTTTGGGTCGCCACCGCTCGCGGCCTGAACCGGCTCGAGCCGGGGACGCGCGCGGTCACGCAGGTGCCGCTGCAACTCGACGACGGCACCCGGCGCCACCCCGCTTTTCCCCCCGGGTCGCCGGTCGAAGACAGCGACGGCAGCATCTACGCACTGGCGACGTCCCCGGCATCGGCTCAACCGACCCGGCCGGTCCGCTGGCGGCCCGGGCAGCAGATCCTGACGCCGGTCCCGGTCGAAGGCCTGTCCGAGCGGGCAACCGAAAGTCAGGGCCCCCAATCGCTGGTCGTCGACCGCGCCGGTCGAATCTGGATGGCCAATCCAGCGGGATTGTGGCGCCTCGATCGTTCCGCCGGTCGCTTCGAGTGGGTGTTCGGGCCCGAGCAGGCGCTGGCTCAGCGCTGGGTCGGCGAGCACATCGCGGCCGCGGACCCGGAGGGCGGTGTGCTCTACGCCAGCAGCGACGGTTTGTACCGGGTCGATCCGGACGCCGCGGTGCCGGTTCGCCTGCTGCGTCCGACGGAGCATGGCCTGGGCGAGGACTGGGTTCGCGCCGTGGCGGCCGATTCGCGCGGCGCCATCTGGTTGGCCCAACCCGGCCGGCTGACCCGGATCGACCCGATCAGCGGTTCCTGGCGGCCCTTCGACAAGCCCGGGATGAACCTCGACAGCAGCGCGAATTCCGGCTACCGGACGCTGTGGGTCGGTGAAACGCCCGACGGCAGCGTCTGGCTGGCCGGCCTGTTCGGCCTGGCGCGCTTCGACCAGGAAACCGGGCAGATCGAACGCTACCGCCACGATCCCAACGATCCGCATTCGCCGCCGCCGACGCTCGGAGAGCACGGGTACCGGATCTTTGCCGATCGCTTCGGCGTCCTTTGGGTCGGCGGCATCCTGGGCGGGCTGGCGCGGGTAACGCCGCACGGCGAGCGCTTCGTGCATGTCTCCGACCGCACCCCTTCGGTGACCAGCCGCAACATCGTGCGCGCGATCGCCGAGCAGACCACCGAACGCGGCACCTTCGTATGGACCGCCAACCAGAATCACGGCATCACGGTCTGGCGCCGGGGCGGCCGGCGGGACTACAGCCTGGCCCGGCACGACCCGGCCCAGGGCGACGTCGCCCGACTGGGCGTCATCCGGAGCTTCGCGATGGATCCGACCGGCGAGGATGTCTGGGTCATCGGCACACGCGCCCTGGGGCGCATCCGCGGCCTCGATGCTGCGCTGGAGTTGATCGAATTCGGCCACCCCGACCCGCCTGTCGGAACGCGCGCATCCAGGTTCATCGACGACCACACGCTGATCGTTACCGGCTCCATCGGGTCCGGGAACGACCTCTGGCGAATCGATACCCGGACGCTGCAGGCCACGCCGATCGATGTCGGCTTGCCGCCGGAGGCGGATCGTTCCTCCGCCCTGCTCTTCGATTTCATCACCACGCGCGACGGGCGCCTCGCTGCCGCAACCTCCATGGGGC
>CAYPZP010000036.1:0-21542 GCA_964415285.1 uncultured Halomonas sp. | reverse complement strand
TTCGTTGTTCGTTGTTCGTTGTTCGTTGTTCGTTGTTCGTTGTTCGTTGTTCGTTGTTCGTTGTTCGTTAGCTGCGACTGCGCAGGTCGCGGAAGGTTCGGCATGCGTCCTGGCGCTTCGAAGGCAGGAACGATCTCGCGCAAAGACGCGAAGGAAAATCAATGGGCCGGGTTTGTTCTTCGCGCCTCTGCGTCTCTGCACGAGTTGCTTTTCCTGAAACCGGAAACCGTCAGCATTCGATCACGTTGACCGCCAGCCCGCCCCGCGATGTCTCCTTGTATTTGGTCTTCATGTCGCGGCCGGTATCGCGCATGGTCTTGATCACGCGGTCCAGCGAGACATGGTGCTTGCCTTCGCCGGCCATCGCCATGCGCGTGGCGTTGACGGCCTTGACCGCGCCCATCGCGTTGCGCTCGATGCAGGGAATCTGGACCAGGCCGCCGACCGGATCGCAGGTCAGGCCCAGGTTGTGCTCCATGCCGATTTCGGCGGCATTCTCGACCTGCGGCATGCTGCCGCCCAGCGCCGCGGTCAGTCCGGCGGCGGCCATGGAACAGGCCACGCCGACCTCGCCCTGGCAGCCGACTTCGGCCCCCGAGATCGAGGCGTTTTCCTTGTACAGGATGCCGATCGCGCCGGCCGTGAGCAGGAATTCGATCACGCCGTCCTCGCTGGCGCCGTCGACGAATCGGCGGTAATAGTGCAGCACCGCAGGAATGATGCCGGCCGCGCCGTTGGTCGGCGCCGTGACGACGCGACCGCCGGCGGCGTTTTCCTCGTTGACCGCCAGCGCGTAGAGGTTGATCCAGTCGAGGCTGTCGAGATCGTCGCGCGTCGCCCGTTCGCGGAGTCGGCGGTACAGACCCGGCGCGCGCCGCTCGACGCGCAGCCCGCCCGGCAGATTGCCTTCGCTGGCGATCCCGCGCTCGACGCAGTCCTTCATCGCCTGCCAGATCCGGAGCAGGCCCGCTCGGATCTCGGATTCCGGTCGCCAGACCTTTTCGTTGGCCAGCATCACGTCGCCGATGCGCAGCGCGTCGTGTTGACAGTTCGCGAGCAGTTCGTCGGCCGAGGCAAACGGATACGGCAGCTTCGTGGTGTCTGCGACGATGCGGTCGGCCGCCGCCTCGTCCGGATTGACGACGAATCCGCCGCCGACCGAATAATATTCGCGCGCCAGCAGGACCTCACCCTCGGTGTCCAGCGCCGAGAACCGCATGCCGTTGGAATGCATCGGCAGCGTCCGGCGCTTGTGGAAGGTCAGGTCGCGCCGGAAATCGACGGCCAGTTGGCGGCGGCCGAGCAGCGAGATGCGGTTCTCCGCGAAGATCTCGATGATGCGCTTGCCGATATGATCCGGATCGACGGTGTCCGGCAGGTGTCCCTCGAGGCCCAGCAGCACGGCCTTGTCGGTGCCGTGGCCGCGGCCGGTATGGCCCAGCGAACCGAACAGCTCCATTTTCAGCCGGGCGACGCGCTCGACCAGTCCCTGCCGCTCGAGCGTGCGCGCGAACAGGCATGCCGCCCGCATCGGGCCCACGGTATGCGAGCTGGACGGCCCGATGCCGATCTTGAACAGGTCGAAGACGCTGACGGCCATGGCGAAGTGGTGGCGGGTGTAGACCCGAATTATGCAACGGCTGTCGGCGCATGATCAGGCCTTGTTGCGCGGCCGAAGGTTCAGTCTGTGCCGTTTTCTTCCAATGTCCTGGAGAGGGACTCCACCGCATCGATCAGATGGGCCAGCTCGTGGGCATCCATCGTGGCCTCGAGGTGGCGATCGAGCTCGGCAAGCCCGGCCCGGGCCTGGGACATCAGCGCTTCACCGCGCTCGGTGAAGACGATGCGCTTGCCCCGGCCGGTTCCTGGCAACTGTTCCAGATAGCCGAGCCGGGAGAATTGCGCGACGTTCCGGGCGACCCACTGTCGCGATACGCCCATCATGCGTGCGATCTCCGAGGCGTGGTTGTCGCCGCACTCCAGCGCGCCGAGAAAGTCCAGCGCGGCCGGTGTCGCCCCCTCGTAGCCCAGGGCGACGAGCTGCGAGGCCACGCGTCGCAGGAGGATTTCGTGGAGCCTGCGAGAGGCAAACGCGAGTTTGAGCGACAGGCTTTCGGCCATCGGCGCGCCGCGTTGTGTCAATCTAGTTGACATAAAGTTCCGGTCCCGTTATCCTCGTGTCAACCAAGTTTACATGAGGTCTGCCATGAATCGACTACGCCCCGTTCTCCGGCTCAATGCCGCCAGCTGCCTGTTGTTCGGGCTGCTGTTCATCGCTGTCCCGTCGCCGGTGGCGGCGTTTCTCGCGGATCGAAATCCCGCGCCGGAGTGGCTGATCATGGGGCTCGGAATCGGCTTGCTGCTCAACGGGCTGGGCCTGTTCATCACCGCGCGCGCGCCGCTGCCGAACCGGATCATGGTGCGCTTCTTCTCGATTGGAGACGCGCTCTGGGTTCTAGGCACCCTGGTCCTGCTGGCCAGCGGGATCTGGATCGATCGAGTGCCGGGTGGCGTCGCCGCGCTCGCTGTTGCCGCCTTCGTCGGCGCGGCGGGCTGGATGCAGTGGGCGGCGGTGAGCGGATCGAAAGGAATCGCTGAAATCTAGGGTACCCGGTCATTCATTGTGTCACTTATACCGAGTCGGAGAGCGTTGAGCTGCAAGGCCGGTCTCGCAGGGAATGGCAGCGTCCTTTCCAAGAGACACAACGCCGCAGGTGAATGCGCTCCGGCTCGCCCTTCGGGAGCGCGCCTGAACCGACATTACGGCGTTGCGTACCTTGTAAAGGGCTGGCCATTCACTGCGGGTCGCGCCTTGCACTGTCGCTTCAGGCGCACTCTACAAGCTACACAATGAGTGACGGGTAAACCAGCGAGACTTCACACCGGGCATAGCCGCTGGATCACTCTGCACGGCGAGCCTTCGCGTCGATAAAAGCCGCAGCTCGTGCGGCACCGCCGGTCATGACCAGCGCAGCGAAAGTCGTCGTCGCGGCGGCCGGGCCGGGCTGGCCCAGGCTTCGGCAGACGGGCGCAGGATCCAATCGTCGATGATGTCCAGCGCCGCGGGCGCAGTCTTTTCCTCGATGCGGCGATGATCGCCGATGGCGTCGCTGCCGGCGGTCCGGATGCGTCGGTCGGATTCGGACAGTGCCAGCACCGAGGCCTTCGGGCTGTCGCTCCGGTCGCGCCCATCGAGGTCGATGAGGGCATCTGCCCGGACCGGATCGGCCGGCCAGGCGAGGCACAGCGCTACAGCAAGCTGGACGATGGCGAGGAGCAGCACGCGGCGGAGCGATCGCCGAACGGGACAGCAGGGATAACGGAACATGGTCATTTTCCTCGGTTCGAAGGCAATTCGAGCGGCTTGAACGGGCGCGCCGCTCCCGGCGCCCGGCGCGGCGGGTGTGGCTTCAGGCAATCCAGGCCGCCCGCGCGGAGCGGCGGTCGGGGGGTCAGTCGGATTCGGGGCGGCTTCGGATACGCACCACCGCCGCGATGCTGAACAGCACCGCCACGCCGTACAGCGTCAGCCCAACGTATTTGGCCCAGCTCATCGGTACGGTCAACCAGACCACCACGGCAATCAGCCCGGTCACGACGAAGGTCCATCCCAGCAGGCGCTGGATGGCCAGGCCCCGCGTCCGCGAGCAGCCGGGTTCGATCTTCTTCGGCAGTCCGTTGCCGACGACGATCAGCACCAGCGCCGAGGACAGCATGCCGAAGCGCGTCGACCAGTCCTCGGGCACGGCCTCCAGCGTCACGGCCGCGACCACGCCCAGTGCGGCGGTCACCAGCAGGCCGGCACCGACCAGGCTGTTGTAGATATGACGCCTTGCCTGCGGCCGGTCGGGTCCGGGCAGTGCGCCGGTTGCAGCCACCAGTAGCCAGGCCAGCGGCAGGGTCAGCATGCCGGTCAGCCAGATCATCGCGCCTTCGGGGCGCTGGCTCCATGCCACGGCACCGAACAGCAGGCCGAACAGGATGAAAGCCTGCAGCGCGGTCTTGCGCAGAACGATTGGATCGATGGAAGAATTCATGAATCGGAGTCCTCGTTGGAGTCGGGGTCTTGATCGCGGCGCACCTGCATGTCGAACGCCCGGGCAAAGCCCATCAGCGCCTCTTCGAGGACCGACATCTTCAGCGAGTAGGTAATCGACTTGCCGTGCTTTTCGGCGTGCACCAGGTCGGCTTCGCGCAAGACCTTGAAATGCACCGACATGGTCGGTTTGGAGACGTCGAAGTGACCGGCCAGTTCGCCCGCGGTCATCGGCCGGCCACGCAGGAGTTGAAGCACCTTGCGCCGGGTCGGATCGGACAAAGCCTTGAATACGCCGCTCATATTTAGAAGATTAGCTAATTATCTAAGTGTTGTCAAGTGCCGAGCCCGCGCCTCGATCGATCCGCGCCGGCGACCCAACGTCGAATTCGGTCATAATGGGCCGGGTACACTCACGCGCCAAGACGAGACGACGAGACACGATGGGACTGCTGTTCTACACGCGAGAGCCGTGCGAGCTCTGCGACAAGGCCCTGCGGCTGATCATCGAAGGCGGGTTGTCCGATCGCGTCGAGGTCGTCAATATCGACGATGACCTCGAGCTGATTCAGCGCTACGGAGATCAGGTGCCGGTGGTTCGCAACGACGAGACCGGCGAAAAGCTGGCGTGGCCGTTCACCGCCTCGCAGGTTCAGGAACTGGCAGGCGGCGATTGATGGGGTTTGCCAGGCACGCCCCGGGAGGCGGGGCGCGATGACGTCTTCTTCTGCATTGCTGCGAATCGATCCGGAGCAGTTCCAGGCCGCGCTGATCGCGGGCATCACCCACGTACAGACGCGCCGGGAGCTGCTCAACCGCATCAACGTGTTCCCGGTGCCCGACGGCGATACCGGCACCAACCTGATGTTCACCTTGAACAGCGTCGGCAAGCGGCTCCGCGGCGGCACCCGCGGCGGCATGCCGGGATTGCTCGACGAGATCGCGGATGCCGCCCTCGACGGTGCGCGCGGCAATTCCGGCGCCATCATCGCGCAGTATTTCCATGGCATTGCCGAGAGCTGCCGTCACAGCGCCGATCTCGATGCGCGCCAGCTCGCCGCCGCTTCGAAGGCCGGTGCCGCGGCCGCGTGGTCGGCGATGTCGAAGCCGGTTGCCGGCACGATGCCGACCGTGCTGGAGGATTTCGGCGATGCGCTGGTCGATGGCGTCGAGCACGGCATTCGCGATATTCGCGAGTTGTTCCGGCGCGCGCGGCGCGCAGCGCACGATTCGCTGGCGCAAACGCCGCAGAAACTCCAGGTGCTGCGCGACGCCGGCGTGGTGGATGCCGGCGGGCAGGGCTTTGTCGATCTGCTCGACGGCATCTATCGCTATATCCGCAGCGGCCGGCTGCCGCAGGCCGGCGAGCCCGGTGCCGCCCAGCAAGAGCCGGTGCCGCCGCGCGAGCCGATCGCCGAAGCAGCCGGCGAGCACCGCTATTGCACCGAATGCCTGGTTTCCGGAGAGCGCATCGATATTGCCGGATTGCGCGAATCGTTGGA
Source organism: uncultured Halomonas sp. (assembly GCA_964415285.1). Classification (GTDB taxonomy): domain Bacteria; phylum Pseudomonadota; class Gammaproteobacteria; order Xanthomonadales; family Wenzhouxiangellaceae. Next base: position 16,004 of record CAYPZP010000036.1, on the reverse strand, counting down.
GCGACTGGAAGCCAGTTCGCTGGTGGTCGCCGGCGGCGGCCGGCGCGCGCGCGTCCATATCCACACCGATCGGCCCGGAGAGGTGTTCCGGACCTGCGCCGATTTCGGCGAAATCCGGCAGCAGAAAGCCGACGACATGGAACGCCAGCACGGGCTGATCAACCAGCGCGGGCGGATCGCCGTGGTGACCGATTCGGCGGCCGACCTGCCGGCCGAGGAGATCGATCGGCTGGGAATTCACGTGGTTCCGCTGCGGTTGTTTTTCGGCGACGAGGAGTTCATGGACAAGCTGTCGATGCAGCCCGGCGCGTTCTACGCCCGCCTGGCCGACTCCGACGAGCATCCGCAGACCTCGCAGCCGCCGCCGCGCGATTTCCGGCGCCAGTTCGAACTGCTGACCAGCCACGGTCACGAGGTGCTGGCGCTGCCGATTTCCGGCAAGCTCAGCGGCACCTGTCAGGCGGCCGAGCAAAGCGCGGCACGGATGCACGACCAGCCCGTGACCGTGCGTGATTCCCTCAACGCCGCCTGCGGCCAGGCGCTGCTGACGCTGTATGCGGCCGAGGCTGCGGCACAGGGCTGGTCGCTGGGGCGGATTCTTCGGTCACTCGATCAAATCGGGCCCCGGACCCGGACCTTCGCGCTGGCGCGGGATCTGTCGTGGGGGGTTCGCGGCGGGCGCGTCCGTCCCTGGATGCACTGGCTGGCGATGAAGCTCCGGCTCAATCCGGTGCTCGCCAATACCACCGACGGCGAGTTGACCGCTCGCGGCGTCATTCCGGGGCGCCGGCATGCGGTGGCGCGCTTCGCGCGTTACCTAGTGCGGCGCATGGATGCCGGTCAGGTGTATCGGGTTCTGATCAGCCATACCGACTGCGAAGGCGACGCCCGCGCACTTCGCGACCAGGTTCTCGCGGCGCATCCGGAAGTCGATGCCTGCTGGATCGAAGAGGCCAGTCCCGCGGTTGGCGTGCACGCCGGTCCCGGGTCGCTGATCGTCGGCATCCAGCCCTGGCGGGCGCCCGAACCGGATGCACGAGGCGATGGCTGACCTGGTCTGGATGGTCGTGCTGGGATACCTGCTCGGCTCCCTTTCGGGGTCGTTGCTGCTGGGCCGGATGCGCGGCGTCGACATTCGTTCGATGGGGTCGGGCAACGCCGGCGGCACCAATGCATTGCGCAGCATCGGCTGGACTTTCGCGCTGGGCGTCGTCGTCATCGATATCGGCAAGGGCGTCGCGGCCGTGTTCGTGCCGTCTCTCCCGCTGCTGTTTTCCGAGGCCCTGCCGGTCAGCCTTGCCGGCGCCGGTGCGCTGTGCGGACTGGCGGCCGTGGTCGGCCACGTCTGGCCGCTGTTCTTCGGCTTCCGCGGCGGCAAGGGGGCCGGGACCGCGGTCGGTGCGGTGGCCGTGATTGCGCCCTGGTGCATCCTGCCGCTGGTCGTCGTCTGGCTGGTCACGCTGCTCGGTACCGGCTACGTGGGCCTGGCCACGGTGCTTGCCGGTCTGAGCCTGGTGCCCGCCATGTGGGTGCTCGGACCCGAACCGCTGCCGCCGCCGCTGGGATTCACGGCGATCGTGCTCGCCGCGTTGCTGGTGTTCACGCATCGCAGCAACCTGGCGAGACTGCGCCGCGGCACCGAGAACCGATTCGAAAAGGCACGCCTGCTCAAACCCCGCCGATGACGCCCGACGCGTTTCGCTTGTTTCGCGAACTGGCCGACGGGCGGACCATCAGCAGCGTGCGCTACGCGCAACGGCGCGCGCTGAGCCGCTCGGCGCTTCGGCGGCAGATTGCCCGATTGCGCGACGCCGGTGTGCCCGTCGAGGCGCGGCGCGGCATCGGGTACCGGCTGGCCTGGCCGGTCGACCTCCTCGATGCCGGCGCGGTGCGTGAAGCGACCGGACGCGCCGACTTCGAACTCGAACTCCACGACCAGGTCGATTCGACCAATCGCATCCTGGCCGATCGTTTCGCGCACCGCAAGGCGGTGCTGGCCGAATTCCAGCACGCCGGACGCGGTCGCCGCGGCCGGGCCTGGCTGTCGCCGCCGGCATCCGGTATCTGGCTGTCTTACGCGTATCGATTCGAGTGCGGTTTGACCCAGCTTGCGGCGCTGAGCCTCGCGCTGGGCATCGGGATCGCCGAGGCGCTTCCGGTTGCGGTCGGCCTGAAGTGGCCGAACGATCTCCTCGTCGACGGGCGCAAGCTCGGTGGGGTGCTGGTCGAGCTGCGCGGCGCGGCCGGCCGTTCGTGTGATGCAGTCATCGGAGTCGGTATCAACGTTCGCTTGCCGGTCTCGTCCGATGCCGGTGTCCCCGATCAGCCGTGGACCGATCTGTTTCACGAGTCGTGCGAACCGATCGACCGAAGCCGCTTGGCCGGCGCGTTGATCGCTGCGCTGGATTCGACCTGTCGCCGGTTCGATCGCGCGGGATTCGACGCGTTCATCGACCGCTGGCGCAGGCTGGATGCGCTGCGGGGTCTCGACGTCGTGGTCCGCAGGGCCGGATCGTCTCCGGTCCGGGGCCGAGCCGAAGGCGTGAGCCGGCGCGGAGAACTATGTCTGGACTGCGCCGGGCGCAGGTTGTGCTTCGACAGCGGCGAGGTGAGCGTGCGTGTCGCGTGACTGGTTGCTTGAACTGGGGCATTCCCGGCTCAAGCTGGCCGCGTGGCGGGGCGGCTCGCGCATCGGCCGGGTCCAGACAATGCCGGTCGCGAGCTTCGACGAATGGCTGGCTGCGCGTGCGGTTGAAGCGGAGGCCCTGGACGACCGATTCTGGCTGGCCTCGGTCACGCATGCGCCGGTCACCAGGCGGTTGACTTCGCGCTTGCAGCGGCTCGGCGCGCCCTGGAATCCGGTAGCGACCGGCGTCGTCGCGCTGCCGGTCGCGCCGGCGTATCCGGAGCTCGGCGTCGACCGGTGGTTGGCGATGCAGCCGGTATGGTGCGAGCGCCGAACCGCGTTCTGCCTCGTCGATGCCGGCACCGCCACGACGATCGACGCCGTCGACGCCGACGGGCGGCACCTGGGGGGCTGGATTCTGCCGGGATTCGATGCCGCGCGCGCCGGGCTGCTGGCCGCGGCGCCGGGTCTGGCGCGACCGTCGTCGCGGCGAGCCGCGCAGCCGAGGCCGGCGCGCGATACGGCCCGTGCCATCGACAACGGCCTGCTGCTCCAGCAGGTCGGCGCAATCGAGCGAGCCCTGACCGAGATCCGGAAACTCGTGACTGGCGACGATCTGCAACTCGTTCTGACCGGCGGTGCGGCCGGCTCGTTACAATCGGTACTCGGGCAGGCAAGCCTGGAACCGGATCTGGTTCTGAAGGGCCTGGCGATGGCCGCAGAGCGATGGTGAGGTCGATGACGGGTATTTGGCGGATCGCGGTGTTGGTGCTGTTGCTGGCCAACTGTGCGCTGCTGTTGACGCGCCTGCTCGACACGCGCTCGGACGCTCCCCCGGCGCCGCCGGTCGATACCCGGATTCCGCAAGCCGAATTGCTGATCGAATCCGACGGCGACGATCGCGCCAGCGGCCCCCGTTGTTTCACGATCGGACCGATGTCGACGCTGGTGCAGCAGCAGCGCGCCGAGGATCGATTGATGCCGTTCGCCGACCGTCTGCGCCTGCGAAGCACGGAGGCCGATCGGGATCGGGGCTGGTGGGTGTTCGTCACCGCGACCGGCCGCTCGGCGGCGATCGAAACCGCACGGGAATTGGCCGAGCGCGGCGTCGACGACTATTTCGTGGTTGCCGATCGGGCGTTGCCCGATGCCATCTCGCTGGGGCTCTACGAGGAGCGGGAGAATGCGCGCCAGCGGCTGCGGCAGATCCGCGCACTGGGATTCGATGCGCAGATGTCCATCCGGCGAGAAGCCATTCCGCAGTTCTGGATCGATTACCAGATCGATCCCGGGCAGCGCGCACCGTGGCGCTTCATTCTGCGCGCCTCGCCCGGCGCGCGCAATTTCAGGATCCCGTGCTGGCCGCCCTGACCGCGATCGAGCCCGTCACCCGGGTCGGCCGCTCAACGGTCTGCCGAAACGCCCATTTCCGATAGCGCCTGGCGCGCACGCTGCCCGATCGGGGTATCGGACCGGGCCGCGATGCGGTAGTGCTCGACGGCCGCGCCTCGATTGCCGCTGAGTCGTTCGACGTGGCCCAGCGAGAGATGTGCGCTGGCGGTCGGCATTCGTTCGATGCTGGCCTGAAGATCGCTGCGGGCCCCGCCCAGAAGGCCGAGCTCGCTGCGCGCCTGGCCGCGGCGAAGGTGATGGTAGAACCAGCCGCTGTCGCGCGCGAGCGCGGCGGAGAATGCCGACTCCGCTTCGCGGTGGTTTCCGGTCGCAGACAGCGCATCGCCGCGCAGGCCGTGAAAGATGGCTTCGGCCGGCTCGATGTCGATGGCCTGATCGGCGTTGCGCAGCGCCAGTCGTGCATCCCCGTCCCGGAGCGCCTTGCGGCCGGCATCGTAGGCTTCGTATGCGGGTTGCGCGCGCTCCAGTCGATCGATCTGGCGACGATACGCTTCGCGACCGATCTCTCCGGAGTCCCCGAGCTCGGCAAGCATGTCGCGATTGGCTTCCAGGCGTTCCCGGCTCGGAGGATGCGATGCGAACAATGCCGAGAACACGTCGCTGCGCCGGCCCTCGGACAGGCGCAGGAAGGTCTCCTGCAGTTCGACCGCACCGCGCGGATTGTAGCCGGCGCGTTTCATGTAGAGCATGCCGTAGCGGTCCGATTCGCGTTCGGCGTCGCGCGAGTAGCGCTGCGAGATCAGCTGCGCGCCGATCGTGCCGCCCAGCAGCGCGGCCTGCGTGTAGCGATCGTCGTCGGTGGCAGCGCCTGCGGCCAGTCCGCCGGCCAGCACTGCCCCTTGCAGCAGTATCGAGCGAGACTGGTTCTGCGCGCCGTGGCGGGCCGCCGAGTGGACCACTTCGTGGCCGAGCACCGCGGCCAGCTCGGCTTCGCTGTCCATTTCGGTCAGAAGACCGCGATTGATCGAGATCTTGCCGCCGGGCAGGGCCCAGGCGTTGGGTACCGATTCGTTGATGACGTGGAATTCGTAGGGCAGGTCGCGATCCGCGACCGCGGCGATCCGGCGGCCGACCGAGCGCACGTACTCCACCAGACCCGGATCCAGCGTGAAGTCGCCGCCCTGGGACTGGATCAGCGGCGCGTATTGACTGGCGCCGACCTCGAGTTCCCACTGCTCGCTGACCAGGCTCAGGTCGCGCTGGCCGGTTACAGGATTCACTGCGCAGCCCGAAAGGAACACGAGCGCCGCAAGCGTTGCTGCAATTCGGATCATGGATCGATTCCCGGTAGGTCGCTGCTCGACTGGAACGCCATCCTAACTCACGCCGGCGCGGCGTTTCCGCGGCAGTCTCCGCGGGTGCGATGGTGCGTCCTCAGGGGGCTCCGGTTCGGCCCATTCCTCGGGCAACCCCGGCGCGCCAGTCTGGCTGCACTGCGGTCAGTCCGGCGTGCCCGGGATCCCGGGGCCGCAGTCGTCGATGTCGGTCAGGTCGCGTCCGCCCGAGCGCCAGCTCTCCAGCGTGAGCGTGATCGTCTTGCCGTCGTCGTCGTGATCGATGCGAACCGGAAGCCAGCCGAGTTCGCGCGCGTGCCATGCGGTGTAGTTGCGGCTGGATCCGGGCTTCCGGAATCGCTGGAAGACCGCGGTTTCATAGCAGCGTCCCGACACCTCCAGTCGCTCGCGACGCAGGAATCGATAGGCCTGGCGCTCGACTTCGTCGCGTTCGATCACCGGAACCTCGAAACTCTCGAAGTCGGGTGCCTGCTCGCTGATCCGCTGCACTGCGACCAGACGCAGCGTCAGTGGATCGAGCAACCCCGGGGAAAGCGGAATCTCGAGTTCGCCGCGGTGGGTTTTCGTTTCGCTCACGCCGCGCTGCCAGTCGTATCGGTGCTGCCAGTAGCGGTCGCGCCCGGGTTCGCGCGAGACGTGGTGGTAGGTCAGCGGCAGCAGCTCGCCGTCGTGCCACTGGAACCAGGCCGATTCGGTCGCAGAGACGCCGAGCAGGCGCACATACCACGCGGTTGCAAGCGACTCGAAGCGGTAGTGCCACAGGCCGTCGTCGCGTCGCGTGAGTTCGGCTTCGATCCGGCCGATCTCGGAGCCGCCCCGGGCGACCGAGTAGACCGTTTCATGGGGTGTCAGCGCCGGTTGTTCGGCGACGGACGATGTGGCCGCGATCATCGAGATCGCGATCAAGAACCAGCGGAGGGTCGAATGGCGCGTCATGGAGTTGTGTGACCGGTTCGGCGCACAATAGTGCCAACACGGCCGGATACAGACGATGCTCCTGGGCGAGCACGCGCCGGGCCAGGGTTGCTTCGGTATCGCCGGCGCGAACCGGAACACGCGCCTGGGCGATGACCGGCCCGGAATCCAGTTCCGGCGTGACCCAGTGCACGCTGGCCCCGTGTTCGGCGTCGCCTTCCGCCAGTGCCCGTGCGTGTGTGTGCAGTCCGCGGTAGCGGGGAAGCAGCGAGGGGTGAATGTTGAGCATGCGCTCCCGGTAACGGTCGACGAAGGCGGCCGAGAGCACGCGCATGAATCCGGCGAGCACCACCAGCCGCGGTCGGTAGCCGTCGATGACCTCGCCCAGCGCGGCTTCGAATTCCTCGCGGTTGCGGTATGCCGTGCGCGCTACGGTGGCAGTGTCTACGCCGCGCCGGGCGGCCTGTTGCAATCCGGCCGCCGGCCGGTCGGCGACGACCGCGCGAACCATGGTCGGGAACCAGTGCGAGCCGGCCGCGTCGATGATCGCCAGCGCATTGCTGCCTCGACCGGAAATCAGGAGGACGATGCCGCTGTCTTCCTGTCGGTCGGTCATGTCGGTTCGAAGAGGACACGAGGACTCGAAGACTGCGATTCGACGATGCGGCCGATCGTGATGCATTCGCGACCGGTGCGTTCACCGAGATCGATCCTGATCGCCTCGGCCTGGTCGTGGGGCACGATCAGCGCGAACCCGATGCCGAGGTTGAACGTCCGGCGCATTTCAGCCAGCGGCACCGGGCCGCTCGTGGCCAGCCATTCGAACAGGTCGGGAACCCGCCAGCTGTGTGGATCCAGAAGCGCGTCCAGACCGTCCGGCAACACCCGGGCGAGGTTCTCGACGAGACCGCCGCCGGTGATATGGGCCATTCCGCGCACGTCGAACCGGCCGAGCAGCGGCAGCACGTCGCCGACGTAGATTCGCGTCGGCTCCAGCAGCGCGCGGGTTCGATCGGGATCGGCCGCCGCGCCGCCATTGCGCTCGAGGATCTTGCGGATCAGTGAGTATCCGTTGCTGTGCGGACCGCTGGCAGGCAGGCCGACTACCACGCAGTCTCCGTCGATCCGGCTGCCGTCGATGATTCGTTCGCGCTCGACGACGCCGACGGCGAAACCGGCCAGGTCGAAGTCGCCGGGCGCGTACATACCGGGCATTTCAGCGGTCTCGCCGCCGATCAATGCGCACCCCGCCTGCCGGCAGCCGGCGGCGATGCCTTCGATGACTTCGGCCGCTTCGTCGACGTCCAGGCGTCCGCAGGCGTAGTAATCGAGAAAGAACAAGGGCTCTGCGCCGCAGACCACGATGTCGTTGACGCACATCGCGACCAGATCGACGCCGAGCCCATGGCGAATGCCGACCTGCCGCGCCAGAAGCAGCTTGGTTCCGACGCCGTCGGTGCCCGAAACCAGAACCGGGTCGTCATAATCGCGCCCGAGACGGAACAGCCCGCCGAATCCGCCCAGCCCGCCGATTACCTCGGGTCGGCCGGCCTGCCGAACGGCGGGTTTGATGCGTTCCACCAGTCGGTTGCCGGCATCGATATCGACACCGGCTTCGCGGTAGCCGATCGCGTCGTCGGATGAATGGCTCATGGGTGCGGTCCCTGTGCGTGGCAGACGTCGCCGGGCAGCGCGCCGGCGGATGCATTGTGCCGCAACGGCCATGGGCGGATGAAGCCGGTTCCGGCGGCGCGCATCGACCGAGTTTAGCCGACGTGCTGTGCTATCTTTCGATGCGTGAAACTCCCGCGCTTTCTGATGATGCTGCCGTTGCTGCTGGTCGGCACCGGGGCAGCCGACGCCCGGATCGATCTGTATACCGGCGAGGCGCCCGCGGAGCGCGGTGATGCGGCCGGAAATGCACCGATTCTCGAAGCCCTGGACCAGGTCCTGGTGCGCCTGACCGGGCGCGTCGGCGATGCGCTCGTCGCGGAGCTCGGCATCGATCGCCCGATCGCCGACCAGCTGGCGGTCGGTCGCCAGTTCCTTCGTGAACAGGTCCCCCAGGCCAACGGCGGAAGCCTCGAGCGGCGCGTCTTGCGGGTCGATTTCGATCCCGCGGCGGTCGATCGCCTGCTTGAGCAGGCCGGTTGGCCGCGCTGGGGCGCCGAGCGTCCCTCGATGCTGCTGTGGATCGTGGAGGACGGCGGCCGCGGCGTCGAATACGCGGTCGATCGGCCGCTGCTGCAGTACGCCATCGACGAGGCTGCGTTCCGGTACGGGATTTCGCTGATCCGGCCGATCCTCGACGCGCGCGACCGGCTGGAAGTCGCTCCAGCGGACGTGCGCGGCGGGTTCACCGGCGTTTCGGCGCCGGCCACGGTGCGTTACGACGCCGACGGCGTCATCATGCTCGATCTTCGACGCAACGGGCCGTTCTGGACCGGTCGCTGGGCCTGGCGCATCGGCGGCGAGGAAATCGCCTTCGAGCGATCCGGTCTCGACCCCGCCGAGGTCGTCGGCCTCGGGTTGGCGCGCATCGCCGAGTCGCTGGCCGGCCGGTTCGCGGTGCGTTCGGCGCCGAGTCGTGCGCGCCGGCTGGTGGTTTCCGGCATCGAGACCAACGCGCACTTCGACGAGGCCCTCGGATTTCTGGAGCGGCTCACCGGCGTTGAATCGGTGCGCGTGGCCGCAGCCAGCGGCAGCAGCCTGACGTTCGAGCTGGCGGTGACCACGGATCGGCTTCGCGAGCGGATCGAATTGACCGGTCCGCTTGCGTTCGAGCGCCTGGATCTCGGCAGCAACGTTCTTTACTACCGCTTCCGGCTCTGAAGGGCAAGACCATGCTTGCGGCTCGTGATCTGCCGAATCTTCTGACCGTCGCACGCATGCTGCTGGTGGGGCCGCTGGTCTACCTGCTGCTCCAGGAGCAGCACGCGGCGGCGCTCGCGCTGGCCGTCGTTTCCGGTGTCAGCGACTGGCTGGACGGCGCTCTGGCACGGCGATTCCACTGGCAGAGCCGCTTCGGCGGCGTGCTCGATCCGCTGGCCGACAAGCTGCTGATGGTTGCCGTCTACGCCACGCTGGCGTGGCTGGGTCATCTGCCGGCCTGGCTGTTCGCGCTGGTCGTGTTGCGCGATGTGGTGATCGTTGCCGGCGGTACCGTCTATCACTACTGGATCGAGAAGCTCGAGCCCGAGCCGACCCGGTTGTCGAAATTCAATACGCTGTGCCAGATCCTGCTGATGTGGGTGGTCCTGACCATGCTCGCCGGATTGTCCGTTCCGGCCTGGCTGATCGACGCGCTGGTCTGGCTGGTGAGCCTGACCGTGGTCGCGACGCTGGCGCAGTATGTCTTCATCTGGAGTCTCCGCGCCCGGCGTGCCGTTAGCGCCCGGGCCGATCGCGGGTGATGGCGCAATTACCGCTGGCACTGACGCCGCCGCGTCGTCTGCGTTTCGACAACTTCGTGTCCGGCCCGAACGGCGCGCTGGTGGATTCCCTGCGACACGCGCTGGCCGACGGCGGCTGGGTTCATCTGTGCGGACCCGCCGGTACCGGCAAGTCGCACCTGGCCATCGCGGCGCTGGCCTCCTGCGCCGATCGCGGCTGCCGCAGCTGTTTCGTTCCGGCCGGTGAGCGCGGTTCGGTCGCACTGCTGGAGGGCGGGCCGGTCGAATGCGCGGTGGTAGATGATATCGACGCGTGGGTCGGCAACGACCGGGCCGAGCAGGCCTTGTTCAACGCGATGAACCGCTGGCGAGCCGAAAATGCGGCGGTTCTGCTGACGGGCACCGGTAGCGCGGGCTTCGACCTGCCCGATCTTGCCTCGCGCGTGGGCCAGGCCGCGCGCCTGACCCTGAGGCCGCTGGACGACGCCGGAATCGGGCGCCTGACCGAGCGCTTGATCGGGGAGTTCGGGTTGGTGGCCGGACGCGGGGTATCCGATTATCTGGCCCGGCACGGTCCGCGCGGGGCGGCTGCGCTGGTGCGGCTGTTCGAAAGCATCAGCCGTCGCGTCCAGTCTGAGCGTCGGGTGATGTCGATCCCGCTGGTGCGCGAGGAACTCCAGCTCGCGGCGACGACCGCGCGGCGTTCCTGAAGCGCGAGCGGTTGGTCCGACGCCCGTGAATCCGGCGCGCGGGGCGCACCGGATCGCGTTGCAATGCGGTCAGCGCAGCCGGGTCGCGCCGACGAACTCGATGCCTTCGGCGAGCCGGATCTTGAACGACGCGCTTTCGTAGACTTCGGCCATCGCCTCGTATTGCGCGCGCTGGGCTTCGAGCCCCAGCGCCGCTTCTTCGCCGAGGTCGCCGATCGCGTTCTCGGCCAGTTTCATCATTTCGGTCAGCATCCGGAATTCCATGCTGCCGGCCATCAGCAGGTTGTCGGCTTCGGTTGGCTCGATCGCCTGGCTCAGCGCGTCGACATGGTCCTCGCCGATGGCCACGCCGATCGCATTTTCGGCCATGGCGATCCAGGCCTCGAGGCCGAGCTGTTCGAGCTGGGGCAACGCGCCCGGCGGCACGGGGAGCGGGTCTCCGCCCGGTTCCAGCGCCAGCTCGGCGACCGCCGGCGAGAACATCTGCGCCATTCCGACCAACAACTGCGGGTTCTTCATGAAGAAGCTGAGCGTGCCGCCGCCGGTGGGGATGCCGTTTTCTCCGAGATCGAAGGTCATGGCCTCCAGATACATCCCCTGCAGGTTGGTGACCACCGGTGGAATCGGCCGGTTCAGGTTCTGCTGCAGCTGCGGCGCCTGGCGGGCGATCGCTTCGAAGCTCGGGCACTCGGGCGGATTGGCAACCCAGCCGTCGATCAGCGAGCGCGCGAATTCACGCGCCGCGACGATATCGAAGGCGAGCCCGAAGTTGAACAGTCCGGAAAGCGGTCGATCGATGGATACCGGCGCCTGCGCCACGGGCCGAAGCCCTTCGGCGAGCTCGTCGGACAGCTCCTGGCGCACCAGGAAGTCCATCTCGGATTCGGTCAGCCGGGTATAGCCCATCGAAAGTCTGGGCATGGCTTCGCCCAAGGCGCCGTATTCGGCCACGCAGGCCGGGTTGCCGGCGAGTTCGTCGAGCTGGCTCTCGGTGTAGAGCGTGGCCAGCGGCGCATCTTCGGCCAGCATGCCGTCGATGAAACGCCGCCAGTCGAGATAGCCGCTGCCGTGCGCGGTAAAGCCCGCCTGGCGGTTGAACGAAGCCAACTCGCCGGCACTCATCGCCTCGGCCGGTGCGTACGCTCCGGTGACTCGTGCCAGAAACGCGGCGTCGTCCGGAATCACCGCGGCGGTCACGGCCTCATCGTCGTGATGGACCGCGATGCCCAAGCCGGGCTGGACCTCGATCCAGACGACTTCCGAACCCTCGATGTCGCGGCGCGTGAACGGCTGTTCCAGGCCGCCCTCGATGCGGGCGAGGAACGCGGCGAATGCAGCGCCGTCGGATAATTCGAAGCGGACGAAAGGCATCAGCTGCGAGCCGTGGAACGCGTAATACGGGTTGGCATGAAGGCCCGCCGCCTCCCAGCCCTCGCGAGTCGACAGCTCGATCAGCTCCTGGACCAGCGTTCTGGCGTCTTCCGGAAGCTCTTCGTCTTCGGCCAACGCGTCGAGCATGGCGCGGTTGGTCGAGGCGTTGGACTCGTTGATGGACCACATCTTGTCGTTGACCGCCTGCGGCAGCCGCTGAAGATTGGCATAGACATAGGCCGTGCCGACGTCGATGTCGGCAAGAAACGGATTGGCTTCTCCGCCGTCGTCCGTCGCGGACGCCGGGCCTTCGGTGCCCGCATCCGTTCCGGTTCCGGTTTCGGTTTCGGAGTCGCCGCATCCGGCCAGAAACAGGGCGGCCATCAGAAGCGCGGTCAAGAAACGTGTCATGGTCGGTCTCCCGGTGGGATTGATGATCAGTTGACATAGTGTTATACAACACTAACACACTTGTCAAGTGAAGTGACGATTACGCAGATGCAACGTGCCTGAAGATACGCGGTCATAATAAACGAGGAGTCGGCCGGACAGTCGCTGTGGCGCCTCGCGCGCGATGGAGGAAAGTCCGGGCTTCACAGGGCGGGATGCCAGGTAACGCCTGGGAGGCGCAAGCCTACGGAAAGTGCCACAGAAAACAGACCGCCGCCGTTTCGACGGCGGTAAGGGTGAAAAGGTGCGGTAAGAGCGCACCGCGTCGCGGGTAACCGCCGGCGGCACGGTAAACCCCATCCGAAGCAAGGCCAAATAGGGATGCGATGGCGTGGCCCGCGCTGCATCCGGGTAGGCCGCTCGAGGCCGCTGGCGACAGCGGTCCCAGATGAATGACTGTCCACGACAGAACCCGGCTTACAGGCCGGCTCCTCTTTCTTTCATGTCCGGGTCCGCGTGCCCGGATCATCCCTGCCCGGCGCGATTCGCGTTGCGACCGTGCCGACGACGCTTCGTCAAGCACTGTATGAAAAACCAGTGATTCGGTAGTTCGCGGCCGGTTCGCTGCTTGATCGCTGAATTTGCTTGGAATTCACGGCTTGACAGCCTTGCGGGCTCGGTCTATTGTGGCGCCTAGTGGGAAATTGTGGGATTTAGTGGAAAACAGGCCCAGATTCGATGTTCTTCGGCGAAACAGCAATCAACCTGGATTCGAAGGGGCGCATGGCGCTTCCGACGCGTTATCGCGACGCGGTGTCCGAGGTGTCGTCGAATCGGCTGGTGCTGACGTACTCCGCTTTCGACTCGGGTTGCCTTTGGCTGTACCCGGAACCGGAATGGGAGCGCGTGCGCGATCAGGTCATGGGCCTGTCGACCTTCAACGCCAGCCATCGCAGCCTGCAGCGGCGCCTGGTCGGGTCGGCCACACAACTCGAGCTCGACGGCAACGGCCGCATGCTGTTGCCGCAAACGCTGCGACAGGTGGCGGGACTGGAGAAGAAGGTCGTGTTGATGGGCATGGGAGCGCGCTTCGAGATCTGGAACGAAAACGTGCTCACGCAGCGGCGGGCCGAGGAAGAACGCTCCATGGCCGAACAGGCCTCCGCCGAGATGGCGGAGCTGGTGCTTTAGCCGGTCGCCGTCGTGAATTCGAGTCGCGACTCGGGCGTGACGGTGACAGGCGCGCGCGCACCGGGCCCGACCCCGCTGCGCGCGCGATGCGTTCGGTGGCGACGTCGGGCTCGGTGGCGTGAGATGGAACATGTACCGGTATTGCTGGAGGCCGCGGTGGATGCGCTGAACGTGCACGAGGACGGCATCTACGTCGACGCGACGTTCGGTCGAGGCGGGCACAGCCGCTGCATTCTTGAACGGCTGGGTCCGAGCGGTCGCCTGATTGCACTGGATGCCGACCCCGATGCGATTGCGGCGGGCCGGGCGGCCTTCGACGATCCCCGCCTGGAACTGGCGCAGCGCAACTTCGGTGATCTCGGATCGGTCGTTGCCGAGCGCGTGCCGGCCGGCCGGGTGAACGGGATTCTCATGGACCTCGGCCTGTCCTCGCCGCAGCTCGATCAGCCGGAGCGAGGCTTTAGCTTCCGCGACGACGGCCCCCTGGACATGCGCATGGACCCGAGCCGCGGACCCTCGGCCGCCGAGTGGCTGGCGCAGATCGACGAAGCCGGACTGGCGCAAGTGCTCAAGACACTCGGCGAGGAGCGCTTCGCGCGCCGGATCGCGCGCGCGATCGTTCGGAGCCGGGATGAGCACGCGATCCGCGGCACCGCCGAGCTGGCGGCGATCATCGAGCGCGCGGTGCCGGTCGGCCGCGGCCCCGGTGCCCGCATTCACCCGGCCACCCGGAGTTTCCAGGCGATCCGGATCGCCGTCAACGCCGAACTTGAGGCGCTGGACGCCGCGCTGGCCGCGGTCGTCGACGCGCTGGCACCGGGCGGGCGCCTGGTGGTGATCAGTTTTCATTCGCTTGAGGACCGTCGCGTCAAGCAGGTGATCCGAGCCGCATCCAGGCCCCCGGCGGCGAGCCGGCGCGCACCGTCGGCGCCGGATTTCAGGCCGCGCCTGCGCAGTATCGGCAAGCTGGTGCGCCCCGCCGACGCGGAAGTCAAAGCCAATCCCAGGGCGCGCTCGGCGCGCATGCGCGTTGCCGAGCGAGTCGAACTCGTCGATGCCGGGGGTTCGGTATGAAGACGTGGATCCTGATCGTGCTGTTGTTCGGCGCCGTCGTCGCCACGTCGATTTCGCTGGTGGCGCTCAAGCACCAGAGCCGGCAGCTGTTCATCGAGCTCGAGCACCAGGCGCAGCTTCGCGACGAGCACCAGGCGCAGTGGTCGCGGCTCCAGATCGAGCTGGCCTGGCGCGGCGAGACCGGACGGATCGAACAGCGAGCCGTCGAGCAGCTGCAGATGACTTCGCCTGCCCGGATGGGTGTGCTGGTGGCCGGCGATGGCTGAGGCGCGCAACGCTGTCGGCGTGTGCCGCATGCGGGTTGCGGTGCTGGTGGTCGTGATGGGCCTGCTCTCGGTCGGCCTGGTCGCGCGCGCCATCAAGCTGCAAGTCATGGACACCGAGTTCCTGCAGGAAGAGGGCAACGCGCGTTTTCTTCGGGAAGTCGAAATGCCGACGATGCGCGGCCGGATCATCGATCGCAACGGGGAGCCCCTGGCGGTTTCGACGCCGGTCGAATCGGTCTGGGCGCATCCGGGCGAACTGCTCCAGGCCGCCGACCGGATTCCGCTGCTGGCCGGGGTGCTGGGTGAGGACGCCGACGACATCCAGCGCCGCCTGACGCAGCGCGCGGATCGCGAATTCGTCTGGATCATCCGCCGCATCCGGCCGCAGCTGGCCGAGCGCGTGCGCGAACTCGATATCCCGGGCGTGTTCCTGCAGCGCGAGTACCGGCGCTTCTATCCGACCGCCGACGTGAGCGCGCCGGTCGTGGGCATGACCAACATCGACGACGTCGGCCAGGAAGGACTGGAACTGGCCTACAACGGCTGGCTGACCGGTCAGGCCGGTCTCAAGCGGGTCATCCAGGACCGGCTCGGGCGCGTGGTCGAGGACGTGGAGCTGATCCGCGAGGCTGAACCGGGACGCGAACTGCGCCTGACGCTGGACCGGCGCTTGCAGTATCTCGCCTATCGCGAGCTCGCCGTGACCGTCAACGAGCATCGGGCCCGCTCCGGGTCGGTGGTCGTGCTGGATGTCGCCACCGGCGAGATCCTGGCGATGGCCAACTATCCGTCGTTCAATCCCAACGTCCGCGAGCGTGACAGCGCCGAGGGCATCCGCAATCGCGCGCTGACCGACGTGCTGGAACCCGGTTCGGTGGTCAAGCCGTTCGTCGTCGCTGCGGCCATGGAATCCGGACTGGCGCGTCCGGAGATGCGGATCGACACCGCGCCGGGGCGCATCGCCGTGTCCGGTCACATGATCGAGGATGTGCGCAACTACGGCGATCTCACCGTCACCGGCATCCTGACCAAGTCGTCGAACGTCGGCGTCGTGCAGCTGGCCATGGCGATGGATCCGCAGCACATGTGGAGCATGTACTCCAGGCTGGGCTTCGGGCGCGTGACCGGCAGCGGATTCCCGGGCGAATCGGCCGGAGTGCTTCGCGATCACCAGCGCTGGCGTAAACTCGAGCAGGCCACGCTGGCCTACGGCTACGGCCTGTCGGTGACGCCGCTGCAGCTGGTTCGCGCGATCGCTGCGCTGGCCGACGAGGGCCGGCTTCGCCAGCCCAGCTTCATCGTCGGGTCCGATAATCCGGCCCAGAGCGTCATGGACCCGGCGCTGGCGCGCGAGCTCGGGC
>CAYPZP010000035.1:0-21713 GCA_964415285.1 uncultured Halomonas sp. | reverse complement strand
ATCAGTCTGTCTCGGACGCTCCGTGTGGACAACCTACTGAGAGATCACAACTAGGGAACCTCTGAATCACTCTGCACGGGCGCGACGGTGGCATCGGCGGCCAGACCCCCATCAGTCGCTTAGGGCTGACCGGGGACAGCCTGCTGAGACTCCACACCTAGCGTTCGATCCAGGCGACCGGGTCGACCGGCCGGCCGTCGCGCCGGATCTGGAAGAACAGCCCGGGCCGCGCCGCGCCGCCGGAGTCGCCGGCCAGCGCGATGACTTCGCCCGGTTCGACCCAGTCGCCGACCGCGGCCATCAGGCTGCGGTTCTGGCCGTACAGTGTCATGTAGCCGTCGCCGTGGTCGATGATCACCATCATCCCGTAGCCGCGGAGCCAGTCGGCGTAAGCGATGCGGCCGTAGGCGACCGCGGCGACCGGATCGCCGACCCGGGCATCGAGCAGCCAACCCTCCCAGGTCACGTCGCCGCGGCGTGCATCGGCAAACCCGGCCAGCACCGGCGCCCGGAGCGGCATCGGCAACTGGCCGCGAAGCTCGTCGAAGGGCTGGATCGCGACATCCGGAGGAATGTCGGCAAGGGCGGTGGATAGCTCGTCGAGCAGCGACTCGAGCCGGCTCGCGGATTCGCGCAGCGTCGCCAGTCGATCGGCCTGGTCGCGGATCGTCGATTCCAGGGCGCTGAGCGCCGCCTCGCGCTCGGTGAGCAGCCGGGCCTGGGTCTCGGCCTCGCTGGCCCGGCGCCCGGCCAGGACGGTCAGCTCCAGCGCCAGCCGCCGCTGCCGGTCGCGCAGCTGCTTGAGTTCGTCCAGCCGCAGGTCCAGCTCTTCGATCGCACGCATTCGCGCGCGGCCGAGATAGCCGTGCAGCGCGAGCACCCGGGTCATGCGCGCCGGGTCCTCCTGGTTGAGCACGGCCTTGAGTCGCGAGCGCAGACCGGTTCGGTAGGCGACCCGGAGCTGCCGGCCGAGCACGTCGCGACGGGCGTCGACCTCGCCGGCCAGTGCGTCGATTTCGCGCTCCAGTTCGCGGGCGCGACGTTGCGAGGCCTCGAGGCGCGCACGCGTCTCGCGCAAGGCCAGCTCGATCCGGCCGAGCTGCTTCTCGGCGTCGGCCAGCGCTTCCTGCTCGCGGTCGCGCTCGCGCCGCTGGCGATCGAGCCGCTCGGTGATCGCGCCGATATCTTCGCGGAGTTGCTCGAGTTCGCGCTGGACTTCCTCGGGGTCCTGGGCCTTTCCGACGACGGCCAGCAGCAGCGCCAGGCCCAGCGCCGCTGCGCGGGCCGACGCCGAATCAGCTGACCACATCGCCGGTCGCGGCTGTCCCGGTTTCGTGCGGCGATTCGGGTTCGAGCCCGACCAGCGGCCGACCGGTCATCTCCTCGGGAGTCGCCAGTCCGAGCAGCATCATCATCGTCGGCGCGATATCGCGCAGGCTGCCGTGCCCGGCGAGTCTGGCCGGGCGTCCGACGAATACCAGCGGCACCGGGTTGGTGGTGTGCGCCGTGTGCGGTTGGCCGGTTTCGGGGTCGGTCATCTGTTCGACGTTGCCGTGGTCGGCGGTCACCAGCATTTCGCCTCCGGCCGAAGCGACCGCCTCGGTGACTTCACCCAGGAGTCGGTCGACGGCCTCGACCGCGGCGACCGCGGCCTCGAACTTGCCGCTGTGACCGACCATGTCCGGGTTGGCGACGTTGCAGACGATGACCGGCCAGCGGCCGTCGGCGATCGCCCGACAGAGTTCACGCGACAGTTCGGGCGCGCTCATTTCCGGCTGCAGGTCGTAGGTGGCGACCTTCGGCGACGGAATCAGTTTGCGGTCCTCGCCTTCGAACACCTGCTCCATGCCGCCGTTGAAGAAATAGGTGACGTGGGCGTATTTCTCGGTCTCGGCGATCCGGAGCTGGCGCAGACCGGCGTCGGCCAGTTCCTGGCCCAGAAGATGCTGCATGCGTGCCGGGGGAAATGCGACCCGGGTGTCGAGATCGGCCTCGTAGCGGGTCATCGTCGCCACCGCCGCCAGCCGCGGGCGACCGGCGTCGAAGGCGTCGAATCCGGGATCGGCCATCGCGCGCGTGAGCTGGCGCGCGCGATCGGCGCGGAAATTGATGAACACGACGCTGTCGCCGTCTCCGAGCGTGCCGCCGCCGGCGATCACGGTGGGCTGGACGAACTCGTCGTCTTCACCGCGTTCGTAGGCCTGTTGCAATGCCTCGAGCGCCGAGTCCGCCGCGTACTCCGCTTCTGCCCGGGCGATCGCGCGCCATGCGCGTTCGATGCGGTCCCAGCGCTGGTCCCGGTCCATGGCCCAGTAGCGGCCGCTGATGCTGGCGATGTTGGCCTGCGGGATCTCGGCCAGTACCCGCTCCAGCCGCTCAATGGAGGCTCTGGCGCTTCGCGGCGGTGTATCGCGCCCGTCGAGAAACGCGTGAACGCGAATCGGGCCGGCGTGGCGCTCGGCGGCCAGCCGCAGCGTTGCGAAGAAGTGCTTTTCGTGGCTGTGCACGCCGCCCTCTGAGAGCAGGCCCATCACGTGCACGGCGTGATCGCCGGCCGCATCGAAGGTCTCCAGCAATTCCTGGTTGCACCGGAAGTCGCCGGTCTCGATGGCCTTCGAGATTCGGGTCAGTTCCTGGTAGACGATCCGACCGGCGCCGATGTTCATATGCCCGACCTCGGAATTGCCCATCTGGCCCGCCGGCAGGCCGACCGCCTCGCCCGAGGTTTGCAGAAGGGCGTGCGGGCAATCGGCCCACAGCCGGTCCCAGTGCGGCGTATCCGCCGTGGTGATCGCGTTGTCCGGTGCGTCTTCGCGCACCCCCCAACCGTCCAGAATCAGTAGCAGCAGCGGTGTCCGACGTTGCATGAAGTCGTTTCCGGGATGATCATGGCGGCATTATCCCACAGCAGAATCGGCCGGCTGTTCCGGCGGCGTCGGCGTCGCGGCGTCGACGATTTCGCGGCACAGAGGGTATGGCGGGGCGCGCCAAGATGCGAGATAATAGGCGTTTTGCCTCGCTCGGGATTCGCACCGGAATGGAACAGCTGCTGACGTTCATCGCCAACAATCCGATTCTGGTCGGCGCGTTCGCCGTCGTGCTGGCCGCACTGATCGCGACCGAGTCGGCGCGACTGACCCGGCGCTGGAAGGAGCTGGACACGGCCGAAGCCATCCTGTTGATGAACCGGCGCGACCCGCTGATCCTGGATGTGTCCAACAGCACCGATTTCGCCAAGGGGCACATACTCAACGCCGAGCACATGCCGCCGTCGCGCATCGAATCCGGCAACGCGCAACTGCTGAAGAAGAAGGATCGCCCGGTGCTGGTGTACTGCAAGAACGGCCAGGTTTCGCCGCAGATGGCCAAGCGGCTGGTCCAGCTCGGCTTCGAAGACGTCAACGTCCTGCGCGGCGGCCTGGCGCAATGGTCCAGCGACCAGCAGCCGGTGTCGCGAGGCAAGGCGGCGCGGAGCAAGGGCGGTCGCAAGGGCAAGCCCGGCAAGGACAAGCCCGGCAAGGACAAGCCCGGCAAGGACAAGCCCGG
Source organism: uncultured Halomonas sp. (assembly GCA_964415285.1). Lineage (GTDB taxonomy): Bacteria > Pseudomonadota > Gammaproteobacteria > Xanthomonadales > Wenzhouxiangellaceae. Next base: position 18,167 of record CAYPZP010000035.1, on the reverse strand, counting down.
CAAGGACAAGCCCGGCAAGGGCCAGTCCGGCAATGAACCGGGCGACACGCTTCGAACCGACACCGAAAAGGGCGCCGAGGATTCGTAGCGGCCGGCGGTCGCGTCTCTTCCCGGGACGCGCTGCCGCGGACCGCACCCTTTCCGGTGGCGTCCCGATCATTCATGCAATCGAACGCAACACGAACAGGTAATCGAAATGGCTGAAGAGCAAGTTGATGCAGCAAGCAACGGTCAGGACGCCCAGCAGGCGTCCATGGCAATCCAGCACGTATTCCTGAAGGACTGCTCCTTCGAGGCGCCCGGCGCGCTCGGGCTCGATCAGTCCGACGGCCAGCCCGACATGAACATGAACCTGTCGCAGCGCGTCAACGATCACGGCAACAACCGTTATGAAGTGGTGCTGACGATCACCGTGACCGCCAAGCAGGGCGAGTCGACGGCGTTCATCGCCGAAGTCCAGTACGGCGGGGTGTTCCAGATCCAGGGATTCACCGAGCAGCAGCTGCCCTACGTGATCAACGTGCATTGCCCGAACGTACTCTATCCCTACGCCCGGGCGCAGATTTCCTCGTTGATCGCGGCCGGCGGCTTCTTCACGCCGCCGCTGCAGCCGATCAACTTCGAAGCGATCTTCGCCCAGCGGCTTGCCGAGAATCAGCAGCAGGCCGGCGCGGGCGCCCCGGCCGCCGATTCCGGAACGCAGTAGCGCGACGAGCGCATGACTGTGGAAGTCGCCGTTCTCGGCGCGGGATCCTGGGGTACCGCGCTGGCCATGCAGCTGGCGCGCGTCGGGCACCGTGTCCGGCTGTGGGCGCGCGACGCGGGTCACGTCGCGGAGATGCGGGAAGAGCGCTGTAACCGGCGTTATCTCCCGGACTCGCCGCTGAGCGATGCGATCGAGCCCTTCGCCGATCTATCGGCCGCGATCGACGGCGTCGACCGCATCCTGATTGCGGTACCGAGCGCGGCGTTCGCCTCGGTTCTGGATCCGCTGGCGGCCTCGGCCGACGCCGAGCGCGGCGTGGCCTGGGCGACCAAGGGGTTCGAGCCAGGAACCGGTCGCCTGCTGTCGGAAACGGCACGCGATCGGCTCGGTACGCGGATTCCGCTGGCCGTCGTCACCGGGCCTTCGTTCGCCGGCGAGGTCGCGCGGGGTCTGCCGACGGCGGTCACGGTCGGTGCCTCCGAGCCCGACTTCGGCCGCGCCTGGGCCGGTTTGCTGCACGGCAGCAGTTTCCGGGCCTACTACACCGCCGATCTGATCGGTGTTCAGCTCGGCGGCGCGATCAAGAACGTGCTGGCGATCGCCTGCGGCATGGCCGACGGCCTGGGACTCGGCCACAACACGCGGGCGGCATTGATCACGCGCGGCCTGGCCGAGATGATGCGATTGGGCAAGGCGCTGGATGCACGGGCACGCACGCTCACGGGGCTTGCCGGTCTCGGCGATCTAGTGCTCACCTGCACCGGCGAGGCGTCGCGCAATCGCCGATTCGGCCTGGCGCTGGGTCGCGGCGCGACGATCGACGAGGCGCTCGCATCGGTCGGGCAGGTGGTCGAGGGCTACCACGCCGCATCCGAGGCGATGCGCGCCGCGACGCGAGTCGGGGTCGAAATGCCGATCGCCGAGCAGGTGCACGGCATTCTGTACAAGGGCTGGAGTGCCGCCAAAGGAGTCCAGGTATTGATGGAGCGCGAGCCGAAGGCGGAAACCGAGTAGATGAAGGTCCTGGACTACAACGATCTCGCGGTTCCCGGCGTTCGTCAATTGTCGCCGTACACCCCGGGCAAGCCGATCGACGAGCTGGAGCGGGAATACGGCGTGACCGATTCGATCAAGCTGGCGTCGAACGAGAATCCGCTGGGTACCAGCCCGCGGGCGCTGGAAGCCGCTCGCGCCGCGCTGGCCGACGTTTGGCTGTATCCCGACGCCAACGGCCACGATCTCAAGTGCGCGCTGGCTCAGCGCCACGGCGTCGGCGCCGACAGCATCACCCTGGGCAACGGCTCGAACGACGTGCTGGTGTTCCTGGCCCAGACGTTTCTCGGCCCCTCGCTGAAGTCGCTGTTTTCGCAATACTGCTTTGCCGTCTATCCGATCGCGACACAGATGGTCGGCGCCGAGGCGGTGATCGCACCGGCACTGCCGGTGGATCATCCGGCGATGCCGCTGGGCCACGATCTGCGTACGATCTACGAGCGCGTCGATGCCGATACGCGCATCGTCTGGATCGCCAATCCGAACAATCCCACCGGGACCTGGCTGGACGGTGACCGGGTGCAGGATTTCCTGGCCTCGCTGCCCGGACACGTGATCTGCGTCGTCGACGAGGCCTATTCCGAGTACGCGCGCTCCGACACGCTCGGCGACGCGTCGCAGTGGCTGGAGCGGTTCCCCAATCTGGTCGTGACGCGCACGTTTTCGAAGGCTTACGGGCTGGCCGGGCTGCGGGTCGGCTACGCGCTGTCCAACCCCGGGATCGCGGATCTGCTCAATCGCGTGCGTCCGGCCTTCAACGTCAATTCGGTCGCCATGGCCGCCGCGCGCGCGGCACTGGACGACCGCGAATTCATCGTTCGCTCGCGCGAAATGAACGCAACCGGCTTGTCGCAGCTGCAGCAGGGTCTGGCCGAACTGGGCGCCGTGACCGTTCCGTCGGCCGCGAATTTCGTGCTGGCGCGATTCGATCGCGCCGGCAGCGAACTCAACGAAGCGTTGCTGCGGCGGGGTGTCATCGTCCGGCCGGTTGCAAACTACGGGCTGGACAACTACCTGCGGATCACCGTGGGCACCGAGCCGCAGAACCGGCGGCTGTTGTCGGCGCTGGCCGACATCCTGGCGGGCTGACCGGTTTGTCCGCCTCGTTGACCGTCCAGCCGTCCACGCAACCATTGACAGGCGCGATTCGCCCGCCCGGCGACAAGTCGATTTCGCACCGCGCGGCGATCCTCGGCGGGCTCGCCGAGGGCACCACCGAGATTCGGGGCTTCCTGGAAGCCGAAGACACGCTGGCCAGTCTGGCGGCGATGCAATCGCTGGGAGCGGGCGTCGAACGCGACGGCAGCCGCGTCCGAGTCCGCGGCGGTCGCTTGCGCGCGCCGGCCGGGGCGCTGGATCTCGGCAACTCCGGTACCGGCATCCGGCTGCTGGCCGGTGCGCTGTGCGGTCATCCCGACCTGTTCGGCGATCGAGTCCAGCTCACCGGAGACGCCTCGCTTTCGCGCCGTCCGATGCAGCGGATCGTCACCCCGCTGACGCGCATGGGGGCGCAGATCGAGACGCGCGACGGCTGCGCGCCGCTGGCGATCCGCCCACAGCGGCTGAACGCGATCGACTACGCCTGCCCGGTCGCCAGCGCCCAGGTCAAATCGGCGGTTCTGTTCGCCGGGCTGTTCGCGCAGGGCACGACGCGGGTGATCGAGCCCGGTCCGTCACGCGACCATACCGAACGCCTGCTTCCGGCCTTCGGGCAGGCCGTGCAGCGCGACGGCGGGGCGGTGACCTTGAGCGGCCGCGGGTCGCTTTCGGCGTCGCGTGTGGAGGTGCCCGGCGACCTGTCTTCGGCCGCTTTCACGATGGCCGCGGCGGTGCTGGTGCCCGGGTCACGCGTCCGCATCGAATCGGTCGGCGTCAATCCGACCCGCGACGGATTTCTGCGGATTCTCGAAGCCATGGGCGGGCCGGCGCTGTCGCCGCTTGCCGCGCCGTTCGATGCCGATGGAGAGCCGGCGGCCGATTTCGAGGTTTCGGCGCCCGACTCGCTGACCGGAATCGACATTCCGGCGGCGTGGGTGCCGCTGGCGATCGACGAATTTCCGGTGATCATGGCGCTGGCTGCCGCGGCGCGCGGCGAGACGACGATTTCCGGTGCGGCCGAACTGCGGGTCAAGGAATCCGATCGTCTCGCCGTGATGGTTCGCCAACTGAAGCGGCTCGGCGTCGATGCCGCGGAGCGCGACGATGGCGCGGTGATTCGCGGCGGCCGGATCCGCGGCGGGCGCGTGGACGCCGAGGGCGATCATCGCATCGCGATGTCGCTGGCCGTTCTCGGCCTGGTGGCCGAGGCGCCCGTGGTGATCGACGGTGCGCAGTGGATCCGGACCAGTTATCCGGGTTTTGTTGATGCGCTGCGATCGCTGGGAGCGGGCTTGTCGTGGAACTGAGCGCAGACCGCGTGCCGGTGCTGACCATCGACGGTCCGTCGGGCGCGGGCAAGGGTGCGGTATCGGCCACCGTGGCCCGGGCGCTGGGCTGGAACGTGCTCGATTCGGGCGCCGTTTATCGCGCCGTGGCGCTGGCCGCGCTGGAGCGCGGTGTCGATTCGAGCGATGAGACCGGCCTGGTGGCGCTGGCGCGGCGATTGCCGCTGGCCTTTCGCGCCGGCGGCGACGGAATCGACGTGTTGCTCGACGGCCGCGAGATCGGCAATGCGCTTCGCACCGAGGCGGTCAGCGTCATGGCCTCAAGGGTGGCGTCGTTGGGGCCGGTACGCGACGCGCTGCTGGCGCTGCAGCGCGATTGCAGAAAGTCCCCCGGCCTGGTCGCCGACGGTCGCGACATGGGCACGGTGGTGTTTCCGGATGCCGCGCTGAAGGTGTTTCTCGAAGCGGGCGTCGAAGAACGTGCGAAAAGACGGCATAAGCAGTTGAAGGAAAAAGGAGAAAGTGTTACCCTATCGCGTCTTCTGCGGGACATGCAGGCGCGTGATCGCCGCGACCGCGAGCGGACGGTCGCTCCGACCGTTCCGGCACCCGACGCGGTGGTTGTCGATTCGACCCATCTGTCGCTGGAGCAGGTCGTCGAGCGTGTTCTGAAACTCGCCCTGCAGAGCTTCGGCGCGGAGGTGCTCGCCGAGGACCAGCGAGACCATTGACTCGGCTTGCGGAGACGCCGGCCGGGTCGGTACCGGGCCACGCCACTGCGGCCTGAACGGGCAGGTGTGCCGTCGACGGCGACAAGCCGTGGAACCCGCCGGTCGTCGGACGATGGCTCCGATGGCAGGCAAAACGAGTTTTTCGCGCATCCGCGGGCATGCCGTCCGCAGGTGCTTTTTTCAACGAGCGTTCGTTAGAGAACGCAGACGACAAGATCAGATGGGACCAAATTGAGTACATCAGCCGCCCCAGTCTTGCAGGAACCACGCAATTCAATGACCGAATCCTTCGCCGAACTATTCGAACAGACACTCGATGAATCCAAGCTGCGCCCCGGTGCGATCGTTACCGGACGCGTGGTCGAAATCCGCGACGACGTCGTCGTCGTCAACGCGGGTCTGAAATCCGAGGGAATCGTTCCCATCCACCAGTTCTATGCGCCCGACGGCGAGCTCGAAGTCGAGGTCGGCGACGATGTCGAAGTGTCGCTGGACGCGGTCGAGGACGGTTTCGGCGAGACGCGTCTGTCGCGCGAGAAGGCCAAGCGCTCGCGCATCTGGGACAAGCTCGAAACGGCGCACGAGGCGGAAGACAACGTCATCGGCCAGATCACCGGAAAGGTCAAGGGCGGTTTCACCGTCAGTATCGACGGCATTCGCGCGTTCCTGCCGGGTTCGCTCGTCGACGTCCGTCCGGTCCGCGACCCGAGCTATCTCGAAGGCAAGGATCTCGAGTTCAAGATCATCAAGCTCGACCGTCGCCGCAACAACCTGGTGGTGTCGCGCCGCGCGGTGGTCGAACACGAATTCGCCGCGGAACGCGAAGACCTGATCGAGCGCCTGGAAGAAGGTGCGGTCGTCAAGGGTGTGGTCAAGAACCTCACCGACTACGGTGCATTCCTGGACCTGGGCGGCATCGACGGCCTGTTGCACATCACCGACATGGCGTGGAAGCGCGTCCGTCATCCGTCCGAAGTGGTCGAAGTCGGTGACGAACTCGAAGTGCGCGTGCTGCGGTTCGACCGCGAGCGCATGCGCGTTTCGCTGGGCCTCAAGCAACTGGGCGAGGATCCGTGGGACAACATCGACCGGCGTTATCCGCCGGGATCGCGCCTGTTCGGCCGCGTCACCAACATCACCGACTACGGCTGCTTCGTTGAAATCGAAGACGGCGTCGAAGGCCTGGTGCACGTCTCGGAGATGGACTGGACGAACAAGAACGTCAATCCGAACAAGGTCGTCCACATCGGCGAGGAAGTCGAAGTCATGGTGCTCGACGTGGACGCCGAGCGCCGTCGGATCTCGATGGGCATGAAGCAGGTCAAGCCCAATCCCTGGGAAGCTTTCGCCGCGCTGCACAACAAGGGCGACAAGGTGTCGGGCACGATCAAGTCGATCACCGATTTCGGTATCTTCATCGGACTCGAAGGCGATATCGACGGACTGGTCCACTTGTCCGACATTTCCTGGATGACCCCGGGCGAAGAGGCCATTCGCGGCTTCCGCAAGGGCGAGGAAGTCGAAGCGGTCGTGCTGGCAGTCGATCCGGAACGTGAGCGGATTTCGCTGGGCATCAAGCAGCTCGACCAGGATCCGTTCGCAACCTACATGGCCGAGCACCCGCGTGGTTCCATCGTGACGGGACGCGTGCGCGAGATCGATTCGCGCGGTGCGGTGGTCGAGCTCGCCGACGGCGTCGACGGCTACCTCAAGGCCAACGACATGGCCAAGGAGCGAGTCGACGATGCGACCAAGATGTTCAGCGTCGGCGACGAGGTCGAGGCCAAGTTCGTCGCGCTGGACCGCAAGACTCGCAACCTGACGCTGTCGATCCGCGCGAAGGACGAGGACGAACTGGCCGACGCGGTCGACCAGTATCAGCAGCCCAAGGGTAGCGGGACCAAGCTCGGGGAACTGTTGAGGGAACAGCTGGGCAACAAGGACTGATCAGGTACCGGCGGGTCGATCGACCCGCCGCGACCTCGGGGAGTTGAGGCGTGACGAAGTCGGAGTTGATCGAGAAGCTTGCCGAGCAGCAGCGTCATCTGAGTCAGACCGACGTCGACCTGGCGGTTCGATCGATCATCGAGCAGATGAGCGCAGCGCTGGCTGACGGGGATCGGATCGAGATTCGCGGTTTCGGCAGTTTCTGCCTTCACTTCAGACCGCCAAGAATCGGCCGCAATCCCAAGACAGGCGATTCGGTCGCGCTCCCCGGCAAGCATGTGCCGCACTTCAAGCCGGGCAAGGAATTGCGCGAGCGGGTCAATCGATCGGCCGGGAGCTGACCGATGTGGCGCTGGTTGCTAGCGCTTGTCCTGTTGGCGGGTATCGCATCGGGCGTCATCTTCGGCGTGCTGAATCCCGATCCCGTCACGCTCGATCTGGCCGCCTTCAACTGGACCGCAACGCTCGGCACGATCGTCACGCTGGCATTCGGCGCCGGCGTTCTCGTCGGCTGTCTCGCGATGGTGCTGTTGCGGCTGTTGCAGCGACCGCGCCCCCGTGCCAATCGGATGCGCCGGTCGACGACCGAACAGGGTTCCATCGGGCACGATGCCTGAGCCATTCTGGCTCGTCGTGGCGCTCGTGCCGATGGCGGCCGTGGGCGGATGGTGGCTGGCGGCGAAGCGCTATGGCCACGGCAGCGCGCGCAAGCAGCACTCCATTTCCACGAATTATTTCCGCGGCCTGAACTACCTGCTCAACGAGCAGCCTGACAAGGCCATCGAAGTCTTCCTCAAGCTCGCCGAAATCAATACCGACACGGTCGAGACCCATCTGGCGCTGGGAAACCTGTTTCGGCGCCGCGGCGAGGTCGACAAGGCGATCCACTTCCATCGCCACATCATGAGTCGCTCGAATCTGGGCGAGCAGCATCGTTTCCAGGCCCTGCTCGAACTGGGAGAGGACTACATGCGCGCCGGGCTTCTCGACCGGGCAGAAAAGCTGTTCAGCGAGCTGGCCGCCGACGGTCGGTACTCGGAGATTTCGGTGCGCAGCCTGCTGTCGATCTATCAGCAGGAACGGGACTGGAAGAACGCCATCATCCAGGCCCGGCGTGTGGGCCAGATCTCGGGTGAATCCACCGCGGTGCTGATCGCCCAGTTTCATTGCGAACTGGCTGCTGGCGAGCGCGACGCCGGTCGTATCGACGGCGCCCGACATCACCTCGATGCCGCCCGCGCGGCCCAGCCGGAGTGCGTGCGCGCGCACATCATGGAAGCCGACATGGCGGCTGCAGAGGGGCGTTGGGAGGAGGCGGCCCGCAGTTACCAGGTGGCCTGCGAGCTCGACCCCGATATCGCGCTGCTGGTCGTCGACAACCTGGCCCGGACCTTCGTCTCGCTGGATCGCGAAGAGGATCTCCTCGAGTGGCTGCGGGGGCTGGTCGAGGGCGGCTCGAACTTCGCCCCGGTGCTGGTGTATGCCAGCATCAGAGCGCGGCTGCAACCCGAGCAGGCGATCCGGTTTTTGATCGAACATCTGCAGGCACATCCGACCGCCCGCGGCCTGCATCACCTGCTCGAACTGATGCAGCGTCATGACCACGGCATGGGCGAGATCGACCCGGACCTGTTGAACGACCTGGTCGGCGGCTTGCTCGCCGAGCAACCGAGATTTCGCTGTCGTCACTGTGGCTTCAGCGGCCAGACCTGGCACTGGCAATGCCCGAGCTGCCGAAGGTGGGAGACGACCCGTCCGGTCAGCGGCGTTCTCGAGCAATGACGGTGGGCCAATGGATGCTCCTGGCCGCGGCCGCGCTGCTTGCCCTGGTGGCCACACCGGTGGTGCGGCGGTATGCCGCCTCGCGGGGTATCGCCGACCGGCCCGGACCCCGCAGAAGCCACGACGCCATCGTGCCGCGCGGCGGGGGACTCGCGATCGCCGTCGCCCTCGTTCCCTGTGTTCTGCTCGGACCGGCGACCGGGACGGTCACGCTGGGCTTTCTCGCCGGAGCGCTGATGGTCGCGTGCCTGGGTTGGCTGGACGACCGGAAATCGCTGCCGACCGGACAACGCCTGGTGGTCCAGTCGGCGGCTGCCGCCGGCGCCGTGCTGTTGCTGGGACCGGTTGTCTCGATCAGTGTCGCCGGGACCGTGATTGCCGGCACCTGGATCTGGTCGGCGCTGGCAATCGTGGCGCTGGTGTGGTTGATGAACCTGTTCAATTTCATGGATGGTTCGGACGGCCTGGCGGCGACTCAGTCGGTCTTGAGCTGCGTGTTGTTCGCCTGGATCTTCGCGCGCGAAGGACAAGTCGAGCTGGCATGGATTGCCGCTGCCGTGGCTTGCGCGGCGCTCGGTTTCCTGGGCTGGAACTGGCCCCGCGCAAGTATCTTCCTGGGCGACGCTGGCTCGTTGCTGCTGGGCTGGTCGGTCGGCATGCTGGCGCTGGGCGGTGCCGTCACGGGCGCTCTGTCCGTATGGCTGGCATTCATTCTGGTCTCGCCGTTCGTTGTCGACGCCACCGCGACCCTCGGCTGGCGGCTGGCTCGCGGGGAGCGGTGGTATACTCCGCACCGCGATCACGCTTATCAATATCTGCTGCGTTCTGGATGGAGTCATCGCGGCGTATTGTTCGGCTGGATTGCAGTGAATGGCCTGGTCGTGGTGCCTTCCGCAGCGTTGGTCGTCTGGAATCCGGCGCTTGATCTTGCGATCGCGGCGGCCGTCGGCGTTATCCTGACGGGATTCTGGTGCTTGATACATTTCGCTATCCGAAGGAGACCGTGAAGCCGTGAGCGTGCGCGTACTCAGGCGTCCTCCCCGGCATCAGAACTTTCGAGTACTGGTCGTCGTTCACGATCTGGTTGTCGCGCTCGTGGCGTGGCTCGCCGCGCGCTGGGCTGCAGCGGGTCTGTTCGACTCCGCGTGGCCGGCGCCGGCGGTGCTGTTCGTCGAAGGCGCGCTGCTGCTGATCATCCAGGGTTTCATCTATTGGCGGGTGGGCCTGTATCGCGGCCTGTGGCGGTTCGCCAGTCTTCCCGATCTCGGCAACCTGGTGCGCGTTTCCCTGCTGGGTGCCGTGGCCATCGGCATGGTGCTTCTGATCATGGAGCATGGCATCGAGGTCGTGGCCCCGATGCTCTGGCTCTATCCGCTGATCCTGCTGTTTTCGCTCAGCCTTCCGCGACTTGCCTTCCGGACCTTCAAGGACATGCGCACCGAAGTGCGCTGGCGCCGCAGCAGCCAGCGCACGCTGATCATCGGCGCGGGACGCTCGGGCCGGCTGTTGCTGCCTGAACTGCGCCGCCGGGGCGGTTTCGACCTGGTCGGCTTTCTCGACGACAACCCGCGGCTGAAGGGAACCGAAATCGACGGCACCCCGGTGCTGGGTCGCATCAGCCGGCTGCCGCGGATTGCCCGCGAGGCGGCGATCGACCTGGTCGTGATCGCGATTCCCTCGGCCACGAACAGCCAGATGCAGCGTTTCGTGACGCTGTGCGAACAATCGAACGTCGAGTTCAAGACCCTGCCGACGCTCAAGGAACTGGGCGCCAGCATCACCCGCTTCGAGGACCTCAAGCCGGTCGCCATCGACGACCTTCTCGGGCGCGACCCGGTGTCGCTGGACTGGAACGCGATTCGCGCCGGCCTGGCCGGCAAGCGCGTGCTGGTAACCGGCGGCGGCGGCTCGATCGGCGCCGAGCTGTGCCGCCAGATCGCAAGGCTGGATCCGGCCGGCCTGGTGGTCCTGGACAGCTCCGAATACAACCTTTACCGGATCGATTACAACCTCAGGAACGAGTTCCACGACCTGTTCATGGATACCGTTCTCGGGGACGTCTGCGATTCGGCAACGGTCGAGAACGTGGTGTCGCGACATCGGCCCGAAGTGGTCTTTCACGCCGCCGCCTACAAGCACCTGCCGATGCTTCAGAATCAGGTCCGTGAGGCATTTCGCAACAATGTCGTCGGCACCATGCGCCTGGCCGATGCGGCTGCCCGTCACGGCGTCCAGACCTTTGCCCTGATCTCGACCGACAAGGCCGTCAATCCCTGCAACGTCATGGGGGCGACCAAGCGCGTCGCCGAACTCTACTGCCAGCATATCAACACGCGCGCCGAGACCCGGTTCATCACGGTTCGATTCGGCAATGTCCTCAATTCCACCGGCTCCGTGGTGCCGCTGTTTAACGAGCAGATTCGCAAGGGCGGACCGGTCACCGTCACCCATCCGGAAATCTCGCGGTATTTCATGACCATTGCCGAAGCCGGGCAGTTGATCCTGCAGGCGGCGGTGCTGGGGGAGGGCGGCGAGGTATTCGTCCTCGACATGGGCCAGCCGGTGCGCATCAGTTATCTCGCCGAACAGTTGATCCGCCTGGCGGGCAAGGAGCCGGGGCGCGACATTGAGATCGTCTATACCGGTCTGAGACCGGGCGAGAAGCTGTTCGAGGAACTGTTCCACGAGCACGAGTCCTACGCCAGCACCGGCCATCAGAAGATTCTTCTGGCGCGTAACGGCGATGCCGCCCTGGCCGAGCTCGAACCCCTGATCCGCGAGGGTGAAAAGGCCGTGCAGCAGTACGACTCCGAGCGGATCCGGCAGATCCTGACGCGCCTGGTTCCGGAAATGGGGCGGATGCCGCCGAAGCGACGCAAGGTCGTTCCGCTGAAGCAGGCATGACCGGAATCCGGTCGCTTTCCGGCCTCCGGCCCGATCGGCCCCGTCGCCCGGGACGGGTCGAGTCGTTCGTTCATTCCTCGACCATTCTCGATCGCTGCAATCCGCTCGGCGACCCGACCCAGCGCACGACTTGGGTCTGGTTGCCGCCCGGCTACGACGACGGTGACCGGATGTACCCGGTCCTGTTGTCGCTTCCGGCGTATACCAGTTCGGGGCCGGCGCAGATCGCGTGGAAGAACCACGGCGAGAATCTGCCGCAGCGGCTCGATCGGCTGGTGGCGTCGGGTGCGATGCCGCCGGCCATCGTTGTGATGCCCGATACCTACACTTCGCTCGGCGGTAATCAGTTCGTCGATACCCCGGCCATGGGCGATTACGCCAGTTATCTGGTCGATGAACTGGTGCCGGAAATCGACCGTCGCTTCCGGACGATTCCCGAGGCCGGCGCGCGCGGCGTATTCGGCAAGTCGTCGGGCGGGTTCGGGGCGCTGCATCTCGCGACCCGGTTCCCGGGCGTGTTCGGTGCAGTGGCCAGCCATGCCGGCGACTGTGGCTTCGACCGGGTCTACCTGCGCGATTTCGCGGCTTGCTGCGACGAACTGGCAGCCTGGGAGCGCGAGCCGGAGTCGTTCGTCACCGGCTTCTGGAGACTGCAGCGGCCCGGCGGACGCGCGTTTCATACCTTGATGACCTTGTGCCTGGCGGCCAGTTATTCACCGGCTCCGGGGCGGGCGCTGAACCTGGATCTGCCCTTCGACCTGGTCACGGCGAAGCTCGTTCCGGATGTCTGGGCGCGTTGGCTGAAGTTCGATCCCGTGTGCTGGGGCGACGCCGAGTTCGAATCGCTGGCGGCGCTGGATGGCCTGTGGCTGGATGCGGGAAACCGCGACCAGTACTTCATCCACTACGGCACGCGCGAGCTGGTTGGGCACCTGGATCGTGCCGGTATCGATCATCGGCACGAAGAATTCGACGGCACGCACAGCGGCCTGGACTGGCGCCTGGACCATTCGCTGCCGTGGTTGTTGTCGCGGCTCTCCGCGCTGGACGACTGAAACCGGACCGATTCAGTGCGGTATAATCGCGGATCGATCGAAACCCTGTCGGAGGCTCCCGAATGCTGACCGTGACGCCTGCTGCGCGCGACTACTTCGCCAAGCTGCTGGACGACCAACCGGACGGCACCCAGCTGCGGCTGTCGGTGAACCATCCGGGAACACCCTCGGCCGACGTTGCGCTGAATTTCTGTCCGCCCGGGGAACACGACGCCGACGATGAAGCGATCGACTGTAACGCGTTCACGTTGTACGTCTCGGAATCGGGTCGTGAAGCGCTCGAGGGCGCGATGATCGACTTCGAATCCAGCGAAACCGGCGGCGAATTGAGCATCCGAGCGCCCGGCTTGCGGGGACAGCAACCAGACGACGACGCGCCGCTGCACGAGCGCGTGGCCTGGGTGCTGGAGTCGAGGATCAACCCGATGGTGGCTTCGCACGGCGGCGTCGTGTCGCTGGTCGAAGTGACCGAGGATCGCGATGTGCTGCTGCGATTCGGCGGCGGCTGCCATGGTTGCGGCATGGTGGACGTGACGCTGAAACAGGGTATCGAGACACAGATCCGCGAGTTGATCCCGGAGGTTCGAAACGTCCGGGACGCAACCGATCACAGCACCGGCGACAACCCGTATTTCACCTGATTCGCGCGCCCCGGCCGGGCGCCGTGTCCGGCTGCCGTCAATCGATTGAAAGATCCTCCAGACCTTCCTGCCTCGAGTACCAGGCGGCGAGATCGGCAATGTCCTGGTCGCTGAGGTTGGCGGCGAATCCTGCCATCACCGCGTTCCTGCGCGATCCGTCGCGATAGCTCTTCAGCGCAAATTCCAGGTAGTCAGCGTGCTGGCCCGCGAGAATCGGGTAGCTGGGCAACAGGCTTTCGTTGCCGGTTCGGCCGTGGCAGGACTGGCATACCTGGGATTTCTCCAGCCCGCGGCGGTAGTCTCCGGCGTCCGCATGGGTGGAATATCCGGCTGCGCACAGCATCAACGCCGCGAGGGCGGCCGGAGCGGATCCAATCACGCGATATCTCACGATTCCTCCTCGCTGTAGCTGACGAAGTAAGCGGTGATGTCGAGGATGTCCTGGTCGGACAGCGTCGATGACTGAGCCTGCATCGTTGCGTGCTTGCGATCGCCGGACCGGTAGGCCTTCAGCGCGCTGATCAGGTATTCCTGGTTCTGGCCGCCCAGCCTCGGCACGGTATAGGTCGGATACACGTTCTTGTAGAACGGAATACCGTGGCAGCCGGTGCAGGTATAGGCGATTTTCTCGCCGCGAGCCGGGTCGCCTTGAGCCAGTCCGGTCAGCGGCAGAAGCGCCAGCGCCAGCGCAACGAAGCGGAGTTCACGCATGCATCGATCCAGTGTGTCGCAAACCGTATATTATACCGCCGCTTGACGTGAACAGGCATCGTGACTGATAGAATCGACACCGCTTCGGCGCCGCAACCGCAAGCTTCGAACGGCCGGGCCGGCGGGCATGAATCGCGTGCCCGGACCGCCGGGTGCAAATCGCTTCATCGCGACGCTGTTTCTTCAATTTCCGAGGACCTGATTGCATGCAACGACTGGATCCGCTGGACCTGTACCAGATTGCCGAAGAGCTCACGGAAGAGGAGGCGATGATCCGCGACTCGGTCGCCCGATTCGTCGATGAGCGAGCGCTGCCGCTGATCCCGAAATGCTTCGACGAGGGCCGATTCCCGGGCGAGTTGATCGCCGAGATCGCCGATCTCGGCTTGCTCGGCTCCAGCCTCGAGGGTTACGGGTGCGCCGGTCTCAACTCGGTCAGCTACGGACTGATCTGCCAGGAGCTGGAGCGCGGGGATTCGGGCTTGCGCAGCTTCGTTTCGGTGCAGTCCTCGCTGTGCATGTATCCGATTCACGCCTTCGGCTCCGAAGCACAGCGCGAGCGTTGGTTGCCCGGCATGGCGAGAGGCGAGGTCATCGGCTGCTTCGGTCTGACCGAGCCGCACGGTGGTTCGGATCCCGGCAACATGAAAACGCATGCGCGGCGAGACGGCGACGACTGGATCATCAACGGCGCCAAGATGTGGATCACCAACGGGACGCTGGCGCAGATCGCGATCGTCTGGGCGCGCACCGACGACGGCATCCAGGGCTTCATCATCGAGACCGATTCCACGGGCTTCGAGGCGCGCGACATCAAGGCGAAGATGTCGCTGCGTGCGTCGGTGACTTCGGAACTCTATTTCGACAACGTCCGCGTGCCCGAGGCCAATCGACTGCCCAACGTTTCGGGTCTGAAAGGGCCGCTTTCGTGTCTGACCCAGGCGCGTTACGGGATCACCTGGGGGCCGATCGGTGCCGCCATCGCGTGTCTTGACGAGGCGCTTCGGTATACCGCCGACCGGACGCTGTTCGATCGGCCGCTTTCGGCGAACCAGGCGGTTCAGATCAAGCTCGCCGACATGTCGCGCCGGATCACCCAGGCCCAGCTGCTGTCGCTGCGTCTCGGTCGGTTGAAGGATGCCGGCCGGATGCACCCGACCCAGGTCAGCCTGGCGAAATGGAACAACGTGCGGATGGCGCTGGATATCGCGCGTGAGTGTCGCGACCTGCTCGGCGGCTCCGGAATTACGCTGGAGTACGTGCCGATCCGGCACATGCTGAACCTGGAATCGGTGATTACCTACGAGGGCACCGAGACGATCCACCAGCTCGTGGTCGGGCGCGAGATTACCGGCATCAACGCCTTCTGAGACTCCGGCTTCATGCCGCGGCGTCGCGGTGAGAATTCGCGCTGCAGCGTGCGATGGTGCCGAGGAGAGGACTCGAACCTCCACGGGAAATCCCACCAGGACCTAAACCTGGCGCGTCTACCAATTCCGCCACCTCGGCATCGCGGGCATTCTACCCGCGCATTGCGCCGAACGCATCTTCGACGCCGTCTCGATCGACGGCGCCGCGACCCAACAGTCGTGAAGAAGATGGTGCCGAGGGGGAGACTCGAACTCCCACGTCCTAGCGGACACTAGCACCTGAAGCTAGCGCGTCTACCAATTCCGCCACCTCGGCATAAAAGAAGTGGCCGAGGCAAGGGGGGAACCTCGGCCACAATCCGGTTCGGGGAAGGGGGGAACCCCAGACCGGACTTGCAAGTTTAGCCGACTGTGATGTCATGTCAAGAGAACGGGTTCACACTGGCGCACGTCGCCTTTGTGCAGGGCTTTCGGTCGCCGGTCGCCTCGAGCGCCGTCCGACGCTGCGATGCTATACTCCCAGCCGTTCCAGAGAGACTCCGATCGAGCGCGCGCTGGCGTCGAAATCCGGTTTGTGGCCGGGTCTGACACGACCGGCGCCGCACCGTATCGAAACGCGCCGCACGGCAAGCGTTCGGCTAGCACCGAAGCGCGGGCGGGTCGCGACACGCCGATCCGATCCGACGCGGGTTCGGGTGAACTGCATGCGGTGGACGATCGGAGCGTCCCTGGAGACCCATATTGCCCGGCGCCGGTCGGGGTCCCGTTCCGTTTCGCGCGAGAGTCCCAGAAACAATGAACTTCAATCTTACCGAAGAACAGCAGATGATCCAGGCCGCCGCGCGCGATTTCGCGCGCGAACGCATCGCTCCCGTCGCCGCTGACTTCGATCTGTCCGGAGAGTTTCCGCTGGACAACATCCGGGCCATGGGTGAGCTCGGCCTGATGGGCATCGAAGTACCCGAGGAGTACGGCGGGGCCGGTCTGGACACCATCGGTTACGTGCTGGCGATGATCGAGATCTGCGCCGCCGATGCAGCCCACGGCACCATCATGAGCGTCAACAACTCCCTGTTCTGCAACGGGATTCTGAAACACGGCACCGAGGAACAGAAGCAGCGATTCGTTGCCGCGGTGGCCAGCGGCGCCGAAATCGGGGCCTACGCATTGACCGAGCCGCAGTCCGGCTCCGACGCCTCGAACATGAAGTCGCGTGCGGTGCGCTCCGACGACGGCAGTCATTACCTGATCAACGCGCGCAAGTCGTGGATCACTTCCGGTCCGCATGCGCGCTACTTGGTGCTGTTCGCCATGACCGACCCGGAAGCCGGCGCCAGGGGCGTTTCGGCCTTCATCATCGACACCGAGCGGGACGGATTCAGCTGCGGCAAGACCGAACCGAAGCTGGGCATTCGAGCCTCGGCGACCTGTGAGATCGAACTCGCCGATTACCGCTGCCCGGCTGACTGCCTGCTGGGCGCAGAGGGCGAAGGCTTCAAGATCGCGATGGGCGTACTCGACGCTGGCCGGATCGGCATCGCGGCGCAGGCCGTGGGTATTGCCCAGGCGGCCTACGAGGCGAGCCTCGCATGGGCTCGGGAGCGCAAGGCCTTCGGTCGCGAGATCGGCAGTTTCCAGATGATCCAGGCGAAGATCGCCGACATGAAGTGTCGGCTCGAGGCCGCGCGGCTGCTGACGCTGCGTGCCGCCTGGGTGAAGCAGCAGGCGCAGGCCAGCGGCGCACGCTTCACGGTCGATGGATCGATGGCCAAGCTGTTCGCCTCCGAAGCGGCGATGTGGATCACGCATCAGGCCGTGCAGATCCACGGTGGCATGGGCTACAGCAAGGAAATGCCGGTCGAGCGCTTCTTCCGCGATGCCAAGATCACCGAAATCTACGAAGGCACCAGCGAGATCCAGCGGATGGTCATCGGGCGTCTGGAAACCGGATTGCGCTAAACCCGGACACGGCGCTTGTGCCGCACCGGCTCGCTGTGGTTAGATAGGCGGTCCATCATCTGCGAACACCCGTCCGGCACCTGCCGGGCCGGTCATCGGGTCGGCCGCGGCAAGCGGTTCGGCAACCGACCAGCGAACTCCTTGGGTCTGGAATGAACAAGAACAACAGGATCGACGAGGTGCTCGGGGCGCTGGATCGACCGCCCTCGTCCCCGGAAGTCGGGTTCGCGCGCCAGTTCCTGCGCAACTATCCCGCGCCCGACGCGATCGACGAACCGCCGGCAGAGCAGGCGCTCATGGTGACCGGCTTCTTCGAGTTCTTCCGGCGTCGTCGCCCGGCGGAGTTGTTGATCCGGGTCTACAACCCGTCGACCGAATCGCACGGCTGGTCTTCCAGTCACACCGTCGTCGAAATGGTCAACGATGACATGCCGTTCCTCGTCGACTCGGTGGTGCTGGCGCTATCGCGTCTCGACATCGGTGTCCACCTGATCATTCACCCGGTACTCAGGCTGAAGCGGGATCAGGGCGGCCATTTCCTGTCCATGGTCGAGGACGACCGCAGCTCGGAAGTAGCGCAGGAATCGCTGATCCACATTCGCATCGATCGCCAGACTTCGCCGGACGCGCTGGCCCGGATCGAGCGCCGCATCCGTTCGGCATTGAACGATGTGCGGGTCGCGGTCAGCGACTGGCGCGACATGAAGGCCAAGGCGCTGGAGATTTCCGATCAGGTCGATCGAACCAGCCACGGTCTGGATGAGCAGGAATTGTCCGAAGCCAGGGAGTTCTTCCGCTGGCTTTCAGACGACCATTTCACGTTCCTTGGCTACCGCGAGTACGTGATCTCCGAGAGCGACCAGGGCCGCATGCTCGAGCCGGTGCACGAAAGCGGACTCGGCCTGATGCGGGCCGAGCACCGTC